>JBEKYF010000024.1:0-43817 GCA_049511255.1 Terriglobales bacterium | reverse complement strand
TAACGTGACTCTCCTTTTCTCTCAGGAAGTCTACGAACGAGTTGCGGCAGCTTATATTGCCGGGCTGGAACAACTCGCAGCACGCGGTGGCGACGTCAGCAAGATTGCCAGCGTGGCCAGCTTCTTCATCAGCCGTATCGATAGTTCGATCGATTCCATTGTCGAGGCGCGGCTCAAGAAATCCAAAGACCCGCGCGAGCAGGAGCAATTGAAGAGCCTGCTCGGTAAAGTGGCGGTCGCCAATGGAAAGCAGACGTACCAGCGTTACTTGAGAATTGTCAGCGGCAAACGCTGGAAAGCGTTGGCAGCCAAAGGAGCGCAGACGCAGCGCGTCCTCTGGGCCAGCACCAGCACCAAGAATCCGAATTACTGCGATGTTCTGTACGTGGAAGAGCTGATCGGTCGGGATACGGTGAACACAATTCCGCCGGCCACGTTCGATGCCTTCCGCGATCACGGTCGACCGCGCGCCAGTCTAACCGAAGATCTCGACTCCGCCAATAAGACGATGGAGACGACGGCGAAGCTCGGGATTTCGATGAAAGAAGTGACCGATAAGCTGACCGACGACGGTGTCCGCCTCTTCGCCGAAGCTTTCGATAAGCTTCTTGAAGCACTGGAGAAACGTTCTAAGTTATAAGGAGTTGGGGTGAGGGACAGGTTCGGTCTCCGTTCTCACGCTGCCCTCCTTCTTCCATGCTCAACCAGTGCCGATTGGGCCCAGCCGCGGCGTGCCAACTCTTCCACCAGCCGTAAATATGGTTCGTGGAAACGAGCGATACGGTCTGGCCGGGGGTCGATCACCTCGCGAATGCGTACCATCTGCTTGGCAACGTCAGAGACGCGACGTCCCGCGGAAGCCGCTAGTATGGCCATGCCCAACGCGGCCTCGGCGTTCTCAGGCAGGTGAACGGGCCGGCCGAGAATGTCGGCGCGAAGCTGACACCAATAGCGGTTGCGGGCTGCGCCACCCGTCAGGCTAAGGTCACCACTGACCGGCGCACCTAGCAAGTCGAGATAGTCGAAACAGAGCCGCTCGATGAAAGCCACTCCCTGGAGCAGCGCCGCGTAGAGATCGATTTCGTCGATCGGCTCGCCGAGAACAAATCCTTCCGCATCGGGCGCGGTGAAAGGGAAACGCTCGCCTCGAGACACAAGAGGATAAGCAATGACGTTCGCCGGTTCTCGTTCTGCTGCTTGTGCGCTTAGCGCGTCGAGGTCACGCCCGGGGAATTGTTTTGTAAAGACGCCAGCTCCGGTGCTGGAGGCGCCGCCCGGCAGCCAGTTGCCATCCGGTGAGCGGTGCGAGTAGACCATGCCCGTGGGATCGCGTATCAGTTCGCGGGTCACGCCTTTGAGAACCAGTGTAGTCCCGAGCACGGAGTTCCAACTGCCAACGTCCAAGGCGCCCGCACCCATCTGGGCGGCGCATCCATCGGTCATGCCGGCAATAATCGGCGTCCCGGCGGGGATGCCGGTCAGCGCTGCGGCCTTGCTGCAAACAGTCCCGAGTTGCGTACCGGAGCGTACGACGGCGGGCATGATGTGGTCAGGCACACCGAGAGCGTCAAGAACTTCGTACGGCCAGGCTTCGCGGACGAGATCGTAGCCTGTCTTGAGCGCGTTACTTGAGTCCGATGAAACCTCGCGACCAGCCAGCCGGTGGTTGATGAAATCGGTCTGGTGAGCGAGGCGCGCGCGGGGGAGCATGCCGCGATGCTCACGCAGCAACCAAAGCAGCTTGGGCAGTGCCCATGACGGCTGCATGCGATATCCGAGCGAGGCCCAGATGGCGGCGCCGGCCTCGTTGGCCCGGCCCGCTTCGTCCGTAGCTCGCGTGTCGTCATACATGAGCCCTGAGGTGAGTGCACGGCCTGATCTGCTGACGAGAAGGATGGTGCCGGAGGTACCGTCAACGGCCACCCCTCGGATGGACCGGGTGGGCAAGTCGGCAAGAGCTACACGGCAGGCGGAGACGACCGCGCGCCACCACTCCTCGGGATCCTGCTCGTGCCGCGGACCGTCACGCCGGCTGGTGAGTGGATAGGAACTCTGTCCAAACACATGGCCGGTGTCCGACACTGCGACCGCACGGACACTTTGTGTACCGAGGTCGAAGCCCAGCCAGATACTTTCTCCTTTATTGTAGGCAGTCGTGCAGGGCAATGTGCTCAACCCTTCAGTGACAATGCGGCCCGCCTTCAGCAAACTCTTGGGTGTTGCAAGTTTAGACGCCCTCCAAGTTTTTCGGGCCGGGACCGGAGCGACGCAGGAGAGTAATGGAAAATACGAAAATGAGAATGAGTAGCCCCAGCAAGCCAAGGTCAATCATGCAACATTCAAGCTGACATTATCAACTTTGATTTCCACCGCTCGATCTCCACCATTGACTCCAGCCGCGGATCAGAGTAAATTCGCCCGCTCTGGGGATTCTGGGGGATGACGCGCACATCACGGCGTGTGGGTGTAGTTCTGTTTCAGCTGGGCGGACCAGATAGGCTGGAAGAGATCGAACCTTTTCTTTATAACCTCTTCTGCGATCCCGATATTATTGATTTTCCCTTTGCCCGCATCGGGCGTAAACCCCTGGCCAAATTGATCTCGACGACGCGAGCGCGCAAGGTGCGGCACCACTACGCGACGATTGGGGGAGGTTCGCCCATCCGGCGGTTCACTGAGCGGCAGGCCGGAGCCCTCGAGGCGGAGCTTTCGAGAAAGGGAATCAATGCCCGCTGCTTTGTGGCCATGCGGTACTGGCACCCGTTTACGAGCGAGGCGGTTCAGCAACTGCAAGCGGCGCAGTGCGACGAGGTGGTGTTGCTGCCGCTGTATCCGCAGTATTCGGCGACCACGACGGGCTCGAGCTTGAATGAGTGGCACAGGCATTTTCACGACGACATGCCCGTATATTGCGTGGAGAATTTCTACCGGCACGAGGCCTATCTCGACGCCGTGATTGAAAAAGTTGACGAAGCGCTGGCACGGTTCGCTGTGCCGGAGCGAGCGGAGATTGTGTTCAGCGCGCACAGCGTGCCAGTTTCGGTGATTGAGAAAGGCGATCCTTACCAGCGGCAGATTGAAGACACGGTGCGGCTCCTTGTGCAACGCGGTGGATGGAGCAACCGGCACCGGCTTTGTTATCAGAGCAAGGTGGGGGCAAGCAAGTGGCTACAACCTTCCCTGCACCGCACGCTGCACGATCTGGCCGCGGAACACGCTCGCGAGGTTTGCGTCGTGCCGGTGGCGTTCGTCTCCGATCACGTGGAGACGCTGGGTGAAATTGATCACGAGGCGCGCGAAGAAGTGCGCCGGCTGGGCATCGCGCAATTTGAAATGAGCGCGGGGCTTAACGATTCGCCGAAATTCATACAGGCTCTGGGCCAGATCGTGTTGCAGGCCATGGAGGAGACGGTTCATCGATTCGCTCCGACATTTCATCATGGATTTCCTTCTTGAGTCGTCGCGGTCCGCGCCCACCTAAGCTGCTGGGCGTTCTGGAAAACGTGCGAAATTGCGGCGATTTCGCACGATTTTGAGAGTAATGCAGGCAGATTTCTCTGGCAGTGCAGACTGTGTGGCGGAGAGAGTGGGATTCGAACCCACGTTACCCTTTCGAGTAAACACGCTTTCCAAGCGTGCGCCTTCAGCCACTCGGCCATCTCTCCGACGCCGTGCGAAGTGATTGCCTCGATTCTATCAGTGCCGCGGACTGCGGACTGCCCGCAAACTGCAGATCCCTCCCCTTCGACTTCGCTCAGGGATCGGGATGACAACTGACAAGACTGCCTGCTGCTGTTAGCCTTCTGTTCTTAGCTTTCCTCGGGCTTGTGCAACTGCTGGGCCAGGTAATTCTCGTAGGTCATCTCTTTAATCGCGTGCAGTTGCCCTTCCAGCCAGTCGATGTGGTGTTCTTCGTCGAGCAGGATCTTCTCCATCAGCTCGCGCGAACCGTTGTCGCCGACAGCTACGCTGGCCTTGATCCCGTCGTTCAGGCGTTTCACGGCTGTGTATTCGAGCTGCAGATCGTTCTCCAGTTGCTGCTTCAGGGTTTGCCCGATATTGATCTTGAAATAGTCGGTCATGTTAGGAGCGCCATCGAGCAGCAGGATACGTTCTATCAGAATTTCGGCATGCTGCATTTCTTCGATGGATTCCTTGCGGATGTGCTTGGCCATCCTTTCATAGCCCCAGTTCTCGCACATCTCGGCATGCAGGAAATACTGGTTGATGGCGGTGAGCTCGGCTTTGAGCACTTTGTTCAGAATGGCAATGACTTTTGCGTCGCCTTTCATAGTTTGCCTCTCTTAGGGGACAGTTCTCAGTTCTCGGTGAAAAGTTCAGCAGTTCTAACTGAGAGCTGAGAACTGAACGTAGAATTGTACTAGAAGAGAAGAATCAGGAGCGGGATCCCGAAGCAGCGGCCGCGGCGTTGGGCGTTTCCGGCGCCGCCGGAGCCTGGCCGTTGGCTGGTAGGGGGGGCGGGACGGGCTTTGCCTGACCTACGCCCTCAACCACGCGGTGATTCAGGCAGTAGAGCGCGAGTTCCAGACGGTCGGCCACTCCCAGCTTGTCGTAGACTTTGCGAAGATAATTCTTGACCACCTGCTCGGTGGTGCCAACCCGCAGGGCAATCTCTTTGTTCTTCATCCCCTGCGTGACGCAGGAGACGATGAGCGACTCTTTGGGCGTGAGCGACACTTTAGGACGCGACCCTGCCGGACGCACGCCTTGCGTGCGATAGGCCTGCATCACCCACCCGACGGCGCGGCTGTCGAGCCAGGGTTCACCCTGAGCGACTTTGCGCAGGCATTCCACCAGCATTTCCGGCTCAATTTCGCGTGAAACGATGCCGTGCGCGCCGCGCCGGAACAGGTCGAGCGTCATCTCCTGGTCGGGCTCCTGCAGCACAACGACCAAACGGCAGGTCGCACTCTGCCGGAGAAGATCGGAAACAGCGTCGGCTGGATTCGGAGTCAGGGCGGCCTCGAAGATTACGACGTCGGCGGAAAATTTTTGAATGGCGGCAACGGTCTGATCGAGGCTCTCGGCCTGGCCGACAACCCGTATGTCATCTTCGAGCGCAAAGATCTTGCGCAGCCCGGCGCGGAAAATGGCTTGGGTATCCGCCACAATCACGCGGATCGCGCCTTTGCCGTCTTCAGGCTGAACAACTTCGCCTGGCTCGACATTGACCGGAGTGCTGACCGAAGTGCCGACCGAAGTGCTGCCCATCCGTCCTCTTTTCGCGTACTACCGGTCACGTCCTACCTGCGCGGCCGAACTTGCTCGATCGAACTGCGCCAACTACCTGCGCTCAAAACGGTACTCGTCAATCACCACACCGACTCCACGCCGGCCACCATCCGCAAAACTGCGCACCACTCGTCCGCGACAATCGACCTGCACGTCGGCTTCTGCACCCACGACATCGGCAGGAAGAGAGAGTGTAAAATCGACAGCCGAACCTACAGGCACATCGGCATCCATGCGGAACAGGACACCGTTGGCGGAAATGTTCTCGGTCTCGACTGTCTTTCCAATGACTGCAGACTGGCCCGTGGCTCCAGACTGGTTGACTGCCGACTTCAATGCCACCGGCAGTTTGATGGGAAAGCGCGGCGCGCCTTGCACGTCCGTATAACCCCTTCGGTTCTTGGTGACTTCAGCAACGGTTTCCTTGGCGGCTTCAGACACGTTTGCGACGACCTTCCTTCCGGTTCGTACCGTGCACCACTCCCAGTGAGCATGTGCACATTTCAGGGCGAGATTACACCCCAGCATCGGCATTGCAAAGTTACGGAAGTCATGGAACAAAGGCGGCGAAGTGCCACTGGTACAGGGACTTAGGGGCGTAGTTGAGCACTCAGCATTCAGCACTCAGCTTTCAGCACTTTGGTTTGCTCGCTTGCCAATTCTTGGGAGGAAGAGATGCGGCATGAACGGACGATCCGCGACGAAGACCACCGGAAACGAACTTACGGCCAACCATCTGGATTTTCTTGATCATGCCGGTCCGCCCTGCACGTTAAGTTTGCGGTTCAGCCGAGACCATCGCGAAACTTGGGGTCGGACGCATGCGCTCCGTTACAGAAAGGTTTGTTCTCGGATCTGCCGCAGCGGCACAGGGTCATGCGGTTGCGAATTTCGTAGGCCTGGCCATCGGCGCCGATGAGCGGGATACCCCCGCGCACCCACAGCGGGCCGCTGCACTTCTGCGTCGGATCCTCGACTACTCCGATCGACTCCGGCAGTTTCGGCTCGATTGGCTTTCCGGTGTTTTTGTCGATGGCGATCAATCGGCCGGAGGGGCAGTTTCCCACCTGCCGGATAAACTGGGCGCGCACCTTGGAATCGTCGGTGCTTTTCACCTGATTCCACACTTGGCCGTGCGGATCGCAAAAGCGCGCGAACGCGCACAGTGCCTCGGCGTCGGCGAGCTGCATCGTCGGCCCGTCGAGCAGTTGCGCCTGCTTCATGATGGGCTCGCGGCTGGCCGTTTCAGTCCCGTCGAAGCCGACCTTGGCGTGCGTGCCATCGCAGAACGGCTTCGTCTTCGATTTTCCGCAACGACAGAGCGCGTACTGCACGGGGGCCGGAAGCGCGTCGCCCTCTACCCACTCGGTCGACTCGCCGTTTTTGTTAACTCCGATGGCCTGAAAAGCGAGCGGCACCGAACCGGAGACGAGATACGGTCCGTTTTTCGAGACGGTGATCTTCTTGTGACTGGACACAGTCCGCTCCCTCCTGGTTGGAACTTCCTTCCCGCCCTTTCTCCAACGGGTCGAATTGCGCCGTGCAATCCCAGAGTGTCTGGATACTATATCAGTACTGTTTGGGACAAAGAGAAGCCGCAACGTGTTCCGCATTAATCCATGGAATTTTGACTGCTGACTGGCGAGCGCTGAATGCTCAGAACTTCGTTGCTTCCGTGAAGTTAAACTCCCTCACCTTCATCGCCGGCGCCACCATGTCGAACGATTCCTCGCCGCTGGCGCGGACGGGGGCGCTCATCGCTTCCACATTCGACAGCATCGAGAGCAGGCTCTGGTTAAAGCGGAAATTGCGCAGACCACACTGGACTTTGCCGTTCTCAACGAGGAACGTCCCGTCGCGGGTCATACCGGTCACGATCTTCTCGTATGGATCCACTTCACGGATGTACCACAGGCGCGTGACCAGCACGCCGCGCTCGGTTGAGGCGATCATCTTCTCTACGCTTCGCGGACTTTCTGGGCCGCCAAAAACAATGTTCAGCGGCATCTCGCCCACCTCGTTCGGCAAGGGAAATCCGTGCCCGGTGGGTTCGATGGGGCCGACTTTGCCCGCATACTCCGAATTTTTCATCTTTCGTGCCGTGGCGCGCGCATACACCACGCGCTTCACCACGCCGCTTTCTACCAATTGCACGCGCTGGCGCCGCATGCCCTCGCCATCGAACGGCGAACCCGCCTGCAGAGGGTGCGCGACGTCATCCCAGATGTTGATGTTCTCGCCAAACAGTTTGGCGCCGATCCGGTCATTGAGAAACGATCGTTGGTCGAGAATCGCCATGCCGCTGAAGTCCCAAAACATGAAGCCAACAATGTCGAGGACAGCGGCCGGTTCAAGAATTACCGTATACTTCCCCGGCGCAATCTCCCGCGGATGGGCGGATTCGACCGCCTTTTGCGCAGCCGTCTCCGCGAGCCAGGCCGGATCGAGATTACTCACGTCGGGGGAATTCAATTTCTGCCAGCCGGACGAATCCTCGGCCAGCATGGTGATGGAAATCTCGGCCAACGTCTGGCGATGCCAATTCGCTAATCCACGACAGTTGAAGATTCCTTCGGAGGATTCCGAGTTCGAGTAGATGCCCGCCGTCGTCAGCTTGTGTTCGCCGGCAACGGACACGATGCTCTGGACCACCTCGGCGCGAGCGGAGGGAGTGATGGCTGCGGTCTGGTCAAAAAAACGTGTGGGGACGGGCGACTCGCCCGTCCGGCCCTCCGTTTCCTCTGCCGCAGGCATCGGCAGCAAGTTCGGGTCCGGTTCCTGCACTCTCGCGAGATTCTCCGAAGCGGCGACTGCCCGCTGCAAACTCTCGTCGTCAAACTGATTGGTGGTGGCACGCGCCGTCCGGCCCGCAAAATTCGTGCGGATCGAAACGATAGAGTTCTCGTCCTCGACATTCTGATGAATGGTGTTGTTGGCGAAGCGGGTCAGCGCGAAGCGGGAGCCGGTGAAGATGGCTTCGACCTCATCGGCGGACGAGAAGCGGCGAATTCGGTCGAAGATGTCTGCGGCTTTTTCTTTGGTCAGCATTGATGGAAATTGGTAATTGTGTAATTTGGTAATTTGGTAATTTGAAACCGGTCCATGCTCCCTAATCGGGGCTCTTAAATTACCAAATTACCCGATTACAAAATTACAAATTCTTTGCTAGCTTCCCTGATACGCCGAGCCGACGCGAATATTCCGGAACCGGGCCGGGCTTGCGCCATGTCCGGTGCCCACGACCTGCTGCGGCTGGCCTTTGCCGCAGTTTGGAGTTCCCCACAGAGTCCATTCATCGCGCGAGCAGATCGCGTCCATCGAATTCCAAAACTCTGTGGTGATTCCGGAATATGAAGGATTTTTCAGCATCCGCCCCCGCTTACCGTGCTTGATCTCCCACCCGATTTCGCATCCGAACTGAAAGTTGTAGCGCTTGTCGTCAATCGACCAGGACTTGTTGGTTTGCATGTAGATGCCATCGTCGGTCGCGGCAATGAGCTGTTCCAGACTCAGCGGCTTGTCTCCGGGCAGAATGCTGACGTTGGTCATGCGAATCAGGGGCAGACGGTTCCAACCTTCGGCGCGCAGCGTTCCACCCGATCGTGCGGCTCCGATGGTGTGAGCGGTTTCGCGCGAGCTCAGATATCCGGTGAAGCGTCCATCTGTGATAATTGGCGCCGACTGGGCGGCCACACCCTCGTCATCATAGGCGAAGGTCCCGAGGCCGGGTCCGTGTTCCTGCCGAGCGTCGGCCACGACGTTGACCAGTTCGCTGCCGTAGCGCAGAGTTCCCAGTTTCTCAAGCGTGAGGAACGACCCGCCCGCAAAGTTTGCTTCCATGCCGAGCACACGATCCAGCTCAATCGGATGCCCGATGGATTCGTGAATCTGCAAACTCAGTTGCGATCCATCCAAAATAATTGTGGCCACGCCCTCCGGGCATTGCGCCGCCTGGTGCAATGCGACCGCTTCTTCCGCCACGCGTCGGGCATTCTCCACCAATTTCATTTCTTCGATCAGTTCGTATCCGCGGTTTTGCCAGTGCCCGCCGAACGAGTTCGGATAGGACCGCTTCTGAATCTCGGATCCGGCAAACGCATACGCCGTATATCCCGCGCCGGTCGAATATTTTGTCTGATGGATGTCGGCGCCCTCGGAGGAAAGAAACCATGACTCTTCGCGCTGGAAGTTCATGCCGGTTTCGGCGAGCGTGACGCCCGGAACGGCGCGCATCTCCGCGTCAACCTTCAGCAAGAGATCGAGATTCTGCTCTACCGATGTGGTGAACGGATCGACCTTGAATGGCGTCGTCCACTCCGCCACCGCCGCAGGTTCGGGGGCCAGTCGAACATCTTCGCGTTTCACAGTTGCCGAGGCTCGCGCAATTTCGACTGCCCGCACGGCTGCCGCTTGCACCGCGGCGCGGCTCAAATCCGCGGACGCAGCAAACCCCCACGCGCCTCCCGCGATCACGCGCACTCCAATGCCGAGCGACTCGGACTCCGAGGCATGCCCCACCCGTCCGTTCTTAGTGGTCAGCGAGCGGTTGCGGATCGCGACCAGGCGCGCGTCGGCATAAGTCACACCGCGCACGGATGCGGCGTCCAGAGCCAGGTGGGCAACAGTCTTCATCTCAGATTTAACGTATCACGAGCAGCGCTCAGATCGGCTGTTAGCTCTTGATGATCAACGATTAACAATCAGATGAGGGCTGCGGGTCGCTGAAAAAGCGAACGTCAGTGCATGCCGGGCGCGGCAACCGCCAGCGGAGTTCTCTTACGCGCAACGTCGATCAGGAAGCGCCCACCCTGCAAACGGTCTGCACTCGTGTTCTTGCCGTCTTCGTTAGTGCCGCCGGGATCGGTCCACAGGCTGCCGACTTCCACCTTGCCCGAGCCCGCCGCCATTTTAGTGGGCTGGCGCCGCTGCTTATCGACGTAAGCCTTGATCACCTGGGTCGCCAAACGCGCTGCCAGCTTCCCGTGCTCGCCGCCTTCGAACAGCACACACACAATGACGTCCGGATTACGCCTGGGCGTGAATCCCACAAACCATCCGTTCTGAGCGAAATCTTCGTTGTTCTGATGCTTCGCGCGCAGAGCCAGCGAGACGATCTGCGCCGACCCGGTCTTGCCGGCGATGTCGATTCCCGGAATGTGCGCGGAGGGAGCCGTGCCTTCCGGCAACAGGACCCGGCCCAGTGCATCGGTGATCGTGTTCCATCCCGTCGGGTCAATCGGAATGTCTTTTACTTCCGTATAGTGCGTGGTCTCAACATACCCCGGCGGCAGGTTCATCGGATTGATCACGTGCGGGACCACCATGCGGCCATCCATCGAGATGGCGCCCACGGCGCGCATCAGTTGCACGGGAGTGATCGCCACCGCGCCCTGACCGATGCCGACCGAAATCGTCTCCCCGGCGAACCACTTCTGCTTGAAATTGCGGATTTTCCATTCTTCCGAGGGCATCACGCCGCTCGCTTCGTTGGGCAGGTCGATGCCAGTCTTCTGGCCCAATCCAAAGGCGGTCGCGTATTTTGCGATGCGATCGATGCCGAGCTTTTCCGCCAACGTATAGAAGAAGACATCGCAGGACTGGTAGATCGCTTTCGTGATCTCGACCTCGCCGTGGCCGGTTTTCACCCAGCATCCGAAGCGCCGGCCATAGAACGTGGCGCCCCCGTTGCAGTGCACGTGGAGGGTCTGGGCAATCCCTTCCTGCCACCCGGCGGTCGCCATGATGACTTTGAACGTCGAACCGGGCGCGAGCTGGGCCTGAATCGCTTTGTTCAGCAGCGGCTTGTCGGGATCGTTGATCAGCTTGTTCCACTCGTCCCGTGAAACCTTCACCGCGAAATCGTTGGGATCGAACGTCGGACGGCTCACCATGGCCAGAATTTCTCCGGTGTGTGGATCCATCGCCACGATGGCGCCGTTCTTTCCTTCGATGGCTTCTTCCGCCGCGATTTGCAAATCGAGGTCGACCGTAAGCTTGAGCTGCTTGCCCGGCTCCGCAGGGGTTTCGTCCAGGCGCCCGACCTCGCGCCCGTGGCTATTCACAATCGCCCGCCGGAATCCGTTTTTGCCCATCAGGATGCTGTTGTATTGCTTCTCGACTCCGCTCACGCCGACCACGTCGCCGGGGTTATAGAGTTCGAACTGCGGCTGATTGAGCATATCTTCGGTCACTTCGCCGACGTAGCCGATCAGGTGCGCCATAAAGCCGTTGCGCGGATACAGCCGCCGGTGCGCCATGATGGTTTCAAGTTCTGGAAGCTCGTTCTTGTGCGCCTCGATGAACGCCAACTCGTCCGGTGTGATGTCTTCCTTCAAAAAAATCGGCTGGTACTGCGGCATCCAGGAGGAGCGCCGGATGCGCTGCCGCACTTCATCGGAGTTCAAGTGCAGCCCCTTGGCGATGGCATCCGCGTCCGCGTTCAGATCTCGCGAAGAATCGCGCAGCAGCAGCGCGGAAAACGAGGGGTAGTTATCGACAATGATCCGTCCTTCGCGATCCAGGATTTTGCCGCGGGGCGCCAGAATCGGCACATTGCGAACGCGGTTCTGCTCCGCCAGTTGCGCGTATTTGCCGCTTTGCATTACCTGCAGCCGCCACAACCCATATGCCAGAAGCAGGAAAATGAACAGTACGACGTACTGCACGACGGTGAGCCGGAGGGCGGAAACTTTTTCTTCGCGGCCGAACATCAATCCTCAGTTCTTGCCAGCAGGTGTAGGTACCCCAGCCTGAATCGGAATCGGCGATTGCGATCGGCATGGAAAGCTACTGGAAATGTTAACTGTATTCTAACCTGCGGCCCGTCTTGCCCGAAATATTGAACCGTAAACGAAAGTTTTCTACTCGAATGCTGGTAGTTCCAGTGGAATCGGGGCAATCACCTCGAGCCATATCAAGCCAACCGGTGGGTCATGTACAAGCGTGGATTGAACTTGGCACCCCCTACGGGCAACAATAACGGCAGGACTTACGTCTTACTTAGTTCCGGCCAAGGAATTGAATGCGGATTCGCAGTTTCATCATCGCTTACGCGCTCGTGCTCGCGATTCTGCTGTTCGCCGACCGGCGCCCCGGTTCCACGCAGCAGGATCGCTATTCGCACGTGGTGGACCTGACCGATGGGCAAAACGCGCCCGCGCTCCATGCCACGGCCGCGGAATCCAGAACCCGCATCGTTGCTCCCGCTGCGCTCATTCCCGGGACGTGGGCCGCCGGGCAGATTCCGCCTGAGCGCCTCGTGGCTCCGCTGGTAGTCATGGATTTGAACCCAGCGGACGCAGCTGTCGGGGGCAGCCCGCAGATTTCTCTCGACGATATCGCCGCGTGGGAATCCAAACACGGAATGATTCCGCAGGGAGCCGTCGTCGCCATTCGCCGCACGGGCACGCGCGATAATCTGTCAACAAATGATCTGTCAGCTACGCCGTTTCCCGTCGCGCGCGACGCGGCTGAGTTCCTCATCGACGCTCGCTACACCATCGGCTTTGCCGTCGAGACGCACGTGAACCTGACCTTCGACCGAACGCTGGCGCGGCAGCTCGCCCTCCATGGAAGTTATGTGGTGGAAGGAACCGCTCGCTTCACCTCGCTGCCCGCGACCGGCTCACTCATCATCGTCGCCCCGGCAAAAACCAAAAAACCTGGGGAGGCCCCTGTCCGCATCCTCGCTATGGTGCGCTAAAACTTATCCCACAAATAGGCGACCCGAACGCCCCTGTACAATGGCGACGTCACGCCAGTTAGCAAGTTAGTGATGTACACCAAGGCGCTACAATAATTTCGATGATTCCACGCAAACCACTGATCTTCATCGGTGTGGTTATCCTGAGCGTTGGCGTCTGCCTCGCTGGTGATGGCTGGATCGTCCGCCAGGATGGTATTGGCCCGGTCAAGATTGGGATGAGCCTGTCTCAACTAAACGCAGCTCTCCATGAAAAATTTGCGACGCCGGAGAACAGGGAAGATCAAGGGTGTTTCTACGTAACCGCCACAAAGCATCCTCAGGTGTCATTCATGATCGAAAACAGACGCCTGGTAAGGCTTGACGTTGACAAAAGTGGTGTGGCAACTACTGAGGGCGTGCAGGTGGGCGACTCTGAGGAACGTGTGAAGCAAGTTTATGGCCCTCGTCTTAAAGTCGAGCCGCATCACTACACGGACGGTCATTACCTCACGCTGCGAAACGGTGATTACGGTATTCGATTCGAAACTGACCAAGGGAAGGTCTCGACTTTCTACGCGGGCACGTTTGAAACGATTCAGTACATAGAGGGGTGCCAATAGACTCCACATCGCATCGCTGGTTGTTCCAATAGGCGACTACACCAACTTAAGAACAATCCGTGAGACAGACGCCAGGTCGTCATCCCGGGACGCTTTATTCTGCACCCTACGCCATCCTGTAATCATCTATTTGCGCGGAGGGGAGACAATGTCTGACCCGCGTTATCCAATTGGAAAGTTTTCCTACTCCGGCCCGCTTACGGCAGAGCAGAAACAGCAATACTTGGCTGACATCGAACAGACTCCCGCCCGGCTGCGTGCCGCCCTCCGCGGACTTTCTGACCAGCAACTGGATACTCCTTACCGTGACGGCGGCTGGACGCCACGCCAGGTGGCCCATCACGTCGCCGACAGTCACATGAACTCTTACATTCGTTTCAAGCTGGCCCTCACCGAAGACGAGCCCACGATCAAGCCGTACATGGAAAATCTCTGGGCCGAGCTGCCCGAGGCCAAGCGCGCCCCGATCGAAGTGTCGCTGGCGTTGCTCGATTCCCTGCACCAGCGCTGGATGCTGATGCTCCGCGACTTCACCGACGCGGAATGGAAACGTACCTTCCGCCATCCTGAGATGGGGCTGATGTCGCTCGAAAAAACTCTCGCGCTCTACTCCTGGCACGGACGCCATCACGTGGCGCATGTCACGAGCCTGCGAAAGAGGATGGGATGGTAGGAAGGCAGCTACGAGCTTCGAGCCGCGAGCAGGCGGACAAACCATAGAGTGTAGAGACGCGGATTGCCGCGTCTGTGGCGCGTCCGAGACGAGGCAAGCCTCGTCTCCACAGAAACGGCTGGTTGCTCGAAGCTCGCAGCCATAGCCCGGAGCTGCCTCTACGGCAAGCCGGCCTTCCACGCCAGATAACTCGCTGCCTCGCGCATGACTGCCGCAAACCGCTCCCACAGAGAGTGCGGACGCGACTCTGGCCTGGGCGCAAGCTCCACTTGCACGCCTTCGTGTTCAAGCAGGGCGCGAATGCGAAATACATGGAACGCATCGCTCACCGCAATACAACTGCGCATTCCGTTCGCGCGCATGATGTTGGCCACACGCGCTGCCGACTGCGCCGTGTCGGAGCCTTGCGTCTCTGCGATCAGAGCCTGCTCCGGGACTCCGCGCCGCAGAAGATAGTCCCGCCCGACACCGCCCTCGCTGAAATCCGGATCCTGCGCCGACCCGCCCGTCGTGATCACCACCGGCGCCATTCCTTTCTGAAACAATTCGTAACCGTGATCCAGCCGCGCCCGGTACACCGGCGAAGGATGACCGGCGTACTCGGCAGCTCCGAAAATAGCGATCACATCCGCTGGTTTCGTGGGTACTTCGGCGGCGGCACGCACGATGCGCGACCCGGTCACGCCGAAAAATAACAACAGCGCTCCAACCACCACCAGCAACAACAGCGGCCCGGGGCGCATCCAGGAAGATTTTCTTGGGTTAGATGGATTGGTATCTTCGGCCATCTCAGTGCTGCGATCTCACGACTGTCATCTTAAGATAACGCTTCGACAATGTCTTTGGTGGGAATCGCACCTTCGCGCAGAATCTGCCAAGTACCGTCTTCTTTGAAGTGCACGATCGTCGATGACATTGTCCGCGGAGACTTCCCACCGTCCACGATCAGCGAGATGCGACCCCGCAACTGTTCCTGTACCTGCTCCGCGGTGGTGCATTCCGCAGCGCCGCTTAGGTTGGCGGAGGTCGCCGTGATCGGAATCTTGGCAGCCCGCACTACTGCCAGTGGGATTTCGGCCGCCGGCACGCGCAACGCGACGTTTCCCGTGTTCGCGGTCACCTTCAGCGGCAAATGCGACGCTGCCGGCACAATCATGGTCAGCGGCCCCGGCCAGAAACGCCGCGCCAGAAGATGGAAATCATCGGGCAAGGGACGCGCAAATTCTTCCGCCTGGTCCACGTTCTCGATCAGCAGCGAGAGCGGCTTGTGCCGTAAGCGCGATTTGATCTCATAGACTCGCTCCACCGCGCGCAGGTTGAACGGATCCGCCGCCAGACCATAGAACGTATCGGTTGGCATGCCCAGAACCTGGCCGGCATGAATTTGTTCGGCGGCGTACTTGATCAGTGAAGCTTCGGGCGTTACGGCATGAATTTTCAGGATTTCCGCGCGCACTATGGTTCCTTCCTGATTGCCAGCATGAACATTGCCGGCGCAAACATTGTCGGCATAAACAATGAAATGTACCATACCACGAGCTTCAGCCGAAGCCCGGACCGGATACTCGTATTATCCTGATCTTCAGGAGTTGGGACCAACTCATGAAGCGAGACGCGAAGGCCGCGCGAACTCATAATCAAGCAGACCGTTTGCGCCCCGTCGCCGGCCGCCATAACCAGAGGCTGAAAGAATTGCGGCTCGCGTTCCGCCGCGCCGAGTTGACTGCCCAGGGTGAGTGTGCCATCGAAGGCGTCAAGCTGCTCGAAGAAGCATTGCGCAGCGGCCAGCATCTGGACAGCGTATTCTTCAGCGAATCGGCACGCCCTCTCGCCGAAAAGCTTCTGCCCCAGATCAACGCCCGCACCGAAACGCTCGTCTTGCCGAATGCACTCTTCAACTCGATCGTGCCGAGCGACGCGCCCCAGGGCGTAGCGGCCCTGCTCAAGCTGCCGACTTTCTCTTCCGTTCAACTGCTCGACCGCTCCAGCGACGGCCCGTTCGTCGTGGCCGCTGGCCTGCAGGACCCCGGCAATTTGGGCACGATCCTGCGCTCCGCCGAAGCCTTTGGGGCCGCCGGAATTTTTCTGACCGAAGGAACCGTCAGTCCTTACAACTCGAAAGTTCTGCGCGGTTCGGCCGGTTCGATCTTCCGCTTACCTTTCTTGCAGATCTCTTCGGTGGAACTGATTCCCCTTCTGCGCGCGCGCGGCGTTCGCCTGCTCGCAACGTCCTCGCACCAGGGAACTCCGCTGCCCCAAATCTCATGGACTCTGCCGCTCGCGATCTTCATCGGTAACGAAGGCGCCGGTCTGTCCCGTGAACTCACGCGCCAAATGGACGAAACCCTGGCGATCCCGCAAGCTGCGCACGTCGAATCGCTCAACGCCGGAGTCGCGGCTAGCATCGTGCTGTACGAAGCTGCGAGAAACCGGAAATGAAGGGCTCGCCACGGGGACACGGGGCTCTTGGCTCTTAGCTTTTGGCTGTTAGCTAAAAGCCAAAGGCTACCAGCTAAGAGCTTTTCTCTGTGCCTCTGTGGTGAAATGATCTTGTGATCTTGTGAACCTTTTCCAAGCCATTCCGCCGGAAGATTCTAGCCCCCTGGGCGCGCGCCCCCTGGCCGACCGCATGCGCCCGCGAACGCTCGATGAATTCGTCGGGCAGGAGCACCTGGTCGGGCCGGGCAAACCGCTGCGCGTGCAGATCGAGCGCGACGATCCCACCTCGATGATCTTCTGGGGCCCTCCGGGTACGGGCAAGACTACTCTCGCAAAAATTATTGCCCGCATCACCAAGGCCGATTTCATCGAGTTTTCCGCCGTTCTCGCCGGCATCAAGGAAATCAAGCAGGTCATGAGCGACGCCGACCGCGCCCGCCAGTACGGGACGCGCACCATCGTCTTCGTCGACGAAATTCACCGCTTCAACAAAGCGCAGCAGGATGCCTTCCTCCCGCACGTCGAGAAAGGCAGCATTCGCCTGATCGGCGCCACCACCGAAAATCCATCTTTCGAGATCAATTCCGCGTTGCTCTCGCGCTGCCGCGTTTATGTGCTGAACCCGTTGACCGAGGATCAGATCGTCGTTCTTCTGCGCCGCGCACTCAGCGATACCGAGCGCGGTCTCGGCCCGTTGCATCTCGAAGCCTCTGAAGAAGCTCTTTGTAAAATTGCCGCTTACTCGAGCGGCGACGCCCGCAATGCCTACAACGTCCTTGAGGTTGCCGCTTCGCTGGCGCAAGAGGCCGGAGTAAATACCCTTTCCGATCAAACCATCCAGGAAGCCGTCCAGAAGCGGGTTCTGCTCTACGACAAAAGCGGCGAAGAGCATTACAACATCATCTCCGCGCTGCACAAATCGGTTCGCAACAGCGATCCTGACGCCGCCCTCTACTGGCTGGCTCGCATGCTCGAAGCGGGAGAAGATCCGCTTTACATCGCTCGCCGCGTCGTCCGCATGGCGGTTGAAGACATCGGCCTCGCCGAACCGAACGCCCTCGCGTTGTGCATGGCCGCGCGTGACGCCGTCGATTTCATCGGCATGCCCGAAGGCAACCTTGCCCTGGTGCAAGCGGTCGTCTATCTTTCGGTGGCGCCCAAATCGAATGCGCTTTACACCGCGTACGGCGCCGTTCAGCAAGACGTGGAGCAAACCGCCGCCGAGCCCGTCCCTCTGCACCTGCGCAACGCCCCCACCAGCCTGATGAAAGGCCTCGGCTATGGCAAGGACTATCAATACGCCCACGACACTAAGGACAAGGTGGCCGACATGCAGTGCTTGCCCGACAGCCTGCGCGACCGCGTCTACTATCGCCCCACCAACGAGGGAGTGGAAAAGCGGATTCGCGAACGCCTGGAAGAAATCAAACGGCTCAAGCAGCCAGCCTCCAGCCGCGCATCAGGTCCAGCAAAAAGCCGAACAAAAAGAGAATCTGAAACCTGATTCCTGCAATCTGATAAACAGTTGCAATCGATCGCCAGGAGGGTTTCGTTATGGCCACGTCCCCGCTCACGGATTTCGGCTTCTCCGGCCAGCCAATGCCCGAAACGTCCGCACACAGGATCGACGAACTGGTGCGTTTGCAAAAGTTCGCGCAGCGGATCACCTCCACTCTCGACATTGAAGAACTCGTTCCGCGAATCGTTGATGAGGTTGCGGCGTCGCTCGGCTGCGTCGAAATCAACCTATATCTTCGCGACCCTGAAAATCCTGATTTCATACTGGCCGGCGTTCGCGGCTGCTCCGTTTACAGCAAAGGCCATCACCTCAAGCCAGGCGCCGGAATGGTGGGCCACGTCGCGGCCACGGGCAAAATGCACTACGCTCCCGACGTCGCTCGCGACCCTTACTACATGGCCTGCGAGCCGGATACGCGCTCTGAGGTCGCGATCCCGCTAAAACGCGAAGGCGATCTGGTCGGAGTGTTCACCGCTTCCCACTGCGAGCTAAATGCCTTCTGCCCAGACCAACTAAGGCTGCTGCAAGGATTGTGCGATCACGTCGCCGTCGCGGTGCACAACGCCCGGCGCTTTGGCAATGAGCGCGAACAGCGCACCCGCATGAGTCGCGAAGCCGAAGAGGCTCGCTCAATTCAGCAGGCTCTGTTGCCTCGCAGCTCTCCGCTGATCCCAGGGTTCTCGGTGTCCGGGCTTTCGATTCCGGCAGGCTCGGTGGGCGGTGACTGGTATGACTTCATTCCGCTGAAAAATGGACGCTGGGGACTGGTTCTGGCCGATGTTTCCGGCAAGGGGACGGCGGCGGCGCTTCTCATGTCCGCCACGCGCGGCATGTTGCGGTCGCTGGCGCAGACCGGATCGGGGCCCGCCGAGGTCATGGCGCGCCTCAACAAACTGATGATCGAGGATTTCCCCAGCGGCCGTTTTGTCACCATGGTGTACGCCGAACTCGACCCGCCCAGCCGCCTTCTGCGCATCGCGAACGCCGGCCATCTGTCGCCGCTGCTGGTCGAGCCTTCCGGCCACCGCTGGATCAATCACGAGCACGGGATGCCGCTGGGAATTTCAGCCAGCAAGTTCTCGGAGACGGAAATAACGCTCGGCAAAGATTCCCGTATCGCGTTTTATTCCGACGGAATCACCGAGGCGGAAATCGATTCCGGCGAAGAATACGGCGCGGAGCGGCTGCTCGCCGAGATGCAGTCACCGGACATTACCCCGGACAGTCTGCTGGCCGATGTCAGAAAATTCACGAATGGAACTGGGCTGCGCGACGATGCCACGGTGATTTTGGTGAGGGCGCGCGGAACAGAATTGGGCTCGAGCGGGAACGCCTGACGCGAGTGGCCATTCGCTAGCCGAATCTCGCCCGGTGCTCTTTCAAAACGCAGCGGTCCATCACCACAAAGATTCCGGCCCTTCGCGCCTTCTCCGCCGCGCGTTGATTGATCACGCCTTCCTGCAGCCAAATCGCCGGAATCTTCAACTGGATCGCCTGCTCCACGATCTCATCCACATACTCCGGCCGCCGGAATACATCCACCAGATCGATCTTCTCCGCAACTTCGAGCGGCATTTCAAGCAACGACGGGTACGATTTTTCCCCCAGTGCCTCCGCAATCTGCGGATTCACGGGGATAATCTTGTACCCGGCCGCCTGCATGTAGACAGAAACGCCGTGACTCGGCCGCATCGGGCTCTCCGACAATCCAACCACGGCGATCGTCTTCGCCCGCGATAGCAGTTCGTAAATAGGATCGGATTGCTTCAACAGCGACCGTCCCCTTTAGCCTTTTTTGTCCAGCTTCTGCCTATACATCCGCAGTGCCAGCTTGCGAACCGTATCTGAAACCTCTTTGTTCCCCGAAAGGTTCTTCAGGTCATGAATCAGCAGGTTCTTCATCAGGCCCAGCGAGAGATCGATAGGCGTGCGCGGGTTGTAGACCAGGTTCCGCGTGATGCTGTAGTTCTTCGCAAACCGCCGTTTCAGCGGAATCGCGCGCAGCAGCGCCTCCAGCACATTCTTCTGCTGCGCAAAGCCCTCCACCTCACCGTCCGAAACTTTGGGCGACTCCAGCACCGCCAGCGCTACTAGTTTGGTTCCGTCGCGAACCAGGAGCGACCGCTCCTCCTTACTGCCGCGCATCGCCAGCGCGATCCGGCCCTTGACATCGAGCTTGGCAATCTTCTGCAGCGTGGTGTCGCGCCTTTCCTCATGACCGAGAGGTGAATGCTTCTTGGCATGAATAGCGGCTAAGGCTGCCGCGGTCTTTCCCGCTGCGGCTGTCGCCAATTTCTCCGCTGCGATTTTGGCCGCGTCAGCACTTGCACTGGCCGTGGCAGCAGCGGCTTGCCGCCCAACTTCACCCGCGGCCTCGCCGCCTGCCTCTTCATGCAACATTCCTATGGGCTGGAACGGTTTGTCTTTTTCGGCGGCCAGCTCCGCCGCGTTTTCTTCCAGATACTTTATGACTGTACCCTCGACAACTTCATCAGTTGCATCCGCTTCATGGAGTTCGGCTACCGGACTCGTTTCCAAGGCGGCAAGCTTTTTTTCAATCTCGGCGAGTTCATTCGGACGCAGGTTGGCATTCGACTGCAACGCCTGCAACAGCCGCGGAGAGCTCATCACGCGCGCGCTCGTCAACAAGGCTTCCACGACCGAGCGCGACCCCGACACGGCAAGCACGTCGAGCGCCTCTTCGCCTACCGACGGATTCTCCGCCAGTGCCGGCAGCAGACAAGTCCTCAGATTCTCCAGAGCAACAAAATATCCCAGCACCTCGGCGCCGGTCTTGGGATCGGCAGCCGCGGCCAGGCTGGCTTTTTCATCCCAACCAGCCAGCGTCAGACGCGCCCGCTCACTAAACAACTTGTTATGGAGCGCCAGATAGACCAGGATCTCAATCGTCTCCCCAGACGGCACCGAGAGGGCTCCGCGCGCCGCCGATTGCATGAGGTTCGACGGCACCTGCGAATTGCGGATCAGATCAAGCATTCGGGCCATCATTCATCTCCCAGAATTGGCTGTGGCTTTTTTCTTCCCGAACTTCTTCGTGAACTCTTTCGTGAGTTCTTTCGATGACCGCGGCTTCTTGCCCGCCGCCCGCTCCAATTCCGCGACCGCAATCTCCAGTTCGCGCGTAATGCGGTTCGGGCTCCGCCGCTGATATTCGTCGCTCAAGGCGCGATAGTACCAGAGCGTGCCTTCCTTTTTTCCTGAAAACCGGGTCCAGATGGCTTCCCCATGCTGCCGGTAATCGGCCAGAATCGTGCGGACGTTATGCAGCTTGTCAGACGCCGAAACCAGCCGCGTCTCGACGCCGGCGTGCTTCACTTCGCGGAGATAGTCTTTCTTCCGTTCCACCCACTCCGCCTTCGGTTCGCCAAACGAATCCGTGCAACCCTCCACGATCTTCGCCACGCGCGTACCAAATTGCCTGCGGATTTCGCGCAGTCTAGGCATGCCGCCGCAGTCTTCGACCACATCGTGCAGCAGCGCCGCGAGCGCCATATCTTCATCGCCGCCGGCTTCGAGGACCAGCGACGCAACCGCCATCAGATGCGAGAGATAAGGCACCGCCGACTGCTTGCGCGTCTGTCCGGCGTGTTTCTTGGCGGCATAGAGGAAGGCACGCTGCAATCGGGTTCCAAGATGCGGCGGTCGGAGGTTCGGTGGTCGGGGCGAAGATGCGCTCATTATTTTTCTCGCCGCTATTTTTTCTCGCCTCTTCGCATGCGTAGATACGCCTGCATCAACGGCTGCAGATCGCCATCCAGCACGCGATCCACGTCGCCGATCTCCAGCTTTGTGCGGTGATCCTTGATCATCCGATAAGGTTGCAGCACGTACGACCGGATCTGAGAGCCGAAATCAATATCCAGTTTCGAATCCTCAATCTTTTTTGTGACCTCGCGCTTTTTCTCCAGTTCGAATTCGTAAATTTTCGAGCGTAGCATGCTCATTGCCTTCTCGCGATTCTTATGCTGCGAGCGCTCATTCTGGCAACTGGCCACGAGCCCTGTCGGGATATGCGTGATCCGCACAGCCGAATCGGTCGTATTGACGTGCTGTCCACCTTTGCCACTCGAGCGGTAGGTGTCGGTCCGAATGTCTTCCGGCTTGATGTTGACCTCAATGCTGTCGTCAATCTCGGGAGAAACGTACACGCTGGCAAACGACGTATGCCGCCGCTTCGCCTGATCAAAGGGCGAAATCCGCACCAATCGATGCACGCCAATTTCACTAGTCAGATAACCGAATGCATACTGGCCAATCACCGAAAATGTCGCGGACTTGATTCCAGCTTCTTCTCCGGGCTGGTAGTCGTACATCTCGGTCTTGAATCCCTGCCGCTCCGCCCAGCGCAGATACATGCGCAGCAGCATCTCCGCCCAGTCCTGCGACTCCGTTCCGCCAGCTCCGGGATGAATGGTCACGATCGCATTCAGGCCATCGTTCTGGCCCGAAAGCAGCGTTTCAATTTCGACCCGATCCACGAGTTCGCGCAGAGATTCCAAGTCGCGCTGCAGGTCGGCGGCGACGTTCTCACCTTCGCCAGCCAGATCGAAATAGGTGGCGATGTCGTCGGTCCGGCGCGCCAAGTCACTTTCCAGCGACAACATGCTTTCCAGGCGCTTCCGTTCGCGCATTACTTGCTGAGATTTTTCAGGATTCGACCACAGATTGGGATCCGATGCCTGCTTTTCGATTTCGGCGAACTGCTGGCGCAGCTTACCGGCGTCAAAGATACTCCCGCAGGTCATGAACCTTGGTCTTTAAAGAAGTGTATTGCTGTTCCAGTTCATCCAACATTTTTATCACTCGGCTTATCTTGCCCGCTTATGGCTCGCGATCAGGAAATGCAAAACGCGCCAGTAGCGCGCCTGCTGAAATTATCGCACACAGATATGCGAAGCAGTCGCCATGCCGCGTGTAAAAGGTGGTACCCGAACTCAGGGAGTAAGGTGCCGCCAGCGCAGTGCGGATCTTACGCTCGGTTGCCACAACGATCCGACCGTAAGGATCGATCGATGCCGTCTTGCCCGTGTTCGTCGCCGCCAGCAGCCAGCGCTCATTCTCGATCGCCCGCATTTGCGTCTGCTGCAGGTGCTGCTTCCAGGCGCCGCTGTCGCCGTACCAGCCGTCATTCGAGATATTCAACAAAACCTGCGCGCCCTGCCGTGGCCCCTGGCGCACTTCGTCAGGGAAGATCGATTCATAGCAGATAAAGATTCCGAAGCGCTCGCCTCCGGCATCCAGTGGCGTGCGCGACGCGCCGCGCTGAAACTCTCCCACTTCTTTGGTCAGCCCTCCGGCAAACCCAAACACTTGTGGAAACGGCAAATATTCACCGAAGGGCACGAGATGCACTTTATCGTAGCGTCCAACCCACTCACCCTGTGGATTGACCAGTGCAGCCGAATTGAAAATCTGCGAGCTCTGGCCGCCGCTGTGCATGGCGGGCGTGATTCCAATTGAGCCTGCCACCACCCAGGTTTCTGACTGCCGTGCCAGCGCACTCACTGCATCTCGAAACAGAGGGTCGTTGGTGTAAAACGGCGACGGCGACTCGGGCCACACAATCAAGTCGAAATGCCGATCGTTCTTTTCTAACAAACTCACGGCGGTCAAGTCCCGCAGTGTGTCCTGAAAATATTCCCTGGTCCACATCGCGCCTTCCAGAATCGGAATATTCGGCTGCACCAAGAGCGCGGCGTGATCGGTTGCGACCGGAGGAGGCGCCAACCACTGCCCCGCCTGCAGGATCAGTGCCGCCGCACACGCCGCCACCAGCAGCCATTTCCGCCGCTCCTTCGCGACCAGGAACGCGGCCGCGAACGCGCTGTTTACGAGCACGATTTCAAACGAGAGTCCGTAGACGCCAGTAAGGGTTGCAATCCGCGTGAGCGCAAAATTCCCGGTCTGTGCGTACCCGAGAAGCTCCCACGGAAACCCGGTAATCCGCGTCCGGGCGAGCTCGACTGCGACCCAAAGAAATGGAGCCACCACCAGCGCGCGCCGGATCGACGCTCCCGATGCGGCGGTTCTTGATTCGACGATTTTCGATCCGGCGACCTTATATCCGGCGACCAAGGCCAGCAGCAGCCCGAACATCCCGTGATAAAGGCCGATATATGTGCAGAACAGGATCAGCGCCAGCAGGGCGGACGGAATCGGCAGACCGCCATAGCGGTGCATGGTGTCGAAGATCCAGTAGCACGTCCCAGCGCACCAGAGAATCCCGCACACATAGCCCAGCACGAACCCCTGCCACGGCGAGGCTGGCAGCAAACGCGCCTGACCGGTCAGATGCAGAGTCTCCGGAGCGCGCGCTCGCAAGATCGCGACGATCAGCGGCGCTACCGCGACCCAAGTCAATCCATACAGCCCTGGCAGCGGAAAGATCACAACCTGGAGGGCTGCCGATACCAGCACCAGTCCCCACGCGCGTCGGTGGATTTTAATCACGCATCAGGATAGCAAACAGAACCTGAGCCGCCGCAAGCGGCCGCCACAAATCTAGAGCGGATTCAGCATCACCGATGGGGCATCACTAGCCCGATCACTGCACTTTCGGCGAATCCAGGTCCGCGGGCTTTTGATCGTCCGCGTGAATTACACCATTTTCTTCCGCGTAGAACGAACGGTGTTCGCTGTCCATCTGCTTGGGCGTCATGGTGAGCGCGAAGCCGTCGTGGTGGGTGCGGAAGCCGGCCGTGTAATCCCCGCGATCGGTGGTGTGCGCCATGCGCTTGGTGAAGGATCCGGTGCCCGCCAGCGACTCCAGCGACTCCGCGTACTTGTCATGGCGTTTCTTGTAAGAGTGCTCCGCCCGGAGCACTACCCGCATGTAGCCGAGCGCCTGCGCTTCCGATTCCGAGCGCGCCGGATCGCCCGGAAACTTCGGCTGATATTGCGATGAAGGTGGCGCCGGAGCCTGCGCCAACATTAGCCCCGCTCCCATCATGCCCACCGCCAGAATCCCTGCACAATACCGCTGCATCCGCCTTCGGTTCACGGCAAAACCCTCCTCCCATGGCCGATTTTGGAGGTTACCCCCGTAATTTGTCTCGATCACCAATCGTTCCAATTCTTTGCCGATTCAGGCAAGCTTGGACAGGATGCAATCCTAACAGGAAAACCTTAATGAAAGCTGCCGTCGCCGTCGCCAGAAAACCGCTGATACGTGTCGCCGTGGTGGAGAGCGATCCGCTGCGATTTGTGGGATTCCGGGCCCTCTTTGATACCGAACCTGATCTGGAGCTCGTCTCCGCCTCGCTGGCCGATCTTGGCCAGTTGCAGGCCATCGATCTCGTCCTGCTTGGCAATCGCGGCGGCCAGAACCTGTATGACATCATGGCCAGCATGAAGGCGGTTCGCCCCGACCTGCGCATCATTGTAACCGGCTCCGGGATGGACGATGAAAGCGTCCTCAAAGCGATCGCCGCCGGCGCCAAGGGCTACGTGGACGAGGCTGCCTCACCCGCCGAGTTTATCCAGGCTCTCCGCATCGTGCATCAGGGTTCAGTGTGGGCTCCACGCCGCGTCCTTTCGACTTTCATCGAACGCGTCAGCGCATCCCCAGGCCGGATCTTCCCCGCCGGACGCATTACGTTTACCGACCGCGAGAAGGAAGTTCTGGAGATGCTGGTGGCTGGACGCTCCAACAAAGAAATCGGCTCCGCCCTCGGCATCGAAGAGCGCACCGTAAAAGCTCACGTAGCAAAACTGATGCGCAAAGTCGGCGTGCAGAATCGCATCGCCCTCTCCGTCCATGCCATCACGCATTCGCTGGTGACGGCGAAGTAGTTTTTGTTCGGTAGTGCAGCCTCCTTGGCCCGGACGCCCCTGTCGGCCACTCTCCGCCTGCGCCGCAAAATAACTTCCTGTAGAGACGCGGCTTGCCGCGTCTCCGCCGCCGCACGCCGCGTCTCCGCCGCCGCACGCCCACGAGACGGGGCAAGCCTCGTCTCTACAGGGGAAACATCTGAATGTATCGCTGGTTACCAAGGTACAGTGACCCTCGTAATCTTGTCCCCTTCCTCTATCTGCCACATACTCGCCTCACCTACCACAGAACCTGGGAGACGGGGTTGGAAACGGAGATTAGGGTCGCCGATTTCAGCCCCGCATTTTTTTGCCTTAAACCTGACTCACCCTGATCACTCCCGGATATCCCCCGTTCCGCAGCCCGCATCAAATAGAATCATAGTTAGTAGAAACGACAATAGAATCCATACTCCTATCTCCCAGGTGAGGCATGATGCGAAATCTCCTCGTTTTGCTGCTGGTTTGTTTCCTGACATGTTTCCAAACGACGATTCTTTCCGCCAATACTGACGAAGACACCAAGGCCGCCGAGGCCAACACCAAGGCTTCCGGACGTATCGAGGCCGCCGGCACGGTACTCGACGAAATCCAGGGCGCCCCGGACCAGCGCATCCCCGAAGAAGTGCTCGCTTCGGCCGAATGTGTAGCCGTGGTCCCGTCGCTGCTCAACGGAGGCTTCGTCTTCGGCGGCCGCTATGGCAAAGGCGTTGCCAGTTGCCGCACCCCAAAAGGCTGGAGCGCGCCCGCTTTCTTCACCATCGGCGGCGGCAGTTTCGGCATGCAGATTGGCGCCCAGGCAACCGATGTCGTCATGCTGATCATGAACAAGAACGGCATGGATAACCTGCTCTCCAGCCAGTTCAAGCTCGGCGCCGATGCCAGCGCAGCCGCCGGCCCGGTCGGCCGCCACGCCTCCGCCGATACCGATTGGAAGATGCGATCGGAAGTTCTGACCTACTCGCGCTCCCGCGGCCTCTTCGCCGGACTCGAACTCTCCGGCGCCGTCATCAAGCAGGACAAGGGCAGCACCCGCGAATTCTACGGCCACATGGTGCCATTCAAGACATCACTCAAGGGAGACATCGAAGCTCCCCAAGCTGCTTATCCATTCTTGAGCACTCTAGCCAAGTGGGCCCAGGAAGCGGCAAAGTAGGGGCTAACGCATGAGTCGTTTTGGGAAGGGCACGGCTTCAGAGCCTGCCCTGAGCGGAGTCGAAGGGTGCCGCCCAGAACCAATAAAGACGAGGACTTAGCCCCTGAGGGTCACCCACCTTGCGCGGCCATGCCTCGACCCCCTACACTCCGGCACAGTGCGCCAACGTCTCGAATACGCAATCGTCTGGCTGTGGGTTAAGACCGTCGGCCTGCTCCCTCGCCCCTTGGCGCGGGCCAAAGGGATCGCGTTCGGGTTGATAGTGTACTTGCTTCACGGCCGCCTGCGCCGCGTTGCCATGCGCAACCTGGCTATCGCCTTCCCCGAGATGTCGCCGCGCGAGCGCCGTCACCTGGTTCGCGGCGAATTCATCTCCCTCGGACGGCAGCTTGCCGAAGTCTGCCTCTTCCCCCGCTACACCCGCGAAAATGTCTCCCGCGTCGTCGTCTATGATGGTTTTGAAAACTTCGAGCGCGCTTACGCTCGCGGCAAAGGCGTTCTGTTTCTCACCGCCCATCTTGGAGCCTGGGAGCTCTCCGCTTTCGCTCATTCTCTGCAGGGTCATCCGCTGTCGATCGTCATGCGCGCCCTCGACAATCCCTACATCGACGCGTTTCTCCAGCGCTACCGCACTATGCACGGCAACCGTACCGTCGACAAAGACGATTTCGTCCGCGGCCTGCTTTCCGCCATGCGCGCCGGCGAAACGGTCGGCATCCTCATGGACACCAACATGACCCCGCCGCAGGGTGTGTTCGTCGATTTCTTCGGCATCCCGGCCTGCACCGCCAGTGGCCTCGCGCGCATTGCCCTGCGCACCGACGCCGCCGTCGTACCCGGCTTTACCGTATGGGATTCGAAACTGCGCAAATATATCCTGCGCTTTGATCCCGCCGTCGAGTTAATTCGCACCGGCGACGATCAAGCCGACATCGTCGCGAATACCGCAAAATTCACCAGCATCATCGAAGACTTCATCCGCCGCTATCCCGACCAGTGGCTCTGGGTGCACCGCCGCTGGAAGACGCGCCCACCCGGCCAGCCGCCCCTGTACTGATGCTTCCCCTCTGTGTGGAAGCGGGGCTCCGCCCCGCTTGGACGGGGCAGAGCCCCGTCCCCACACGAGGAATCTCGTTGCGTTGTACACATTCGCCTCGGAAAGCGACAATAGAGAACCATGAAGCAAACCCTACGCGATCTCGCCGAGAAGCTCGGCTGCCGTCTGCTCGGAGACAGCTCCATCACCGTGACCAGCGTCTCCAGCCTGCAATCCGCCGCCAGCCATAGCCTCGTCTTCGTGGAGGATGCCCAGCATCTCGCCACCGCGCTCGGCTCATCCGCCGCCGCCGTAATCGCAGGAGAATTCGCGGCCAGCGCCACTTCCAAGCCCATCCTGATTTCCGAGCAGCCGCGCCTCACTTTTGCCCGAGCTGCGCGGCTGCTCCGCGACCGCGATCGCAATCGCGGCATTCATCCCTCTGCCATCGTTCCCGCTTCCGCTGAGATCGGCAGGAACGTAGCCATCGGCGCGCGCGCGATTCTCGGCGAGCACGTCAAGGTCGGCGATGAAACGACCATCGGCTCCGGTTCGGTGATCGGGGACGATGGGGGTTACGCGGCCGGGGGTGACGCGGTCGGCTGTGACGCGGTCGGGGGTGACGCGGTAAAGATCGGAAGCCATTGCCGCATCGATCCGAACGTCACCATCTACCCGAACACAACTCTCGGCGACCGCGTCATCGTGCAGGCTGGCGCTGTCCTCGGCAGTGAAGGCTTCGGCTACGTCCGCGATTCCCAAACCGGACGCTACGAGCAATCCCCTCAAATCGGACGCCTGGTGATCGAAGACGATGTTGAAATCGGCGCCAACTCCACCATCGACCGAGGAGCTCTCGACGAAACCCGAATCCGCCGCGGCACGAAAATCGACAACCTCGTGCACATCGGCCACAACGTCCAGATCGGCCAGGACGTCGTCATCGCCGCTCAAACCGGCCTCTCGGGCAGCGCCGTCGTAGAAGACAACGTCATTATCGGCGGACAAGTCGGTATCGCAGATCACGTGCGCATCGAAGAAGGCGCAATTCTCGGAGCGCAAAGCGGCATCCCGACAAAGAAAGTGATTCGAGGGAAGGGAGTCGTGTTCTGGGGAACCCCCGCGCGACCCATTCGGGAGTATCTTAAAGAGCTGGCGTTCGTATCGCGGTCAGCGAAGAAGAATCGCTGAGCGTCAAAATCGACTCCCGATGTAGAGACGCGGCTCGCCGCGCCTCAACGCCAGAGCCAAGAGCTAACGGCTAAAAGCTAAGAACTGCACCCATGCCCATCCTCGTCATCGGCGGTCACTCCCGCAGTGTCGGCAAGACCAGCGTCGTCGCTGGCCTCATCGCCGCCCTGCCCGGCTTCCACTGGACCGCTCTCAAAATCACTCAATACGGACACGGCATCTGCTCCGCCAACGGCGAAGCCTGCGACTGTGCCACCTCCGATCATTCTTGGGCTGCGTCAGAAGAGAAAGACCGCTCCGGCGAATCCGATACTTCGCGCTTCCTGGTCTCCGGCGCCGCTCACTCCTGGTGGGTCCGCACTCAGCAAGGGCGCCTCGCTGAAGCCATGCCTCGCATCCGCAAGATCCTCGCCACCGCGCAAAACGCGATCATCGAATCGAACAGCATCTTGCGCTTCGTGAAACCGGATCTCTATCTGACCGTGCTCGATCCGCAGACGGCGGATTTCAAGATATCCGCGCAAACCTTTCTCGACCGCGCCGACGCCGTGCTGCTGCACTCGGTCGAACCTCCCGGGGGCCCAGCCTGGGAACGCGTCTCGCTGAAACCCGTCATCGACCGCCCAATCTTCGCGATCCGTCCGCCAAGCTACGTGACGCCAGAAGTCGTCGAGTTCGTTCGCGCTCGGTTAGTGTCAGGTCCCGCAATTTCGCGGCATAAACCCCAACTGTCATCCTGAGCGAAGCGAACGACCTATGTATTTGAATTCGCCATGCACGCTCGGATCGAACGTTCGCCATTTCCGAGTGTGATTATGATCACACGTGCTTGTGACGCCCGCCGCTGCGGGCCCCTAAAGCTGCCCTCTACAATTCGCGGAATCGCGCGCGCCAACAAGTCGAATCAATGAACACATTTTCGGCCGCCCAAGGAGGCGATCAAATGGATACACGGCGTCAGGTGTCCCTGTTTTTTGCTTTCGTCCTTGCAGTCATACTGCTGACCGGAAGCAGTTATGCTATTCCTGCTTTTTCACGCCAGTACGGCACTTCGTGCACCACTTGCCATGTTGACTTTCCCAAGCTCAATGATTTTGGCAAAGCTTTCAAAGACGCCGGATTCAAGTTTCCTAAAGATGACGAAACCTTTATCAAGATTCCCCCGGTAATGCTGGGAGCGCCGGCCCAGAAAGATATGTGGCCGCACACGGTCTTTCCGGGAACGATTCCCGGGTTGCCTGCGATCGGGCTGCGGTTTAACCAGTTTTTCCAATACACCAGCGGCAATGCCAACAACTACAACATAGCAGGGCAGAGTACTGGGCCATACATCCCGCGTACGGACTTTCAGCCAGGTTATTTCAGCATCTTCACCGCGGGGAATTTCGGAAGCGATATCGCCTTCTGGGTGGACGACGATATCAGCGTCTCGGGCGCGAATGCCAACGGAAGCTTGGGCGATGGTTATCTGCGATTCGTGAACGTGAGCCGCTTCCTCAAGTTGCCCACCGATTCTCTCACGCTGAAGGTCGGACAGTTCGAACTCGATTTGCCCTTTACGCAGGCGCGCGCCTACGACATCAGTCCTTATGACATTTACTCTCAGGCCAACATCGGGGCTGTGAACCCGGCGTATCCCCAGCAGTTTGTCAACAACAGCTTCACCCTGGCGGGGCCGGGAAGGGGAATAGAACTGAGTGGAGGACACCACTACGGGGGTTACCGCTACGCCATCGCTATCGTGGACCAGAACACGAGCAATTCGGCGCCCACAAACTATCCAAACGTCCCTGCGCCTGCGGGAGGAGCAGGGTACTTCTCAGATTCAAATTTCAAGGACCTGTACGGACGCTTGGCTTACCGCTTCAACCTTGAGCGCGACCCAACCAGCCGCCATGAGGTGCAAGCTGCAGGCGCTACCGGCCCCCGCGATCACACCTACTTAACCCTGGGTTCGTACTATTTCTACGGACGTTCCGTGCAGCGGACCGCAGGCTTCTTGCCGGATGGCACCACTCCCACTGTTCTGCTGGCGCGCGAGCCTTTCTATCGCGTGGGTGGGGACTTCGATTTCAATTATCGTCAGTTCAACCTCTACGGACTCTACATGTACGGGCACGACAAGGACATTCTCCCATTCACTCCCACCGATTTTGCGGGTCCCACGGGATTCATCTCGGGGAGCCCCGCCACATTTTCGGGCGGGTTCATCCAGGCCGATTACATGGCGTACCCTTGGCTGATGATGATCATGCGCTGGGACCGGGTTCAGTCCAGGGCGGATTTCCTGAACGAGGCTGGCGCGCTCGCCCCAACGAATTATTTTTCGTCGGCTGGGAGCACTCGGAACCGGTTTACGCCGGGTGCCCAGTTCCTGATTCACGCCAATGTCAAAGCCTCGTTTGAATACGCGTACCGTCCGCAACAAGCTCTCACTTACAACTTGAACGGACAGCCGATGAATGTGTTCCGTACGAATACGGCCACCGGAGCGTTAGAATTCGTGTACTGAGGACCGAGATTTGACAACGAGCGATTTGCAAAGAAAATGAGGAGAGAAAAATGAAACGTACTTTAATGATGATGATGGCGGTGGTAGCGATGATGAGCCTGGCTGCCAGCGCAGGCACGATCAGCGGGAAAGTTTCCGGCGTTGCCGGCGAGTCCGTTGTTTATGTGGAAGCACCCGCAGGCAAAACCTTCCCTGCTCCCACCGAGCAGCCCGTGATCGACCAGAAGGGCCTGATGTTTCAGCCGCATATCGTGGTGGTGCAGGTAGGCACGACCGTCGAATTCCTCAACAGCGATAGCGTTGCCCACAACGTGTTCTGGCCTTCCGTCGGCGGCAACAAGAAACTCACCCACAACCTGGGCACTTGGCCGAAGGGTGAGAAACGTCCGTTCAAGTTCGACAATCCAGGCGCAGTGCCGCTGCTGTGCAACGTCCATCCCGAGATGTCAGGCTATGTCGTAGTATCGCCGACCCCATACTTCACTAAAACTGATAAGTCGGGCGAATACAAGATCGAGAACATACCCGACGGCAGCTACACCGTAACCGCGTGGCATGAAGGGGCCAAGAACCAGTCCAAGCCGGTCGCTGTGGCGGGCGACAGCAAAGCGGATTTCACACTGAGCAAATAGCCAAAAAATGGAGCGACGGGCGTCTCGCCCGTCCCGCCGGGCGGGGACGCCCGGCGCTCCACGTACCTACTGGGGGATTGCCGTCTTGCTGAAACGGTTTAAAGACAAAAAAGTGGACAGGGATTGGTTGAACACCAACTTCCCCTGCATGATGGCTTGTCCGGCCCACACGAACGCGGGCCGGTACGTCACTCTTATTGGGGAGGGGCGATTTGAGGAAGCTTACAAGTTTGCCCGCGATCCTAACCCGCTGGCGAGTATTTGTGGCCGGGTTTGCGCGCATCCCTGTGAAACTGCCTGTCGCCGTGGCGATATCGATCGGCCCATCGCAATACGGGCTCTCAAGCGCTTTCTGACGGAGCGGCACGGACCTGAATCCAAGCATCCTGTCGACATCGATGCGGGACGGGGTCAGAAGAAGCTGCCCTTCAAAGTCGCCGTGGTGGGCGGTGGGCCGGTAGGACTATCAGCGGCGCATGATTTAGCTCTCATGGGCTACTCGGTTACGATTTTTGAAGCCGCTCCCGTCGCCGGCGGAATGCTTTACCTGGGCATTCCCGAATACCGCTTGCCGCGTGACGTGGTGGAAGCGCAAGTGCGAGAAATCCTTGCGGCCGGCGACATCACGCTAAAGCTCAATCAAGCGGCCGGACGCGACTTCATGGTTTCCGACCTGCGCCGCCAGGGCTTCGATGCGGTGCTGATCGCCGTAGGCGCGCATCGCAGCCGCGATCTCACCATTCCAGGGGTCGACCTGGATGGCGTTTACAAGGGTATCGATTTCCTGCTCAACGTGAATCTCGGCTACAAGTTCACCATCGGCAAAAAGGTGATTGTGATCGGCGGCGGCAACGTGGCCATGGACGTGGCGCGTTCGGCGGCTCGCGAAGTCGTCCGGCAGCATGTTGCCGGAGTCGAAGACCTCGAGCCTTCGCTCGAGAGTGTAAGCGCCGTGGCCACGAGAGAGATGGTAGACGTGTCACTTTCCGCCCTGCGCTTGGGCGCGCAAGAAGTGCATTTGGTCTGCCTGGAAAAGCGCGAAGAAATGCCGGCGGCGCTGGAAGAGATTGAAGAGGCCGAAACGGAAGGCATTGTCATGCATCCCGGCCTGGGCCCCAAGCGCATGATCGGCAAAGACGGCAAAGTTGTGGCGCTCGAGACGCTGAAGACGAAATGGGTCTTCGATCAGAACAAGCGCTTCAATCCTGCATTCTACGAAGGCAGTGAAACACAACTGGAATGCGACACCATTATTATGGCGGTCGGCCAGGCGCCGAACCTGGACTTTCTCAAACCGGAAGACGGCGTGGAACTGTCTCCCCGTGGGCTAATCGCGGTGAATCCGCAAACGCTAATGACCTCGGCGAGCGGAATTTTCGGCGGAGGCGACTGCGTTTTTGGCCCGCGCCTGATCATCGATAGCGTCGCTGATGGCAAGCGCGCCGCGGTCGGTATTGATGAGTTCCTGCGCGGCCGCAAGCATCCCGAACCCATTGTCGAAGTCGAGGTTTTCAAGCGCTACAGCATGCCGCTGGATTTGTTGGACCTGACTCGCCCGCCTATACCAATGCTGCCGCTGGAGCGCCGCACGGGAGTGACCGAAGTCGAAGTCGGCTACGACGCTCAGTCTGCGATGGAAGAAGCCCAGCGCTGCCTGCACTGTTGGGTAAACACGGTCTTCGAAGGTATTCCCGAAGATGGCAGCATGTGCATCCTATGCGGCGGTTGCGTGGATGTGTGCCCGGAAAACTGCCTGCAACTCGTCTCGCTGGATCGCATCCAGTTCGAGCCGGAAACCGTGCAGCAGATCCGAGAGCATCAGGAATTGTTTGGCGTGGAATTCGACGAAGTGGCGGCCGACGAACTCGGTATCGTGACCGGTTCCGCCATGCTGAAAGACGAGACTCGATGTATTCGCTGCGGGCTCTGCGCCGCGCGCTGCCCCGTCGGCACCATAACTATGGAGTCATACAATCTGGCTTCCGCCGAGGCGACAGGATTGATTTCGATTGAAGCTATTGATGGACCACTCAGACCCAAATCGCCAGTTATGGCAGGAGGCCCGAGGTAGCCAAATGTCCGAAGAGAAAAAAGTCACGCCAGCGGAACCAGACAACGATGTCAACCGCCGCGCCTTTTTCGTAAAGCTGGGATTGGGATCGCTCAGTATCGCCGCTGTCGGCACGGCGGCATTTTCATACCAGTTTCTCTCGCCGAACGTTTTGTACGAGCCCTCTCCCATCGTCAATGCAGGCAAGCCGGAAAATTATGCAGTGGATTCCGTGACGATTGACGTGAATGCAGGAATTTATCTCATCCATGCCCAGGAAGGTTTTTTTGTGCTGAGTGCCGTCTGTACCCACCTCGGCTGCCTGACGGCATGGAAACCTGAGTTGGGCATCATCGCTTGCCCTTGCCATGGCAGCAAGTTCACGCGCTACGGGGTCAAGATTGAAGGTCCGGCTCCCAGGCCGCTGCCCTGGTTGCAGACCTGGATCAGCGACGAGGGCGATCTGATGGTGGACCGCTCCATCACAATTCGTCCTATGCAGTTTGTGAGGGTGTGAGCTTGGCGAAAACAATCACGAACTATTTCGATGAGTTACGTGCGACGCGGGCTTGGCGTTCGGTGTTCCGGAGTGGGACCGGATCCAGTACGCTGCATCGAGCGCTCGCCATACAGCAGAACGTGTTCCTGCACCTTTTTTCCACCAAGGTGCGGACCCGAATGCTCAGCTTCAGCACGACCTGGTATCTGGGCACTCTGACCTTCGGAACGTTTCTTATATTAGTAGCTACCGGCATTCCCCTGATGTTTTATTACCATCCCTCGGTGCCGCAGGCCTATGCGGATACCAAGGATCTGCAATTTGTAGTTTCTTCCGGATTATTTCTGCGCAACCTGCACCGCTGGTCCGCTCATGCCATGGTATTTCTTGTATTCGCGCATATGTTCAGGGTGTTTTACCGCGGTGCCTACCGTCCGCCGCGCGAATTCAATTGGGTCATTGGAGTCATCCTGCTGTTGATTACGCTGCTGCTCAGTTACACGGGCTACTTACTGCCTTGGGATCAGTTGGCATTTTGGGCGATCACGGTGGGTTCTAATATCGCATCTGCTGTGCCAGTGATGGGCAACAAGGTTCACTTCCTCATGCTGGGCGGCAATGTGGTGAACGCCAACGCTTTGCTGCGCTTTTACGTGCTGCACTGCATGATCCTGCCCCTGGTTGCGATACTTTTTGTCGCCGTGCATTTCTGGCGCATTCGCAAAGATGGCGGCCTTTATGCCCGCCAAAGCGAGCCAACAACGGTCGCGGCTGGACCGGCGCCCGCCGCCGCGAAGGGGTCCCAATTCCAGGGGGTCAAATCCCAATGACCGATCCGATCAGCAATAAGACGACCGATACGAAAGATTTCATCGCCGGCATGGACTCGAATGCCCGCAAGTCGCCGACGCGTGTGGTCTTCGTCACCAGGCGAACCTCGGCGCAGGTCAAGGTTACGGACGAAGATCAGGTGCAGACGTATCCGGAAGTTCTCTTCCGCGCGACCGTCGCCATCGAAGTGCTTACGATCGCGTTAGTGGGTGTGGCGCTTCGGTTCAATGCACCCCTTGAGGGCATCGCCGATCCCTCGCATACGCCGAACCCCGCCAAGGCGCCCTGGTACTTCCTCGGATTGCAGGAGATGTTGCACTACTTCCCTCCGGTGGTCGCGGGTGTGTTGGTTCCAACTCTGGTTGTGATCGCGCTTATTGTGATTCCGTATTTCAACATCAACATCGAGGCTGAGGGTTTGTTTCTGAAGGATCGCAAACGTCGTCTGCTTATTTTTTATTTAGCCGCGGCTGGGCTCTCTCTGTTCCTGTTGCTGTTTGATGTGTATGTGGCGCTGGTGCCAACCCTCATCGTCGTCGGGTTCATGGTGCTGGCGGCGCAAAGTTCTCCGCAGTCCGCTTCGGCCTTCCGGCGTGGTCTGGCGGCGAAACCGCTTTCCTTCTGGATCATGACCTGGTTTCTATTCGAACTCACGGTGCTCACGGCGGTGGGTACTTTCTTTCGCGGCCCAGGTTGGTCCTGGGTGTTGCCCTGGAGGAGCTAATTGCGATCATCATTGCGATCGTCTTTGCAGACAATGAAGAACGCGTTGTCTTCCCTGTGGCAGACGTTGTTCGGACACCCGGTGCGCGCTTTTGGCGTGGTCAGCCTCTTGTTATTGATTTCGCTGGCTATCGCGCCTGCGAAGAATCACTTCAGTGAGTGGCGTCACTACCAGAAACAGTATCTGGCGCTGATTCGGAGCCGGGGAGACGCCGTCACGCTGCAGCGCCACTTCCACGATGGGATCCAACAGATCTGGCTTCCGCAGCTCGGAGTAGTAGACCGCTGCACCACCTGCCACGTGGGATTGAAAGAAGCCAGTCTAGCCGATGTCAGCACACAGCCGTTCCGCCAGCATCCGGTAATTCCTCACACGCTTGACCAGTTCGGCTGCGTGATATGTCACCGTGGGCAAGGCCCCGCGACCACGGTCGAGGAAGCCCATCGCAGCACGCTGGCGTGGGAGCAGCCGATTTTGCCCGCCCGGTATGTCCAATCTTCCTGCGGGCAATGTCATCGCGCTCCTCTAACCGGTACACCGCAACTGAACTTGGGACGCAATCTGCTGGGGCGATATGGCTGCGTGCATTGTCATACCATCAAACTACCCGACGGCAGCGCGATCAAGCCGACCGACGATCCGCCTTCGCTTGAGCACATCGCCGACAAGACCACACGGGAATGGATTTATGCATGGTTGAAGGACCCTCAGGCCTACGCCGTTACCGCGACGATGCCGAATTTCAAGTTGAGCGAGCCGGACGCGCGCGATATTTCGGCTTTCCTGATCGCCAACAGCACACCACTCGCGGGAGACACGACGCCGGTCACACCAGGCACCAAAGACCAGAAGGCGCCTGACCCGACCGCTGGCGCTAGCTTATACGGAGAGTCATTCTGCGCCTCGTGCCATGCCGTGCAGAACGCTGCCGGGAATGTGGTGGGCGGTGATATCGGTCCGGAACTAACCCGGGTCGGAAATAAGGTGAAGCCGGAATGGTTGCGAGCATGGTTGCGCAACCCGCGTGTCTACGATTCGGGAACGGCGATGCCGCACTACCGTTTTACGGACCCGCAAGTTTCCCTGCTCACCGCCTTCCTCGGAAACAAGACTGATTCCGATCTGCTGGCCAACGTGCATCTCGACGCCGCCACGCCGGAGCAGATCGCGCATGGCAAGCTTCTGGTCACCGAGTACGGCTGCGCGTCTTGCCACGAGATCGGCGGCATCAAGAAGCCGGATAACTTCGCTCCGGAATTGACGCGCATCGGGAGCAAGCCGCTCACACAGATTATTTTCCTGCCCGGGATGACGCACGCTATACCGGATTACATTGCGGCCAAGATCCGGCAACCACGTTCGTTCGGATCGGCCCTGAAGATGCCGCAGTTCAGCCTCGCACCCGCGCAGATTGATGCGTTGACGACCGCACTGCTTTCGCTCACGGACCGGGCACATGACTTGCCCCTGGCGTTGACCGTGCCGGCGAAACCGCCTTCGAATTACCAGCCCGCGGGCAAGGCCGGACAGCTCATGGCAGACCTGGCTTGCTTCAGCTGCCACGCGATTAACGGTCGCGGCGGCGACATGGCTCCCGACTTGACCTGGGAAGGCAGTTCGGTGCAGCGGCCGTGGTTGCAGGCGTTCTTGAAGAACCCCGGCACACTGCGCCCGGCGCTGATCCGCCGCATGCCGAAGTTCAATCTTTCGGATGACGACGCGAAGGAACTCACCGACTACATCATGACCGTTTATCAGACTCCGGCATTCGATCGCGACTCGATGCCGGCCAGCGGCTATACGCCTGCTCAAGTGGAACAGGGCAAACAACTTTTCTATTCTAAGTATGCCTGCCAGTCTTGCCACATCGTTGATACCAAGGTGGACAAAGGCTACGTCGGACCAACGCTCACGCAAGTAGGCTCGCGGCTGAATGCGGCGTGGGTTTACCACTGGCTGAAAGACCCGCAGACCATGCGGCCCGGCACCATCGAACCGAACCGCAATATGAACGACGAAGATGCCCGCGCTCTGACCGCATTTCTGATGACGCAAAAGGGCTCCAGCAAGAAGGAGACGAAGAAATGAAACGACAATGGCGGACATTCTTCGCGGTCTCCCTCGCGCTCGTAATTGGAGGATGCACAGGCAATCCGGGACCAGCCTCTGCTCTGAAGCCCGCGGGGTTCGGAGCCGCACTGGTAGAGTCGAGTGGCGGCAAGCAGATCGGCGCGACCGGTACGGTGCTCGCTCAACCGCTGGTCGTGCAGGTCAACGATGAACAGGGAACAGCCGTCACCGGAGCACTGGTCGAGTTCGTTGGGCCTGCGGGCGTCAGCTTTGATCCTCCGAGTGGCCTGACCGATTCCAGCGGACAGCTCAGCACGAACGTTGCTCTGGGCAGCATGGCAGGCCGCTATCAACTCACCGCGCGCATCTCGACGAAAGCGCAGAAGTTCGTCGAACTGAAGATCGAAGAGATTGCGCTTGGATATCAGCAGCAGGTCGGATTTCAGCTCGATAACAAGTATTGCGCGCGTTGCCACAACCCGGAGTCTTCGGCGGAGCGGGTGTCCAATTACGACAATCTTGAGGTCAAGCCACACCCGTTTACTGAAGGCGACACACTGAACAAAATGACCGATGCCGAACTGACCGCCATCATCAGCCACGGTGGCCCCGCGCTCAACAAGTCGGCATTGATGCCCCCCTACGGCTATACTCTGAGCAAGACAGAGATCGAGGCGCTGATTTCGTACATCCGCCTGATCTCCGATCCCCCCTATCATGCTTCCGGAACGGTCTATGCACAAAAGTAGGGCTGGTCGTTTCGGCCCTGTTCTGTTGGTCACCAGTCTGATCGCTCCTGGTCTGATCGTCTTCAGTCTGATCGTCTTCAGTCTTATCCTTGCCAGCGCCTCGCTTGCTCAAGTTGTATCGCCGGCGGAAATCAAAGATCCGGCATTGCGCACTCTGCAGCAGCAATACATCGACGACCTGGGCCGGGTGGGCGAGGACATTCTGTCCGACCATTTCGACTATCCCTTTTACCTCAGCCGTAAACTCGACCTGGACCAGGCGCAGCAACAGATCGCGGATCAGTCCTCCATTCGCTTCGACAGCTATAAGGGGAAGACGGTGCTCGCGATCACGGGTAACTACTATGCCGCGTACTCCGCTAGAAGGATCAGTCCCGGAGAACGAGCTCGGAGTACGTTTCTCAACGTGGTGATGCCGATCCTGAAATCCGCAGTGCCGCGTTTTCAGAACAACGAGCATGTGCAAGGGTATGCGATCGAGATTTCGCATCACATCATGGGAAAGGTGATGGGAGTCTCCATGGAGCGCCCGGAAAACCTGATGGTGTTTCTGCCGCGGAGCGGCGCTCTCAAGCTGGTTGGCTCCAAGGATGAGACCGCACAGCAGGCGGCGCTGCTGCAGGGAGAGGTGTTTCTCAATGCGCAACCCATCTCAATTTGGCTCAACGATAAGGTGCTCCCGCCGGCTGCCAGCGATCTCCCGGATGATACTTCCGCCAGCACCGCTTCTGGCCCGGCGCAAACGGGAGCCGAAGTCGCCGCGACTCCTTCGCCATTGAAGCCGAAAGAACCACCGCCGTCCCCGCCGCGCGATACTTCGACACAGGCGTTGGCCGCAGTGCAGCTCTCAAACCAGCCCATAGTCGATCAGATCGTAAAAGAACTGGAGCCACAAGCACAGTTTGTTTCCTACGCGCCGCCGAAATTCGTGGCCTTCCGGCAGGGAATCTATCTGGAGCTGTCACTAAATTCCAATCTACCGGCGTCGGCCGCGGGATCGCGGTACAAACTGGCAGCCACGGCGTTCGATGAACACATTGCTCACCTCATACGTCCGCTGCTGGGTTATTTCAAGGATGAGAAGGAGTTTGACGGGATCGGCTTCAGCACAAACATCCACCTCGCTGGCAAGTCAGCCGTCGGCGCATCCGAAGCCGCGGAATTCTTCTTTCCGCTTTCATCTCTGCGCTGCTACGAGAAGTACGATTGCACGGGCCAGCAACTCTTGGATGCGGGAACGGTGCTAATCAACGGCGAACGCGTGGCCCTCGATCTGCAAATCGCCGAGGGAGGCTCCAACCACTGAACTGCCTTCGCTCAAATGGGGATAGATGGACCATGCGGGGCAGTTGGGTTAAAAAGGGTAATTCCGGTTGATTGATTCTGGAGGACTCCATGTCGCCACGCACAGTTTTCCTGAGCAGGCTAATCGGGCTTTTCTGCATTCTCTTTTCGCTCTCCATGTTCGCACACAAGCAAGCAACGATCGGGGCGGTGACATCGCTCCTTCAAAACGTCCCGCTGATGTTCATCGTCGGTCTGATAGGGCTGGTCACTGGGCTCGCCATGGTTCTCAGCCACAATGTCTGGTCCGGTGGCGCGCTGCCGGTCATCGTCACCCTCTTCGGCTGGTCGACGCTGATCAAATGCCTGCTTGTTTTGTTCCTATCGCCGGAGGCGGAATCCAGGCTTTTCCTCGCGGGCCTTCATTACGAGCAGCTCTTTTATTTCTACGCTGCCTTTGCAACTCTTCTCGGCATCTATATGGTTTACGCGGCGAGCAGGTCACGAGCGCGCCAGGCAACGTAGGCCCGGAATCTTGTATCCAGGGCGGCAGAAGCCTACGATGTACGAACTGTTGGATCCCATCGGAAACTTCGGCCCAAACCTGCGGCTACGCAATAAACGGGATTAAACGAGGACGCGGCCTGGCTGGCGGGCCACTTCGAACAGGGTGCGCGCCATCAAGTACCTGCAACTGGCGGCGTATACCGCGGCGGTTTGAACCTCGGCAAGCCGCCGGTCAACCCAAGCCTGCGAGCGCTGTCGCTCTGCAGAGAAAAAATCAAGGAGAACTTCAGATGAACACAATCACGACGAACGGGACGACACTTTTCTACAAAGATTGGGGTACGGGACAGCCAGTAGTGTTCTCGCATGGATGGCCCTTGAACGCAGACGCCTGGGACGCACAGATGCTGTTCCTGGGGCAGGAGGGTTATCGGGTCATTGCTCACGACCGCCGCGGCCACGGACGTTCGAGCCAGACGTGGAACGGCAACAACATGGATACATATGCTGATGATCTTGGCGCGCTGCTCGACCATCTGCATCTGAAGAACGTAACTCTGGTGGGCCATTCCACCGGAGGCGGTGAAATTGTGCGCTACATGGGCCGACACGGCACCAAGCGAGTAGCGAAGGCCGTGCTGATCGGTGCGGTCCCGCCGCTCATGCTGAAAACGGAAAAAAATCCTGGCGGCCTTCCATTGTCTGCGTTCGACGAGATTCGTGCTGGCGTCGTTGCGGATCGCTCGCAATTCTTCAAGGACCTTAGTATCCCCTTCTATGGATACAACAAGCCAGACGCAAAGGTTTCGCAAGGTGTTCGGGACGCATTCTGGCTACAGGGAATGCAGGTGTCCATCGTCGGAGCTTATGACTGCATCAAGGCGTTCTCTGAAACCGACTTCACCGAGGATCTGAAGAAGATTGATGTGCCAACCTTGATCCTGCATGGTGATGCGGACCAAATCGTGCCGATCCAAGACTCGGCGCTGCTGTCTTCAAAACTCGTTAAGAACTCGACACTGAAGGTGTATCCGGGTGCGCCGCACGGGATGTGCACAACCCTTGCAGACAAGGTGAATGCCGACCTGCTCGCGTTCCTTAAACAGGCCGCTCGAGCGGCAGCATAACCGTGGATGGCCCGGCCTTCCGGCTTCTCCGCGAAGGCCGGGCAACTCTGATCAGAATCAACCGTCGGCAAGAGACGGTTTTCTGCCTCGGAGGGTGAGTGATGACCGCGACAACTAAGTCCTACGTTAAGAGCAGTTCAAAAATCGGAAAGGAACTTGCTTATGATGGAGATTCGGACCAAGGACTTGCAACCTGACATTGTTGTCCTGGAAGTAACGGGAAGAATCACGATCGGCAGGGATTGCAAGCAACTGGAATGGGCCGTCGAGAGCCTCGTGGGTGAAGGGCGAAAGAAAGTTATCTTTGACCTGACCGGCGTGACGCACATCGATAGCACAGGGATTGGGATCATCGTGATGTCTGCCGGCCACCTGAAGAAGGCGGGAGGCGAGTTGCGAGCAGCGGGCGCCACCGAGCATGTGGAACAAGTATTGAAGATGACGAAAGTAGATCAGATTGTCGGGCTCCACCCCACGACCGTGGCAGCGGCGGCATGCTTCTGACGTGAATATCCACTTGATCGTATAACGCGCACCGGAAACTGCCCCACTGCCGGTTGCTGGGTGTGAGGAGGATCGCGGCCCCTTTCAGGTTCGGGAAAGACGAAACGGAGCGCTGAGCAAGCGCGCGGGGAGCATCACTGCGGCCCAGACCAGGGCGAGTGCGCCGTGGACGGCGATCCCAAGCAGTCGGAAGGGCAGCAACAGCAACCACACGAACGGATAGAGTATCAGCGCCAGCAGTGCCACGGGCCAGCACAGCACAAAAAGAAGGCACCAGAGCAGGAAGGCGATCATGAGTACACCTCTTCTTGAATATGATACGCAAGCAAGAGGGAAAAAGTTCGAGGGGGATGGGCGGTCTGGGGCGTGAGGTTGTGAAGCGCTGACTGCCGGGGCCTCTCCCGGTTGGACCGAGCTGCGCTCGGTTGGACGGCCGGGGGCGGCCGTCGCTACGTGAGCTTGTCAGGGTTCGGGCGCGGCCAGGTATTTCTGCAGAAATTGCAGGCTCCTTAGACCTGCGTCGCGCCAGATCTCGGACTCGAATCCGTGGCCGGCTCCGGGATAGATTTTGATTTCGTACGGGATTCCCTTCTTCTCCAGCAACCTTTGTAGCTGGTAGGCTTCCTCGACCGGGACAGTCGGATCGGCCTCGCCGTGCAGGATGAGCACGGGGCAGAGGCGCCTCATGAAGAGGTTCATTTCTTTGGGCATGCCTCCAAAGAACTCGACGATGGCTTTCACGCGATGGTCGATGGCGGAGTTGGCGAGCGAAAGATAGGCTCCCAGCGAAAAGCCCAGGAGAGCAATGCGCTTGCCATCGACTTGCGGCTGCGTTTCGACAAAACTGATGGCGTCCCAGAGTGTTTTCATCCACAGCGGAAAATTACGCAAGATCGTCTGCTTGTCGGCGGATTCGGTGCCGGTGCG
>JBEKYF010000023.1:0-44077 GCA_049511255.1 Terriglobales bacterium | reverse complement strand
TGATATCCTCGGGCTTCTTGTAGTTGGTCAGCAGTTGGTCGATTAACTTCTTGTCGATTGCCATGGGGTCCTCCTATTTTCTTCTTCCCATGGCCGTTTACACAGTTTTATTTACACCCTCAACGCGCCCGCTCTTTCGCGCCAATGCAGGCGCTCGCTAACACCCTGCCTGGTCTGTTTTAGATCGGTCAGTCGCCCAAAAGCTCCTAGGAGCCTTCGCCCGTGTCCCACCGCACAATCGAGCTCATGGCCGCGTTCGCCTCCAGCACGGTGGCGGCCCAATCCAGAAATCTGCTTACTGCCGCCGCTGCTTCGATCTTCGTCTCATCGCCATGAGCGCAATTTACGCAGCCTTGCTGTGGATCACTCAACTTTCTTATTCCGAACGCGAACCCACACTTTCACCACGGGCTGCGAGGCGTTTGACCAGCGCTTCAGGATTGTCACAACGCGTCCCTATATCCACTGAACAGAAGAGGTGATCTCTGCTTCTCGAAATGACGTGGTGCAGGATGGGCCATCCGGACTTCGCAATCGTGGTGCAGCAGGTGGTCACGGGCAACTCGGCCCACCACTTCTTACGCATATATATGTACGCACGCCAGAAGGCACGGGGCAGGTAGCGCACCCCAATACTGTTATGAACACAAAAAGCCGAGATTACATAGCTTCGCATCCCCCGCTTCTTTGCTTCCAGGCAAATATCGGTGCCATAAAGATGAAAACCTGGAAGTTCCTCGTCGAATTTGAGCATGCTAGAACGTCTGACTACAAGCAACACCTCATCCAGCGACGTAGCCTCCAAGGGCTGAGCAAATCGCTCGCCAACTATCGCTTTTAGGCCCGTCGAATAAAGATATCCTGACACACGGCCATTCGCCGTCACGCCAGCCACCCCTAAGACGCCCCAGTTCGGGTCGACGTCACCAAGCTCTCGAACCGCCGACGTCAACTCACCGAGCCAGCCGCTCGGCAGGTACACGTCTGAGTGACAAAATACAAGAATCTCACTACTCGCTTCGGAAATACCAGCATTGTATGCCTCCCCAGCAGACCTGTACCCGCACTTAATGATTAAGTCACAGCGATCATCAATCTCCGGAGAGCCTAAGAGAGTACCTTTGAGCACTTCATCGTGCTCTTCTTTGACGGGTACAATCAAAGACCATTTGGGAAGTAGATCTGGTGACGGTCGCCGCTGACCATCGCCCAGCCGACTTTTGTCTTCTCTCTTCCTTACTCCATGCATGAAGCGCACGAACGGTCCCACCTCAACCCAAACATTTACACCCCTGGTATCGTTGCCGCTGTTGACTTTTGTCCGTCACTCACGACATTTTCACCTAAACTCTCGTGCATAAATGTGCGCCACACAAATATGAGGCTATATATTCCAGCGGCTAAAGCCAGTGCTAAAGCGGCGGGAGTACGCAAGTATGCAAACCTAGTAGAGGGGAGTACCCTTATGAATAGGGCAGCGGCAAGAGAACCGAGCATCATTTTCTTGTTAGTGGCGCTCCAGACTAACTGGATGTCGCGACGGATAACACACCATACTACAGCATAATACACCACATAGGTGATTAAGAAACTAATCCCGAGACCTGAGAGGCCAAACCAGCGAACGGCTAACCACGTTGTCAGAAGGGTTGTAATACCTCCGACAAGCTCTGTTAGAAAATAAGTTAGACTGCTGCATCGTGCCAGAATAGCAAATGACATAGTCCAACTTGAGAACTTGAATATATCACCCAGTAGTTGCCACTCCAAGATATCTACCGCGGGAGAGAACTTTGGTGAATAAATAACGGGAATAAGGATAGGTACGAGCGCCAGCGTTGCTAAAATCAGGGGTACCCCAATGATCATAATAAGACGGTGCTGGTCGTTGATAATACTGATCATTGCTTGCGGTCGGTCACAGGCCGCAGACAGCCGCGGATAGTAGTCCTGGCCCATTGCTGTCACTAAGAAGCCGAGATACCCAACTGAGATAGCTGCGGCAGCACGATAGTAGCCGACGCTTTCTCTACTCAACAGATGCAGGACCACCATGGGCAGGGCGAGCTGCACCCCCGTTCCGATTAACATGCTTGCTGTGTAGGGAAAACCAAAGCGCAACAATGACCCGGCGGCCTTCAGGATTGCTCGTTTGTCGGGTTGCGCGGGCAACGCTCCTACTTCAGAACGGAGAAAATACGCGGAGGCAAGCCACCCGACGACCGCCCCACCGATCACAGCTGGGACGACACCTCTCACCCCCCAAAGCAGCACCGCAGTAATGCTAAATAGTGTGCTCAATATGGTGTTCGTAACGCCATATTTGGCCAGCGCACCGACTTGATGGTAGGCATTGAGGGTACCACATTGAAGGCTTCCAGCCACCGTGAAGACCAACGCTATTCCCATCCATAGAGTGACCCCGCCCCTACCCGGCATTCCGAACGCCAAACGGGCGATGGCTTCCCTGAACACCGCAAGCGCCCCTAACGCCACACACGCCAAAGCGCTGAATAGCAACCACGCTCCGCTGCGGAGGGCCGATATGGTCATCCCATCACTACCTGTAACCGCGCGAGCTCCCATTCGAACCATGCCTGTCGCAATGCCCATCCCCGTAACAAGTCCGGCTAACCCAACGAAGCTTTGTAGAAGACCGTAATATCCGTAGCCATCGGGATGCAGATAAAGAGCCATGACTTTCGCCGAGGCCAGGCTCAACAGAATGCTGATAACGGAACTACCACTCAGAATTGCAGTCGCTCTAAAAATTGACTTCATTCGCTACACTCCCGCCAGCGGCTGCAAGATCACGATGTTACGATTAAGAGTAGCTGCACTTAGCCCGAAACCGTAAGTGAAGCAAAGTAATCCACTTCGCAAGACTATATGTTCTGTATATTCCACCTTCACAACCATCCTGTCTTGTCCAGAGTATCGATTAACTCGACGTTAAGATTATTTTTCAGCAACAAGAAAGCAACCAGATTATTACCAAAGGCCTCCCCGGGCTCCGGCGGCACAATCAACGAGGCACCCTTTTCCTTCAGAGCGCTAATGCCACTCTGAAGGCCCTCACACCGGAAACAAACGTGATGAAGTCCACCGCCCTTTCGTGCAAACGCCGCAACCGGCGATCTCGGCTCAGACGGTTCTACCAGCTTAACGGTCAGCGAGTTCGCCTTTGATAAAAACACAACTCTCACCCTTTGGCGTGCATTGAGCACAACATCAGACCGCTTTTCATAGCCGAACATCTCCTGCCATTGCCTCATTCCGTCTTCTAAGGAGCGGACAACAATTCCGATATGATCTATGACCATCTGCGTTAGTCCCCGGCCTTATGTTCTTTGCACCATTTGTCATAGCCCAGGCCTTGCCAAGGCATGCCACGCTCAAATCGCTTCATCCAAGGGTACAACTTACCCTTGCCCATGACTATATACTTTCTAATATCCACTACCTTCATCGGTTCCCCTGTGGCTAGCGAAAAGTCATTGAGCTTTCGGTTGACGACCGTGTTGGCACCGATCAAACAATTCTGTCCCACTCGGACACCCGCAAGAATCACCGCATGTACGCACACCTGTGTATAATCGCCGACAGATGGACCCTGTATATCATTCGATGGCGGATAAGGATCGTTTGTCATCACCGAGAACGGATACATCCACACGAAATTACCGATTGAAGAGGTCTGTGAAATGTGTACATTACTGTGCAGTCTACAGTAGTTGCCGATCCGTACATCGCCCTCAAGATCCGACAAGGTCCCAATCGAACAGTGCGAGCCGATGACCGAGTTCTCTCTGATGGTTACCCGATGACCAGAGGAAAAATGGGCATCGATTGTGCATCCCGCATAAATAATGGAATGACTCCTTACGATCGAGTCAGGTCCAATTGAGGTCGGAGGGTTTTGGTAGCTTGGGTCGTGATAGTATGCATTGAGAGGCTCACCTATCACAGTGTCGTTACAGATGATTGAATTGTCGCCAATCGTAACGTTATCATAGATGACGGAATTGTCACCGATTTTGACGTTGTGACCAATGGTCGCTGTGGAACTAATAAAAATATTGCGGCCGTTGAATTTCATAGTTGACCTTGTCCTTCGTCGTCACAATCTACTGCTGCCCGGTTCGGATAAAAGCATCGGGTATGAGGGGGGTCATGTTTACAAAGCAGAACATCGCAAGGTACATGCCGTGCTTGCTCGTCCTGTCATTGCTTATCTGTGCGCCAACTTCCGCCAATGCTGCCTGCCACGTCGTTAGCGAAGGTGGCGCCGGCGCAAAGAACGGTTCGGACTGGCGGAACGCGCTGCCGAACCTGCCTTCTTCCCTGATGCGGGGAGATGTCTACTATCTTGCGCGAGGAACTTATCGGGGTCACGTATTCCGCGATTCCGACCGAGGGACACAGACCATTGAGGTTCGCTCTGCCACGGCAGCGGATCATTGCACTGATGTGGGCTGGGCCGCTACTTATGTGGGCCAGGCTCGTTTCATTAGCCCCGGTCCGGTTGGTGGAAACATCCTGACGTTCGAGACTGACTATTACATCATCAATGGCCAATACCGCAGTTCGGATTGGCAGTCCGGATACGGAATCAGGGTCGACAACATCGACAGGACAGCCTGCAACGCCGACATCGAACTTGGGCAATCCAATTCTGTCCCGGTTCACGATATTACCGTCGAGTACGTCGAGATCAATGGATCCCATCCGACAGGAGACGCCTGCAACGAGCAGGGGGTTCGCTCAGTCGCTGGAAGCTACAACGAGGTCTTTCAATTCGATTATGTTCATGACGTTGGCAACTGCAACTTCTTCCTGCGCGGCAATCATCAGCACAACAGCCCTGGCTGGGGAAGCGGTGACAACATCATGATCCAATATAGCTACATATCTAGGAACTACAGTTCAGCGGCGATACATGGCGAGGGCTGCTCGTGCTCTGAAGGACTCACGAACTTCACGGTTCGCTACAATTATTGGATAGACATCGAAGGTACCGCTGTGATTGCCACTGCAAGTGGCGGCGGCTATGATTCAGGTAATGGGAATAACGGACCCTGGTATATATACGGGAACATGATGTATGCGACTTCGCCCAGCCACTGCAAGTTGGTCGGCATGTTCTTCGCATGGGACACAACGTTTAGCGGACCGCTGTACATTCTGAACAACACCTTTGGCAATTGGTTGGACGCTTGTCACGGCATTCGCAACGGCATCACTATCGGCGATGGAGCGCACCGAACGCCAATGCAAGCCGTGTACGTGCAGAATAATCTTTGGTGGAACACGGATAATATCCTTCCGCTCAATCAATGCCCCAGGGATATGGGCAACGCAACCTGCACATCCATGACGTGGGACCACAATGCCTATTTTCGCACCGGCCGCCTCCGAGGTGCCAGCACGGATACTGACCGTAACAAACAGCTGTCGTCAGTGGACCCATTCCGCGATTCAAAAAAATTTGACTTTCGGCTAGCGATAGATACGAAACCCGGGACAAGTACTCATTCCAGCGTTCCTGGAAACGACATAGACTTGAATGGTGTCAAGAGAGGAGCCAACGGGACATGGGATCGCGGCGCTTTCCAAATTCCTGCTTCTCCTGAAGGGTCGAGAAAGCCTCGATTGACGTCAAAATAGTTTAAGCCAGACTTGCGTGAAGTTGTTGAAAGCGCCAAGGACCTCCTACTTTGTAACAGAGCTTCGCTTCTCGTTCTAAAGGAAAAGACATTGACCTTTTGAGGACCGAAACGCCGAAGGTCAAGTGACAGCTCAAATACGCGCGAAGCTCCTCATGTTCTCCGCAGGAATTCCAGAACTAGTGGCCTGTCGCGGAGCAACCATTACCAGACTCCACATCTGCTGTTACGGTCGCCGAGGCGAACCCTGGCTCACTCAATAGCAGCGTTCGGTATCAACAGCATCGCCCTGCTGCATCCGCAGTAACGAACTCACTGCGACAGGCCACTAGTGAACAACAGCGGTCAGATTTGTTGGTGGTGCAAGTGCAGTGCTGCCGCTGGCGATCTGAAACGCTCCCCGATCAATGGTTCCGTTCGCCCCTCGCGTCACGCCGTTCATGTCCACATTGAATGTGTTGCTTGCTGTCGTATCGCCCGACGTGAAGTACGTCCCGGTGTTCGCAGGGAGGGTGCCAGCCATCGTGTCCGAGGTCAATGTAAAGTTCCAGGGGGAAGTTGCGCTCGCAAACGGAGCGGCGGAAGATGATACTTCCTTGGCGCTATCCGTATCAGATGTGTATGACGTGTCCGTGCTGGCAAAGTAGGCTTGGTCGTGCCATGCTACGCTGGTGCAATCGGCGTATCCGGCGTTGCTGGGGCAGGTATTAAACAGGCCGCTGCCTACTCCGTTATAACCGCCGGAGTTGGACCACAGGTTGTTATAGACATAGAAGGCTGTGGCTGGTGATGGGTCGCTGCTGCCATCATCCATACCGATTGCGGTGCCGGAGTTCCAGCTACCTCCAAAGTTGTAGAACGTGTTGTTGAGGATATAAACGGCCCCGATGAACGTCGTGTCCCATTTGTAGAATATGTCTGCCACACCCACGTTCGCGTCTTGCTTGCCTGACATGTAACTACTTGAACTTTGGAAAGCCACGTTTCCGTAGATGTACCAAGGACCATTTCCGCCATTCCCATTGTTCCAATCGGCAGCGGTTGCCGTGCCGACTATGGTCGCTGTTCCGTTGATGTCCTGCCAAAAGTTGTAGCGGATCGTGAGATTCTGGAGTCCCTGCGAACAAGAGCAGCCCTCAGCGTGCTGATTGGGATCGGAATAGTTGGAGTAGTAGTAGCCATACTCCATCGTGATGTTGTTTCCAGTTCCATATCCCGAAGCTGGTGAGCCACAGGTCACGTTGCCGGAACTGCCGCTGCAATTCGCGGTCTCGCCCCGCATGTAGAAGATCGTCAGGCCGGTATCGTGGATGTAGTTGTAGCCGAAGTACAGGTTATAACTTCCCCAATCGGATTCCACGCCGTTTTCGCGGCACCCGCCGTCGGTTGTGGCGTGGGAGCCGCTCACATCCACGTACTCGAAAATGATGTCGTGGACAGGATGAGGCGAGGAAGCAGGATTCTCCCCGAATCCTATGTCAGTTTCGCAAGAAACTGCGCTGGCGTTGTTCGTCTTGAATCCGTAGCCTGATTCTAATTGCCAGTCCGTGTAAGGAATGCCCGTAGCAGTAGAGCGATAGACTCCATTGAATACCCAGTAATCCGTGGTGAAGTTCATCAGCGCACCGACGCCTTCACCGTCATCCGTGTCCCATACCGCCTGACCCACGTAGGAGCTGCTCCATCCTGTTGCCGTTCCGTAATTGGTGGCAGTTGGAGCTTGGATGGTGATGACAAATGTGCCAGAATCGGGGGTGTTAAATGCGTAGCCGGGATAGGTGCCGGCCGCGACATAGTAGGTGCAGCCGCGCACGAGAGTCGCCGGCAGTTTCGTATAGGCGTTTGTCCAGTCCGCCCCTGTTCCAGTACCAGTTGCCGATTGTCGGACGTAGCCCGCATTGTTCGTCGTGTCGGGGCAGGCGGCGAAGGCCAGCCCACTAAACGCAAGCAAAACTACCGCAAGTTGGCCAAGGGCCTTCTTGCAAATGTTCACCATTTCTGGTGAAGAAGGTTCGTGCTGAATCACGCGTGTGTTGGGGAAGGTCATCACTGTCAAGCGCCTCCTGACTGGCCGACCAAATATCGTGCACTATGGTTTTATCGCACATTACTTTGGATTGGGCTAGTATCGGAAGTACATCGGTGATGGTCCAGAAGTACGTGTGTCGCATCAGCGACAAAACACGCCACTTAACTGCGCGATGAGCAGCGTGCTGCAGCTGGCTCTTCGAAAAGTGTTCCTTTCCAAAAGAACAGAAAACTATTTAGATTCTTTAACTTGCGGGTTTACGCTGATTTCGGGCGCTGGCCGATCGACCCTGTTTAGCCCCCCGCCGGAGTCGGAGGAGGGGCGATGAATCGGCGTTTCGGCCCTCAAAAAGTTAATGTCTCTTCCCAGAAGTGAAGCTCCTGGCTGGCGGTCAACGCTCTCTGATCACTGTTGATGGAGGTAGTGTTCGCCGATTCTGTCTTGACCGGCTGTAGGTGAAGGCGTGATCAACCACTGCGGTACTTCGCCTGCTGCCTCCGACTCGGTTTTTGCGAACCTGGGCGCATCGTCAGTTAATCAAGATGCGCCATCCCACGCTCTCGCCAGGCTTTCTTTAGCTTGGTCAAAAGCTGCACTCGTTGCAAGACCCTCTTCACCGCACGTTCCAGCAGGATCGCTGGCGACCAAACAAGGTTGAGGAAAATGGCTTTAACTTTGGGAGCAAAAAGATAGACTGAGGCCTCGCGCCAATGATGGTTCCCGAAGCGCTGCTTCCACTCCGCGTCGCCCAAGCCGAAGTCCATCTCTCTCACACCCTCATTGCACAGATCTTCAAGTATCCTTGTCAAAATTAGCGTTCCTGGTGCATACTTTTTGAAACTCGGATCGTACCCCACATCGCCGCTGTAGAACGTACCCTCATACAAGCTCCCACTCCAGAACGCACACGGTTTGTCGGCAACATAAAGAACGTAGGTGCGCATCCATCCTTTCTCTGCTTCAAAGGACGAGCGTTGACGCGTTTCAGAATTGTCAATAAATCCAACACCCAAGCCTCTTTGGTAAGTCTTTCTCGCAACATCTTCGATGTCCTGCAGCACACGATCTAGGTCACAGGTCGTTCTAAAACATCTAATCTCGACTTGGTCGGAATAGTCGGCGCATAGACGCTTATTACGTCTACGCGATTCTCTCCTTGCATCTCCAGGTATGCACTGGTTCAGCTCCGCAGCCCGCCTTGGCAGCTTCATGCTCCTGTGGAACACGGAACTTCGAAAATGATCGCGAGCAAGAAATCCCGGTATGCGTTCCAGGGCGTTGTAGAGAGGTGAATCGGTCCGCAGATGATTGAAGAAAACAGCCTCTGCCTCACCCCGACTCAGGGAATTCATGACCTCCCGAACACATGCTTCACAGTTCTCCGCGGAAAGATTTCCCAGCCCTCCTCCGTAAACGAAAGTTAACTGGCGCACCGGCGCACGGTAAAAAGTTTTATATCCAAACTTGTAGTCAATTCGCGTTGTCTCGATTCTTCCGATCAGTATCGCTTCAGGACGACTGTCGCGGTAAACAACGAGGATGTAGGGGCGTAATATGTCCGACCTCAATTGCAGAATAGTGAGAAAAAAGTCGATGTCGGAATTCGGGTGTGCATGAAAAGAGGTCCAGAGTTCGCGTATTTCCTTCACCCCATCGAGGTCACGAACAACTCGCACGATAATCTCCCCGGTGAGTCGGGCAGTGTCCCCGTCATTTCCCGCCTGACGAAGCCTTGTACATCCTTGCGTATCTGCTAGTGAATGGGTACTCATAGGCAAGCGCTAAGTGGCAAAGCGCGACTGGGAGGACACTTCTACCCCGGTGTACGGCTCCGCGGTTGTGGCACGGCTCCGTCGGGGAGCAGTGACTAGCGAACCATTGACGCTCGAAATCATTGCTAGGAGCAAGTACCAGTTGACAATATTTTGATCGAAATATGACACACTCAAATAGGTTATCGTGTGCGCGAAAAGAGCGGCGCCGAGCGCCCACACTGTAAATTGTCTGTAACGTGATTCTCGGAGCTCGGCAGCACGAAGAGACAGACCCACAGCGCGGAAACACCTCACGATGATCCAGATGAAAAGCATCATGGTAATTACTCCACCACGGGATCCCAGAACCAAGTATTGATTCGTGACGTCGAACAGGTGCTGATCCGGATCAGCCCACAACACCGTGGACTTCGTGCCCACTAGCCACCAGTCCGAGAGATTCGCGAGCGCCCGATCGATCAGATACGCCCGATGGTACCCCGTTGACCCGGAAAAGATGTCGATGCGGGCGAGTACGAACCATATTGGCGCTTTCATGAAAATCGCGAGCGTTCCTATTCCACACACTATCCCCCACCGAAGCACTCGCATTTGCTTCCGGATAGGCCATAGGCAGAGAGCAACAAGCGCTGCAAGACTCGTCAAAACCGGGCCGCTTGATCCCGACGTCACAGTTATCAGCGCTGAGGACGCTATTCCTATGAAGGACAGCAGTTTGTTCCTGAAACCCCTCCGCCACAAAGCGACGAAGAACGGAAGAAGGGTGGCACCAAAGGTTCCAGCGAGAATAGGGTGAGCGAAAGGTCCCTGGCAGCGCAGAACCCCATCCCGCACCAAAGTGACGGCCGGTACACCACCAAAAGCTGCAAATGGATTCATTCCGCTACGCTTCTCCAGCACCATCGATACGGCGAGAGGCACGATGCTAAGGGCAGTTATCTTGAAGATTCGAACGATGTCGTCTAAGTCTCGTACGAGAAACCTAAACAGAAAATAGAAACCAATCGTATTATAAGACTGCCCGAGTTCATAAATAATCGCGTCGAAGTCCCGCCATAGAAGAACGTAGGTAACAAAACTGGCACAAGTCCACCACAGGATTACCCGGTCGATCGAGTTGAGTTTTAGGATCCGAACCTCTCTACGGATGACCAAGCGGGCCCATCCGAACAGGATGAAAATACGGATCATCGTGAAGTGACACCCGGCAATGACGACGGCGTCCCCCATCGTCATGTAACACGTCAAAAACACCACCGGCAGAAAAGCGTAGCGCCGCGGGGAGAGAATAAACACAATCCCCATTAAAAGCGTAAAAGCGATTCCAACCGGATTGATACCGCCTAACGCTTCTGTGGGCATTCCTGAAAGCCACTCCTCCACAACCAACTATGCCCGGGCATGATCGGTCAACTGTTCCACTTTTCGTGCCATCCGCGGTCCCCGACTCCTTAGCTGCCGAGACTCTTCAAATTGGGCATCGTGAACCCAAACGCCGTCCGCACGTGGCGAAGATATTACTACTCTACAAACGTAACGGGGTCGTGGCAGGGGCTGCGTTGCGATGACACTCTCTCGACCCACTTCTCAAGGCCCAGCGACCATCGACATACCCTTACCCATTTTCGCAGGGATCCCCGCAGAGTCTCGCGTCGATATGACCCGAGCGTAAGCAGAATCGTGGCCACCAACAACAATATACGCCCACTCGCTACACAAGCCATGATAAGTCGATACATCCTCGCATAAATGCGACCCCTGTGTTTTGCAAAAAATAGCTCCAACGACTCGCGCATCATCACTGCTGAAAAATTGTCTCGCGATGCACCTCTCGCGCTCTTACTTCCATGATGAACCACCACCGCATTTCCCAGGTAGTAGTTCCTCCAACCCACTTTTGATACTTTGAAACACAAATCGTCGTCTTCCGCGTACATGAAATAGCATTCGTCAAACAACCCCACGTGTTCAAATACGCTTCGCCGAATCATCAGGCACGCGCCAGAGACGACCTCCACGGACGTAGCCCCTTCAGACTTTTCTACGAGGGGATGAAATCCCCAAAAACGCCAAGCAGGCAAACATCCACGCAGATAATCCGCATCCACCGCTTGGTTGAGAACCGTGGGGAACCGGCGGATACAGCTCGTATCGATTGATCCGTCGGAGGCCAACAGCTTGGCGCCTACTATTCCGGCATCGGCATGAGTGTCCAGAAATTGGATCATCCGGGTGAGAGCGGGCCCGACAACCTCAGTGTCGGGATTCAAACAAAGAATGTTCCGGCCAGAGGAATATCGGAAGCCTAAGTTGTTTCCCCCTGAAAAGCCCAGATTCTGCAGACTTTGGATAAAGCGAACAAGATGGAACTCCCTTGCGAGCATTTCGCTGCAACCATCTTGGGAGGCGTTGTCGACCACGACGACTTCGAAAGTGACGTCAGTTGTATTTTCGTAGATGCTGGCCAAACACTTGCGAAGATACTCGACCGAGTGCCAATTGACGATAATTATGGAAAGATCTAACACTGGTAAATACCTCTAGTATCGTGACCGCGTGATTGTGTAGCCACAAGTACTTGGGACCTTCTTGCGAGTAAATTCCCATTGGTCGGAACGCGGTGGCGATTCATCTGGCAGTTCCAAGCCTGAGTTTGTCCCCGCATAGAAGCTCGATCTCCGATCCGGCGGTGGCCGGGCATGGCCCCGAAAACAGATTGATCTCGATCTGGGCTTCGTTCAGCCAGCTGCCGTGCTTGCGGGTGTAGTGCATCGTAAACCGATCCCACAGCCAGCTCCCCGCCTTCACACCAAAGCGTTCCCCTACCGCCTTACGCGTTATGTGAACTCAGGTTGTCCATGAGCAAATGTATGGTGCCTGCCACCGAAAAGCCGAACCCAAGCTCGCCCATTCGTGTCCCACTTATAAGCTCGGCCATGATTTCCAACACGTATCTACCAGTATTACTCTCTGTGCGGTTAACTTACTAGGCAGAGATGAACTCTTGATGCCAGAGCTCGAATGAGATCAGCAGGTAGATGTGCCGGAGATAGTTCCGTCGGCCTGTTTCGTGATCATTCAACAGTTGCCGAATGTATGACCCGTCAAAATATTGCCGCACCGCGGCACGGTCGGACATTAAACAATCTCCCACAAACTTCCACATCTGGGCTCTGAGCCACTGGTCGATCGGATTCGCAAAGCCTTTCTTCTTGCGGTAGACAACTTCCTTGGGCAACCATTTCTCGATCGCTTTCTTGTGCAGGTATTTCCCTTGCAGCCACCGCAATTTGAGCGTCGGCGGCAGAGTTTCAGCAAATTCTACGATACGGTAGTCAAGAAAGGGGACCCTTGTTTCCAAAGAGTTAGCCATCGCTGTCTTGTCTGCTACCATAAGAAGGTCATCGGTGAGATTGGCTCGAGTGTCGATGTAAACCATCTGAGTCAGCGGGTCGAGGTCACTCACATCCGAGTAAAGCCACTTGAGAGACTCTCTCGCTTCACTCCCGTCTGTGGAGATTTGATCACGCACCCAAGGTTGGAACAATTGCTCCTTCATATCCGAACTGAAAAATGAGTACATCTTTATAAGCCTAGTTAGTACATCCGGATCATTCAGAGACTTGACGCCACGTCGAATCAGTTCATTGCTGGCGAAACGAGTCACGACTGGCTCAAGCACTTCTTTCGTCAATAGTTGTGGGAGGCGACTGTATAGCTGAGAAACACGCGCGCCAACATAGCGATGATAGCCAGCCCACGGTTCGTCCGCACCTTGTCCAGTTAAAGCGACTTTGACTCTTTCACTCGCGATGAGGCTTACAAAGTAAAATGCGGCGGCCGTCTCATTGCCCACTGGTTCTTCCAAATCTCGAAGGTAACGCTCGTAATAGGTCTGGTAATCCTTCGGGCCCACGATCATCTCAGAGTGATCGGCGCCAAACCGTCTTGCCATCTCCCGTGCGCCCTCTGTCTCGTTTGTTCGCGCTCCGTCCTCGAAACCGATGGTAAAGGTGCGAACGGGTCCGCTAGCGTGTTGGCTCATTAATGCCAACAACGCACCTGAATCCACACCGGAACTCAAGAACAATCCGACCGGAACGTCGCTTCGCATTTGTAGTCGCACGGCATCTTCGATGAGATGCTGGTAAGTCTCGATCAGAGGCCTCTCATCCTGGATCTTGCGGATCTTGGGTGTCCAATTCCAATATCGCCATACTTCCACTCCCTGGGCACCTACCACCATGGCGTGTCCGCACGGAAGCTTCTTGATTCCGTAAAATAAGGTCTTCGGAGCGGGCACATATCGCAGTGTGAATAATTGTCCCATGCCCGCAAGATCCACTTGTCGCGGACATGCGGAATCCTGAAGCAAAGCCTTGATCTCTGACGCGAACAGCACGCGATCTGCGACAACAGTGTAGTAAAGCGGTTTCACACCTAAATGGTCGCGCGCTAGGAAAAGGTGTTTCTGCTTAGCATCCCAGATGGCGAAGGCGAACATCCCGTTAAAGTGACTTGGGCAATCGAGGCCCCATTCTTCATAACCGTGGACGATGACCTCGGTGTCCGAGCGCGTTTTGAAAATATGCCCCCTTCTCTCGAGCTCTTCGCGAAGTTCGATGAAGTTATAGATTTCGCCATTAAAGATGACCTGCAGGCTGCCGTCTTCGTTCGTGATCGGCTGGTCGCCGCCCTCAAGATCAATGATGCTGAGGCGCCGATGCCCCAAGCCTACGTACTCAGACACATAGTACCCTTCTCCATCCGGCCCACGATGGCGAAGCGCATTGCTCATCCGACGGATAAGATCCGCCTGGACTGGTCTTCCCTTAAGATCGAATGCTCCACAGATGCCGCACATTGGATTCTCGCTTGGGTGTTGTTCTTCAGATTCAGCGGCGAAATAACTTGGTGATATATTCTGTTACTCGTTGATATAACAGATCCCGATACAGTTTGGCCTCTTCACCACTTACCAGTTTAGGACGGCTCGTCACCGCGGCCCGCAAATACCCGCACAACAACAGGGCTCCACCGAGAAGGAAGGGTTTTCCGAAAACCATCCGATCAATAACCTTGAGAAGCAGGAAGAGCCTCCCGCCGCCGCAGACATAGTACACCTCGCCATGTAGAAGGTGGGTAGACGCGCCCTGCATTGAACCTTCGGGTTTCAGATGATGAAATTGAATTTCTGGAAAGTGCTGAGTTTTCCATCCCCTTGCCCATGCCTTAATCTCGTCTGCTGTATCCCATCCGGGGGATAGCGGAAAACCCCCAATATCGCGAAAGCAGTCGGCTCTTACCATTTTTGCAGCCCCTGCTGCGTGGTAGGCGGGCATCCTGTTGGGTTTCCACTGTCCATTATTGTTTTCCAAGTACACGCCGGAAGCGATCCCTAGCCGCTCATCTTGACCAAACCTCTCCAATAGCTGCTCAAAATAGTCCTTCGGCAGATCGAGGTCGCCATCCAGCTTTACGACAAAACCGTATCGCTTATCCCGGGCGACCCGATATCCGACCTGGAAAGCTCTGATTTCGGCCGAACCCAGCCGTCTTTTCGAATCACGCGCAATTCTGACATTGACAATCCAATCGTACTTATTGCAAGTATTCTCAATTATTTGAGGAGTGCGATCGGACGATCCGTCGTCCACGATGACCCACTGCGTTGGTCTGACCGTCTGTTGACAAACCGAGCTGATCGTGTGATCGATGAACTTCTCCTCATCCTTAACAGGAGAAATGACGATGTAGTCGCCGATGGCTTGTTGTTGTGCTGTGGACATCACTTCACACCATAGCGAGGTTCGTTGGATACTGACCTCTGCGAAGCCGGTCGTGTGCTGTTGCCCAAACATCGCGGTCTGTTTCTTGGCTATAGAAAAGGTTCGACTTGACCCGAGGCGATCTAGACGGAGTGAGGCACAAGTGGAGGTTCCGCTTCGCAGAGATACTCCCTTAGACCTGCTTGCCACGGCTCGAACAAGTCTAAAGCTCGGTTCTTGAGCCTACGGTTTTCGAGCACCGAGTAACGCGGTCGAGGCACCTTAGCAGGAAATTCTGTGGGTGAAGCCACCTCAAGCTTTACATCAATGTCGGCGGTGGAGAATATCTCCCGCGCAAATTCATACCACGAGCAACTGCCCTCTGTCGTTGCGTGATACAAGCCGTACGCATCGCAGCGGCTTAAGGCGACAATCGACTCAACCTTGATCTGCATGAATGAATGCAACACTTCTTTTCATTTGTTATTCAGCCCACATCTCAGTAGGAACTTGCGCCAGCCAGTCTGGCGACAGAACCATTTCGGCTTCGCAAATTCTTATAGAGTCGCTGGGGCGTGTGCAGCCAGTCGTAGCCGCCTTCGAGCTTTGCCCGAAAGAAACGGAGATCATCGTAGGAGTTTACCGGCAAGCGCGGCAGAAAGAACTTGTCGTGCTGCCGGCCAGCTGTACCAATGATCGTGGATACTCCGTTTTGATACCCAGAACTCTCCAATGCTTCTCTCACGAGGGCGACAACACGTTTATCCAACTCGGGAAATGCGTAGGGATAAGAAAACGATTGAAGTGGGACCCCCAGCTTGTCTTCAATGATCTCTTTCGATCTTTCGATCTCATATTTCACCTGTGCCGGAGCCATCGTCTGTAGTTTGGGATGTGTGACCGTATGGGAGCCGATGTGAATGCCATGCGCTTGCACCTCCCGCATTTCGCCCCAGGTCATATATTCTTTTCCTTCTTCACAGACTCTCTGCTCACCGGTGATATCCGTCACCACGAACACGGTTGCGCTGAACCCGTACCGCATCAGGACTGCAAAAGCATGGGTATAAAAGTTCCTGTAACCGTCATCGAAAGTGATTACCACTTGTCTCTCGACCTGGATTCCTGCCTTGATCGTCTCCAAAGCCTTAGCTAAATCCGTGGTCCTGTAGCCATTTTCGTGCAAAAACCGCATTTGCTCGGCAAACAGGCGCGGCGCGGTGTTCGTCTCAAAGTAAGGGTGCTTCCCTTCCAATGTGTCTGAAATACCGTGATACATGAGAATAGGCACCTGCGCTCGGCTCTGCCGGTTCAGCAGTCGCGAGATCGGGTGGACCAGTCTAATGCTCAGCGCTCGGTCGAGACGGAGTTTCGAAAACATGGTTATGAATGCGGTCTTCTGTTAGCGCGTGTGATGGCGCTCGCTCTCATAGAACGAGTAGACAAGCATGTAGATTCTCATGTGGTTTTTTTCGTGACGCCGGATGTTCAGCGACTTCATAGAAGAACGCTAGAAACAGAGAGCCTAATGGGTCGCTGTTACTTCTTCCACCGGTTCGACCAATTGAGGTGGGAGGTGGAGATAATGCGTCGAGTGCAGTTTGGAATCGATCATCGAGTAGACTCGTTGGACCTTTTCCCCGGATAATCCCACTGCCGCAGCGACCGCTTCCGGTGCGAAGCCGTTGTTTTTCCCGTACAAGCACAAATCCATCTTCTCCAAGGGAAGAGCAAAATAGAATTCCTCCTGTGACTGTTCGAGTGAGTACGTGTCGGTGGTGGGAGGGCGCCGGAGGATTTCGTCTGGCACACCCAAATATCTTCCCAACTGATAGACCTGCTTTTTATAGAGGTGAGCAATCGGCTTGAAGTCGGCGGAGCCGTCGCCGTTCTTTACAAAAAACCCCTGCGCATACTCGAGACGATTGGGTGTTCCCGCTACCGCGTACCACAAACGATCCGCGTGGTAGTACTCCATGGTCTTGCGGACACGCTGCTTGAAGTTCGTCGCAGCCACCACCCCCAGATATGCCTCGGCTGTGAGCCGTGCGCGCTTCATCTCGCCGGAAGGCGACTGCGCAACCACGGAAAAGAGTGCGTACTGTGAGTTCTCGACTAAACTTGGCAAAACGATCTTGCTCTTCCACCCTTTTCCGTATTCCGGGATCACTTTCCGTATGGCCTCATCTCTGCGCTGATAGCAACCCAGGGCTTCGAGGGAGGGGGCAATATTCTCAACGGTAGTCTTGATCCCAACTACGTCGGCCAGCAAACGGGCTAAACCCAGGCTGTCGTCGGAAGAGTCGCTCTCGGGCATCATGACCCCAAACACGTGGTCCTTCCCCAGTGCCCGGGCGCAGATGGCCGCGGTTACGCTGCTGTCAACTCCGCCGGAGAGCCCGACTACAGCACCCTTACGGTGCAAACGAGCGAATACGATCTCTCGGATCGCATGTTCCAGCGCCCCAGTCACTGCGGCTGCGTCAATATCGAGTGCATTCGAGGTGAACGAAGATGGAGTTGCTTTCACTTCAGGCCTCCAGATCTACTCCCATTTTGAAACCTTAGACTATGCAATTTTGCGCAGAGTTGTCTTGCGAGTCTATTGCCGGGCTGAATCTCGCCCGGACAAAGGTCGCTATCCGGTTGACCGAGTCCCAGTTTTCGGGCAGCAGTTCGTCATCTTCAATGGGTATCCCGTACTTTTCGTTCACAAAGTCCACCAGCGTCAACACGCCCATGGAATCCAGAAGGCCCGTGTCGAAGAACGAGTCGTCGTTGGAAAAGTTCCGGTGGTTGTTATCAAAAATAAAGTTTTCAATGACAAACTGGCGTACTTCTTGCTCGATCTGCTGCATGTGAAATTCGCTCCTCAAAATGCACGGTATATTGATCGATCAAAAGCTGGGTTGACAGGATGCCTACCAACGCTGCGTTGTCGACAAAACTGGAAACTCTTCCCGCTCTGGCCTTTGCGACCAGCTTTTGTACCGGCTCGGGATCGAAGATGCCGTAAGCGCGGATACAATCCGAAGACAATAGTTCCTCGACGTAAGCATGTCGCGCTCTCCCCGAGGCGGAGTCAAAAAAGCTGATTGCATCAGGAGCCCGATAGGGCTGTTTCGGTCGGTTCCTGACGGATGCAGGCACCATGTCCCCGAAGACTTGTTTCAGAAGATACTTCTCATTCAAAACTTTCATCTTGAGCCGCGGAGGCAATGTCGACGAGAGTTGCACGATCCGGTGATCAAGAAAGGGATATCTGCCCTCCACCGAATGCGCCATAGCGACACGATCACCTTGGGAAGACAGGAGATAGTTGGGCAGAAGAAAAGCTGACTCGAGATACTGACCCCGAGAAAACGTTCCCCACTTTAAGAACCCGTCTGGCAAGAGTTCTTGCAGGTCGGCATAGCCATCGCGCTTCTGCAATTCTTCACGTACCCGGGCAGAGAAGAACACCTGCGTCCGTGCGGTTAGCTCCCAACGCGGCACGTGCGAAAAGAATGGACCGGCTACATCTTCAGGTGTGGCATGGAAAAAAGCTTGGAGGTACGCCGGCGACTGTTTCTGAATGCCTTGAAGATACGGATAAAGCCTCTTCAGCAAAAGAGGGCGACGCTTTGAATCCATTTGTGCCGCCACAAACGCCCTGATCTTCGCTTCCTTATAGATGTCATACCCGCCCAGGAATTCGTCCGAGCCCTCGCCGGTCAGCACGACCTTGAAACCGCTGTCGCGGACCAGCTTGGACAGCAGAAATAGAGGTGCTGGCGCAGTTCGCAAGATCGGGCGCTCCGAATGCCAAATCACATCGGGGAAGACCTCACCTATGTCCGCGGTTGAACACCGGATCGTCTTGTGTTTAGTACCCAAACTCCGGACAACTTCTTGTTGATAACTGCTTTCATCCAATGTGGGATCGTCGAAAGCGACCGAAAAGGTGCACAGCGAGGAACCAACGAACTTCTGCGCGAGAGCGGAAATGATTGACGAGTCCAAGCCACCGCTCAGGTAAGAACCGACCGGAACGTCTGCCCGCAGCCTGATCCGCGTCGCATCGAGCAACAGATCGCACAAATCGGTCTCGTACCTTTTTTCATCCTTCGGAGAAACGAGTGTGGCGGCATCCGCCGCGGCAAAATCCAGCTGCCAATACCGACGAAGGCTGACCACCCCGTCCTCGATAATCAAAGAATGACCGGGCGGGAGCTCGAGGATGTTCTTGAAAACCGTGCGAGGTGCCAGTGGAAACCAGAAGGTAAAAACCTGGCCAAGCGCGCGTATATCGATGTCCCGATCGACGCATGGGTGCGCCAGTACGGCCTTGAGCTCCGAGCCGAAGACAAAGCTACTCCCGGCGGTTGTGTAGAACAGCGGTCTGACCCCGACCCGATCGCGCGAAAGAAACATTCTCCGTCTTTTCGTGTCCCAGATCGCGAAGGCCCACTGCCCGTTCATGTGTTGGACGCAGTCAGGACCGTATTCTTGATAAAGCCGCAGGATGACTTCGGTGTCGGACCGGGTGGAAAACCTGTGACCTTTCTTTATTAGTTCGTCACGCAGTTCGATGAAGTTGAAGATTTCCCCGTTGAAAGTTATCCAGAACGCACCTTCATCACACTGCATGGGTTGATGACCGCCGGCAATATCGATGATGCTGAGCCGGTTATGGGCCAACCCAACGGGCCCGTCCACGTAAGCGCCCGTACCGTCGGGACCACGGTAGTCGAGCATGCGGATCATTTTCTCCAGGAGAAAACCATCCGCAGGCCGACCATCGAGGTTAAGAAATCCGGCTATGCCGCACATAAGAGTTGCTGATGGAAAAGGAGATCCGACTAGACTACGACCATGGACACGAAGTTCATGACTTCGCTAGCCACCCGACATTGCTGCTCGGCATCTAAAGTGGGGAACATAGGCAAAGAAATGATTTCCTTGGCGATACTTTCAGTGACCGGGAAATCCCCGTTTCCATATCCAATGTCCTTATATGCCTCCTGCAAGTGAAGTGGGATCGGGTAGTGAATCCCGGTGTCGATACCCATTTCCGCGAGATAACTCCGAAGTTGATCGCGGTTCTTGGTGCGTATCACGTAAAGGTGATACACGGCCCGCGCCCACGGAGCTTCGTAAGGAACAGTGATTTCCTCTGATCCCGCGCCAAAGATTTCGCGGTAGCGGCTCGCCGCTTCCCGCCTTTTTGCGTTCCAATCAGCCAGATGAGCCAGCTTCGTGCGGAGTATGCCGGCCTGAATCGCGTCGAGGCGGCCATTGTAACCTTCGATTGAATGGTAGTACTTCTTCGCTTGCCCGTGGTCGCGGAGCATGCGAATGGTCTGCGCCATCTTCTCGTCATTCGTAGTCACTGCACCAGCTTCGCCACAAGCCCCCAAATTCTTTCCCGGGTAGAAGCTAAAAGCAGCCGCACCTCCCAGGGAGCCCGCCTTTTTCCACGTTTTTTCGCGCTGGGAAAAGTACTGGGCACCATGGGCCTGGCAAGCGTCCTCGATAACGGCGAGCTTGTATTTTTTCGCGACCTCATTGATCGCATCCATGTCTGCCGTGTGCCCATAAATGTGAACAGGAACGACTGCGGACACAGTCCGCCCTGTCCTTCGTGACACTGGCCTACCGGTAGCGACGTCGAGGGTGCAATCTCTTTCGAGAAAATAGCGGAGCTTTTCCGGATCCATCGTGTAGGTCTGTTCGTCGATATCCACGAATTCCGGAACCGCTCCTGCCTGGGAAATTGCTTCCGTGGTCGCGATGAACGTGTGCGGAACCGTAACCACACTATCCCCCACACGCACTCCAGCAGCCATGAGGGCAAAGCGTACCGCGTCCGTACCGCTGCTGACGCCGATGCAGTACTTCGCTTCGCAAAAGTTTGCGAACTCACGCTCGAAGCCCTCGACCATCGGCCCGCCGACAAAGCTGGCAGTCCGCAGACTGGTTCGAAACATCTCAACCAGTTCCTCTTCTAGTTGCACATGCGGCGTCACCAAGTCCAAAAACATGATCTTTCTTGTATCATTCATTTGGTCACCTTTAGTTGATCAATTAGTTCGTTGTTAACATACCGGATGATTCGTGCCGGATTTCCAGCTACGATTGCGTTAGCGGGAACATTTCTGGTCACAACACTGCCTGCACCGACAATTGCGTTCTCGCCGATTATTACATTGGAGAGAATAGTTGCCCCTGAACCAACAGAAGCACCCTTCTTCACGAGAGTATGCTCTAGCTGCCAGTCGCGTTCTGTCTGCAGACTGCCCGTCTCGGTCGTCGCACGTGGATATCTATCGTTGATAAATGTGACTCCATGTCCGACAAATACACCTTCCTCAATGGTCACACCTTCGCAGATGAATGTGTGACTTGAGATCTTGCATCGACAACCAACCTTTGCGTTCTTCTGGATCTCAACAAATGGTCCAATTTTGGTTTCGTCCCCTACTTCACAACCATAAAGGTTGATAAACTTAGAAAGCGTTACACCCTTGCCAAGTTTCACATCGGGACTTATACAGACATATTCGTTCATAGGTAAACCACCGCTCCTCGTCTGGCCAGGGATTCGCTCGCGGCCTCAAGCATTTTGATAACCTTCAAGCCCGCGAGACCGTCGTTAAGAGGATTCTGGTCATTGGAAATGCACTCAGCGAAGTAGTTTAATTCCGACTTTAGCGCTTCGACCTGCTCAACCTGCGGCGCCCACATGTCGCCCGAGCGGTAACTAACCAGCAGGTTGTACACACCTTCCTGGCTTTTCACGTCCACGCCCTTGTCGTAGATCCGCAGCTTCTCGTCAGCTTCAAGGTCATTCCAGACCAACATTTTCTTTTCACCGCCAATCAGCGTTGTGCGCACTTTGACTGGCGAGAGCCAGTTCACATTGATGTGCCCAATCATCTTTCCCGGAAAGTACGCGGTGATGAAAGCGATATCTTCATGCCCATTCAAGTGCGTCTGCCCGGTGGCTGAGATGGCCTCGGCATCTTCGTCAAGCAAGTCATTCATGATGGACAGATCGTGTGGGGCCAAGTCCCAGACCACATTGCAGTCATGCTGAAATAGACCAAGGTTGACTCTGGTTGAATCGTAATAGTAGAGCTTGCCTAACACGTCCTCATGGATAAGTTTGCGGATTTTGCGCACCGCTCCTGTAAACAGAAAGGTATGATCCACCATGATCTTGAGGTTCTTCTGTTCAGCGAGATTGATGAGTTCTTCGGCCTGCGCCACATTGCTGGTGAACGGTTTTTCGACAAACACATGCTTGCCGTTCTCTAGCGCGGCTTTGGCCAGTTCGAAATGCGTCCAGACGGGGGTGATCACCGCGATGGCATCCACGTCCGGCGAATTCACGAGTTCGTTATAGTCGGAATAGACCGGTATCCCGGGATTTGCCGACTGGATCCGCTTCCGGGCGGCGGGACTCTGATCACAGATTCCCGCGACCTGGCAGCCTTCAAGGCTTCGGAGATTCCGAACGATGTTCGGCCCCCAATAGCCATAACCAATCACACCAAATCTAAGCATAGGATTCCTTCCTCAAGAAACACCCTTTTCGATCCCGGAAGGAAGGAAAAGGTCGATTAATATGGACGACAATGCGAAAAAGGGGGACTGGGCAAAAGGGGGAGGAGGGGACGATTAAATTGCGCCGTTCCCTTCGATGACCGCTCTTGGAGTCTGCAAGAGAATCTTCAAGTCGAGCCAGGGAGAACAATGTCGTGCATAGCGCAAATCCAGGCGGACCATGTCATCAAATCCCACGCGGCTGCGCCCGTACACCTGCCATAGCCCCGTGATTCCTGGCTTTGCCTCGAGCAGCCGGCGCCGGTGCCAGGTAGCATAGGACTCCACCTCGTAGGCCAGCGCGGGACGCGGGCCGACTAACGACATTTCACCGCGCAGCACATTGATGAATTGCGGCAATTCGTCCAAGCTGGTCCGTCGCAAGAAGCTTCCCACTGGAGTAATCCGCGAATCGTTGGTCAGCTTGAAAACAGCTTCGCCCGTCCCTTTCGTGGGGTGTTTTACCGCCTGACCAGCAATCAACTGGCGAACGTATTCCTTGTGTTGGCTGCAATCGTTGTTGATGTACATCGTGCGAAACTTCAGGAACGTAAAAGGAATTCCGTGTTCTCCAATGCGCTGTTGCCGAAATAAAATCGGTCCTTTGGAAGTCAGCTTGATCGTTGCAGCGATGAAGAAAAACACGGGAGAAAGCAGCACTAGCAGCAACAGACTGCCGAGAATATCCATTCCTCGTTTGATGGTCCGGCCGAAGCGGTTAGTTCCGTCGCGCTTGTTCAGATCGGGATAGAGAGTCGGATTACTTTGACGCTCCGGATTGTTCGGGTCCCACTTCTCCGGGAACAAATGAAACGAGAACTTGATCTGGCTGAACTCTTCGCTCGTAAGCCTTGGGCGAAGGACATCGCTGATCCGGCCAAGGACGGTACTGAGAATGAGATTGTTTTCCAGCGCAATTTCCGTGAACATCACTCCAACGACAGAGTTCGTCTCGTGCCAACCCATGATGTCGGTTTCGCGCGTGGCGGTCTGTAGCGCGGAAAGAATGTCGAGCAGAATCTGGCCATTCTTTTCCGTCGGCTGAGTACGCCCCGTGTCCATGAGAAACAGGACAAATGGACGCTGCGTGCGCTCGCTGCGCTTCCGTTCCAGCGAGATCATCCGGCGGAAAACCTCTTCGGCGAGGACTTCCTTTAGGTCCAATCCGTTCTGCGGTTGAGACAAGCCTTTCGCGGATTGCGGTTTTGTCGATGTGGTCGACACGAATTCTTCTCCTCGGGCTACGGATGGAAACACGACCACCGTAGCTTTACTGACAGATTGAGTTAAATGGGGGAGATTGCGTTCAGGGGAAGAAGAAGCTAAGTTTCAGTTTTCGGCTGCGGGTGAGGAAGACTCCCCATCGTTCGCCGCCGAGCCGTATCGTGCATAGTAATACTTCTGCTCGTTGCTGCTGCAACTGTTTACAACCACGCCCAGCACCGTCGAACGGTCGATGACCTCTACCGTCCGCTCGAGCTCCTTCTTTTCGCACACACCCTCACGCGTTACAAGTAGCACTCCATCGGCCAGCTTCATCCAGACCGCTGTATCTGCCAGAGGACGTATGGGAGGGGTGTCGATAATAATCCAATCGAAAAATGTGTCGAGTTGTTCGAGTAACTGCTGGAGCCGGCCCGATTGCATGAGCTCAATTGGATTCTCGGGGGTCACGCCTGCAGGAATGAAAAAGAGACCCGAGCCCTTGAGCTTGTACACAACTTCAGAGAGCTGGCGCTCTCCACGAAGAACCTCGCTGAGTCCCGCCAGGTTTCTATTAAAACCGAAACGCCTTCCTAACTCCGGTCGCCGCAGGTCGCCATCGATAAGTACGGCGCTGAGAACTTTGCTCCGGGACTGATTGAGCGCGAGGTTGGCTGCGACCAGACTCTTTCCTTCTGATGGGATGCTGCTGGTAATCGCGATGCGTCTGAGCTTGCGCCGTTCGCGCATATGTCGCAGCTTCAACCCCAGCACACGAAACTTTTCCGCCGCCAAGCTACCCTGATCGGTCAAACACACCAGCCGGGAATCTGCCGTCAACGCTGGCAAGAGCACTTTCGCGGCGGCAAAAGAATCTTCCCTTGGAGACTCCGGTTTCGCCACCGGCGCCCTTGCGGCCGGCGGCAATTCCGAAAGAGATTGCTTGAGATCGATTTCCTCTTCAACCTTTTGCAGGAGATCCGCAACCGAATCGGCGTCGTTTGGTAGGCTTCCGCCTACCCGCTCGGCCTCCGCTCGCTGCAACGCTTCAAATATATAGCTCATTTGGAAGTAACCTTGCCTATTGCAGCCGGCCCTTCGTTCCGGATCCCTGTATGCGTTCACGCACTTCGAGAAGCGTCTTGACGGCCAGCAGGAGCTCGCGCTGCTCCACTTCTTCCGACAGCCGTACATCGGCACTGTTTCTCGGTTCCAATGCCATCACCCCGAGCCGCAAATCCCGTGCGACACCGTCAATGATGTCGGGTGTAATCGTAGCCGCGTCTTTGGCGTAGCCAGAGAGCAGAGCGTTCTCGCAGATGGTGTTGATCAGCCGCGGAATTCCGCGCGAATGGCGGAACACAGACTCGATCGCAGGCTCGGAAAAAATCCCGTCGGCTGCAGGTGCTCCCGCAATCTTAAGACGGCGGCTGATGTATGCCCTGGTTTCATTCGGATTGAGCGAGTCGAGATGGCAACGCAGCGCGATCCGTTGTTTTAGCTGTCGGAGTTCATGGGAATCGAGTTTCTGATCGAGTTCCGGCTGGCCCACCAGCACGATCTGCAACAACTTTCGCTGCGACGTTTCCAGGTTGCTCAAAAGCCGAATCTCTTCCAGGATTTCCTGCGACAGGTGGTGAGCCTCGTCTACCACCAGAATCGTCGTCAATCCCTTCTGATATCGCTGCACGAGGAAGCCGTTCAGTGCGTGGATCAGCTCGTCTTTAGCCTTGCCCGCGACCGGCAATCCGAAATCGCTGGCGATATACCGAATGAACTCAATTGGCGAGAGCGTCGGATTGAATATGAGAGCGAAGGCAATATCACGGCGCTGCAGCAAAGCCAGCAATGAGCGCAGAATAAGCGTCTTCCCCGTGCCCACCTCGCCCGTCAGAACTACAAATCCCCGGTGCCCCGTCACCCCGTAGTACAACGAAGCGAGGGCTTCGTTGTGCCGTGTTGTCGGAAACAAAAACGACGGATCCGGCGTGATCTCGAACGGGTTTCGCTGCAGCTTGTAGAAGCTCTTGTACATGGGTTCTAGCCGTACAAATACGTTACTGCCGATCCTAACAGGATGAAACCCACAATCACCACTGCCGCCGCGGCCGCGATCCACGCACCGCGCCGGTGGGACGACTGTTCTTCCAAGCTCTCGATCGGCGGAATTTCCGCGATCACATCGAAGGGGACCAACTTCTTGATCTCGCGCTCGCTGTAGAGTTTACCGCTCAGCTTTTCCTGGCCGAAGGCGAAACCCCCGCCGAGAACAAGGCCCACCACCAACCCCGCACTGCAAAACAGCAGACGGTTTGGCTTGTAGGGTCTCGTCGGAAGATTCGGCGGATCCAACATGCGGAAACGCTCGCCCTGTTGCGTTTTCTCCAGGTCGGTTGACATTTCCGACTGGTTCTTTTTGGCCAGCAGCGATTCGTAATCAGTCTTCGACTGGTCATAGTCGCGCGTGATGTCCGCGAACTGCTGTTCCATCACCGGGGCCATATTGAGCCGTGCCTGGTATTGGCTGACCTTGTTTTGCTCGTCTTTGATTTCCGCTTCGCGGTTCGCGATCTCGAGGCGATTGGCCTTCAACTGGCTTTCCAGCTCCAGTAGCGGCGCGCTTTTCGGATCAAGGGCGGATGGGGCGGCCGGTTGCGGAGTGGAATTATTCGCTCGACTGTTCATGTCAGCGATGATCTGTTCGCGCATCTTCTCGGTCCGGGCAATTTGCTCTTTGGTTTTGCGGACATCGGGATGTTTATCGGTGTAGTGAGAAGTCAAATCCGCCAGCTGCGCCTTCAGTTGATCCAGCTCTTTGTCAATTTCGGCCAGCCCGACTGAGCCACCACCGCTTGGCTTCGAACTAGTGTCCATGGCGCGATATTGATTGATCAGTGATTCCAGATAGGTATTTTGCTGCTTGGCGCGATTCAGCGCATCTTCGTTCGCTTGCACCTGATTCTGAAGACCGCTCAAGATCTGCAGATTGCTCTGGGTCTGGGTGGGCAACTCGCCCAGGTGCTGATCTTTGAACACACGCAATTTCGCTTCTTGTGCCGCGAGTTTGGCGCGCGCCTGATCGAGCTGATCTTCGAGGAACTTGGTCGTGTTCTCGGAATGCTCTTGCCGCTGCTCCAGGTTTTCCGTGATGAAGAGATTCGCGAGCTCGGCCGTGGCCAGCTGCGCCATCTTCCGATCGGGATTCGTATAATAGATATTGAAGGCGGAGAGCTTCCTGTCGTCGCCGCGCGACAGTTCGATCTCTATGTCCTTCCTCATGTTCTCCACCAGATCGTCCGGGTTCTTGTGCTTCCTCTCCTCGGCGTAGAGACCGAGAGAGTCAATGATGCGGCGAAGTCGGGTGCGGCTCAGGATTTGCTGCGTGATGCTGTTCAGTTGATGCTGAATGTCGGTATCGACGTTCGAGACAACATATTTCTCCGGCACGGAAGGCTGCTCAACCAGAATGAGGGTGCCCGACCGGTAGGTCGATGGGATCAGCCAGCTGGCTCCCCACACTAGCACCCAGCCGCAAAAAAAGGGTACCAGAAATTGCCACCGCCGACGGCGGACGATTCCCTTGATCTCCGCAAGATCCGGTAGCCCGTTTGATTCTTGCAGTTCTTCTTCCATGATTACATTCCTAAAGGTTTTGCCCACTGATACGAGAGCGTCACAAAAAATCGATTCCGATTCGCATTGAGCGTCTGGGCCGGGCTAGGTTGAGTTGGACCCGGCACTCCAAACTGCTCTTGAAAATCGTGAGTGTAGCCCATCCGGAGCCCGAGGCTCTTCCCGACGTTACGCTCCAGCGAGACGCCTACCGAAGTTAGATTAGCGGAACCCGCACTGCTCGTGAAAGGTACAATCAGCGATTGGTTCGTTCCGTAAATGGCAGTGAGGGTAGCCGCCCATGCCGGAGTCAATTGGCGTCGGAAGTTGCCGTAAACGGCCTGTAAACGCACCGAACCCAAAACACCGCCGCCGTCGCTGATGGTCCGTGAATATCCGGCGGACGCGCTGGTATGCTGATTCCTCCAGCCGCCCTCCACTCCACCGCCCACCGACCAGTCACTCGTTTGCGTCGACTGCAGCGCACCGGGGAACAAGCCCTGGCTTTCCGAGTACTGCGGGCCAACGAAACCAGTCAGCGTGAATTGCTTCGAAAGGCTAAATGTATTCACGGCGAACAAACTATGGATCCGGGTTTCGCCGCTGCCGGGGTTGAAGGTGATCCTTTCAAAACGATAGGCTGCGCCGCCCCAGTCTCCATGAAAAATCTGGTGCAGCCAGAAGGCGGACCCTACCTCGGTTTGCGTATTCGCCAACTGTGCTTCCCCGGCGACACTGCTGAAATGCGAATCAAAGAATGATCCACTGGCCCCGATCAAATCATTCAAGGCAAAGTGATAGTTCGTCTCTACCGTTGTGTTATTGGATCTTTGCGTGGCCAAGGGAGTGATCAGACTGGCGTTCGGTCCACCTGAGCTCGCGATAGCTTCAGTGTCATTGCCCGCGTCAAACAATCCCGTGGTCAAGTAAAAGCTCTCTGCCACTCGCAAATTCACGTGAGGACTCAGCCGGTACTGGGAATCGAAATTCAACTTATGCGATCCCTGATTTTGGTTCGTGAACTTCTGATTCACGGTGAGGCCGCCGGCGTATCCTAGCGTCCAGCGCATTCGAGAGGAGGTTTTATCAATCATGATGTTAGGAAAGATCGTCTCGCTGGTATTGCTTTCCGCCCCGCTTTGAGCCAGTAGCGGATTGGAATCATAGACCGCGCCCACGTTCACCCCGCCTCGCAGATAGTTCGATCTTTCCAACTCGGAGATGAAGGCCGAAGATATTCCAGCTCCCCCAAGCAGCGCTGGTATCTGGGGCAGACCGCTGCTCGCGTCCTCTGTGCCGCCTTCGGGCTGCATACCTGCTATGGCCGAGAGTGCGGCGGCCGGAGCCGTTCTGGTGCCATCGTCGCCGGAATTCTGGACCGGTGCGTTCTGCGGAGGCGGGTTCTGCCCTGTTGCGAGAACCTGCAACCCAGCCACCATCCAACCGAGAATCAAACAGCGTCGAATACTCATAACCACGACTACGGAACCACCACCGTATCGCCAGCTTGCAGGCGGATGTTTTGCTCCGGATTCTTGCCCTTAATCACTTCTTTATAGTTAAACGAAAGCCGCTGCTGGGTGCCGTCCGCATTCTGCCGTAAAACGTAAATCGATCTCTGCTTCGCGAAGTCTTTGAACCCCCCAGCCATCGCAATGGCATCGAGCACTGTGGTCGAGCTCGTCAATAGGTAGGCGCCCGGTCGAGCGACCATACCCATAATATTGATCTTCTGGCTCTTGCTGTCCTGCACGATAACGGTGACTTCAGGCTCAGAAATATAGCTCTGCAGGCGCTTGGTGATCTCTTGTTCCAGTTGCTGTGGCGTCTGACCACCCGCCTGCAACTCCCCGACTAATGGCAAAGAAATCTTTCCATCGGAACGAACGGGAACGGAACGCGAGATGTCAGGTTCTTTCCACACATTGATTGCTAGGACATCGTTGGCACCGATCACGTAGGAACTATCCGAATGTGTGGCCCGCGAGCCTTCCCCTGGCTTCCCACCGGCTTGCTTATCGGCGGCGGGGGGCGCGGGGGGTCGCGATGCAGAGTCGGATTGCGCAAACGCTCCGATGGAAACCAGCACCAGAAGCGTCAGGACCGACATGATTCGATGGGCCGTCGTGGGTCGCGTCATAAGCAAAACCTCTCAGCCGTTCCTCGGTTCAATCGGAAATCGTTCAATCATAACTGCTCAGTGCCACCTAGTTCAATCGTAGTCGCCTCAATGACAGCGCTACTTCGCCTGCCGCATAACGTCGTCGGCAAAAAGTTGTGCAGACTCTTCCGGCGGCGCGAGGTGGTACTCCTGGATCTTATAAAGCAGCGAACGATAGCTGACATTCAGTAAACGGGCTGCCGCCTTCCGGTTCCAGTGCGTCTGTTCGAGTGCGAGGGCAATCGCACCGCGCTCGGCTTCCCCTTTTGCGTTTCTTACCAGCGATTTCAGAGACGACTTTTCTTCCGATGTGTGCAGGCTCGAAGGCTGACCGTTGCTTTTCGCGTGCCCGTTCCCGTTCCTGTTCTCACCCTTACCCGCGGACGCGTAATCGGGACACGACTGCAATTCTTGCAACGCCGCGCCCTCATCGTCGTGCGCCAGGAAACGCTTGGCGAAGTTCTCCAACTCGCGCAGGTTGCCGGGCCACGCATACTGCTGGCATGCATCCAGCAACACGCTGGAAAAGTGCGGGGCGGGCACGCCATAGCGCCGGGTCAGCCGGTTCATCAGGTGCCCGAGCAGCAGCGGGATTTCCTCGTGCCGCTCCCGCAGGGGTGGCACGCGCAATTCGAAAACGCTCAAGCGGTAAAACAGCTCTTCCTGAACTCTCTTCTCTGCCGCTGCCAACTCCAGATCGCCGCACGTGGCAGCAATGATGCGCACATCGGCCCGGATCGGGCTGTGGCTGCCGCAGCGGACAAACTCTCCCGTTTCCAGCAGTTTCAGAAGCCGCCGTTGCACCGCATCCGGCATGGCATCGAATTCGTCCAGCAAGATCGTTCCCTTGGCACACTGCTCGAATTTCCCTGGCGTCGATTCCGGCCGCCCGTTGGCGGACGTGTGCTCATAACCGAACAGTTCATTCTCCAGCAGGTCGGAGGTGAGCACCGCGCACTTGACCCGCATGAAGGGGAAGCCGGACCGAATCGAAAGCGAATGGATTAACTGGGCAGCTGTCGTCTTCCCGCTCCCCGCCTCTCCGGTAATCAGCACCGGCACGTCGGTCTGCGAGAGTAATTCCGCTTGCATTCGCAGCCGGCGTGTGGCGGGGCTGGCCGCAATGAAATACAGCTCTTCGTTGATTCGCTCGATTTCTGCTTGGTACATGTTTAAGAGTTACAGCTTATAAGGAAAATCTCGGATTGCTTACCAGGAGACTGGTTAATTTGCGGACTGCAACCAGTTTTCAGACGGGCTCGACCTCGTATCCATCAATTCGCACGGCCATCGATCTTTGAATCGCATCGATGGAGATAATCAGGCTGTGATCGCCGTTCTCCGACAGGAACACGCCTTCCACACCGTCCATCGCTCCGCCGCGCACCCGGACCCGCTGCCCGACCTTGAGAAAGGGGTACGAGCGCCAGGGCGCAGTTTGGGTGAGAACTTTCTGGATGCTTTCGATCTGTTCATCGGGAATCGGCAGGCTCGAACCGCGCGTCCCCACAAAACCGTGCACACTGTCCACCTGGTACACGCGCGTCCGGTCTTCCGCGCTCAAAGCGCTGCGGATGAACACATAGCAACTAAACAGCGGCACTTCTACTTTTTTCTTGCGATCGCTCCAGCGATGCACTTGCGTCGTAGTCGGCACGAACGTCTCCATGCCTTGATCGCGTAATCGGCGCTCGATCGCTTTTTCGTGGCGCGCTTTGGTGTGCAGCGCGTACCAGCGTAGCGCATCCTGCGATGCCAATTGGGTCAGCCCGCTATCCACTTCGTAGCTCTGATTGGGAGTACTCATAGCTTCGCCCTCTGGGTCCCATTGCAATGGGTCCGTCTGGATCACACAGGAAATCTCGTCAACGCCTTCGGGGGAAGTAACATCACGAACTACTAGGGGGGAGTTACTTGTTGCCCAACCTTATGGTCACTTGCAAGAACGTGCAAGTGGTAGAACTTCCTAGAACATACCAACCCTATCTATGCACGGGCCGACCTTCTCATGACCAAGCTATAAGGCTGGAGACGTTATTCTTTGGCACAGCCGTGGTATATGCACCTGCGGGGGTCGAACCGTTCGCTCCCGGCGACAATCAATCCTTCGAGAAGATAGATTCTATCTTATTGATACTATTACCTTTATACTAGAAATCCTGATGTATAAGCAGCGGCTACATCGAAGCCGGTACTAGAGTTGATCCTGCATGGTCGTGCCCATCGGTCAAACTGCAGCACAGGCTGCGACGACCAGCGCATTTTTTTGCATTGGGGTGCAAGTCCTTGCTTGCCGGTTCGTGAGTTTAGTGTTATATTCTCGACTGTAGCAAGAGACTGTGGTCGGCTTCTTTGCCTTAATTTTCTCCTCCCCCGAGGCCACAGTATTGACGAACGGAACGTTTTCTAATTCCCCCCTTCCAGTTCGTACAACTAAATATCAGGAGGCCCGATGCCATCCCATGCAGGATTGGGCTCGGACTTTGTCAGTGTCGTAGTTGCCGACAGCACGCGAATACATACCCAGCTCTTGGCCGACGCTCTGCGCAATGATCGCGGTCTGCAGGTCGTGGCCGAGACCTCGAATTCGGAGGAGTTGTTGGCGGCCATCGCTCGCGTGCCCATCGATGTCGTGGTCATCGGTCATAATTTGGACGACCAGCCTGGCCGCGGCACCCATGTGTTGCGGGAGATGCGTGCGCTCCGGCCTCAGATCAAGGGCGTCATCTTGCTGGACTCGTCCAAGCCACAGGAAGTTCTGGAGTGCTTTCGCGCCGGCGCGAAGGGTATTTTTTCCAAGCAAGAGCGACTGGAAAGCCTTTGCAAATGCATTCGCAGTGTTCATGAAGGACAGATCTGGGCGCGGAGCGTCGATCTGGATCAGGCGCTCGAAGCACTTGCCAACTTACCGCGCGTCCACGCCACCAATCACCAGGGGATCGAACTGCTTTCCGAGCGCGAACGCCAGGTCATCCAGCACCTGGCCGGGGGCATGTCGAACCGCGAAATTGCTCTCGCTCTCGATCTCAGCCCGCATACGGTCAAGAACTACTTGTTTCGTATCTTTGACAAGCTGGGTGTCTCCAGCCGCACCGAGTTGCTCTACCTAACCATGAACCACTCGCAAGCCCAGCCACGAGGCACCGCTAACGGAGGAAGCAACCCATTCTCTGTGATCATCGAAGCCGCCGAGGCCGGTGACCCCTGTGCACAACTTCGCCTGGCCGAGCATTTTAGTCAGATCAAAGATGTTCAGAACCATGAAGATGGAAAAATCGCGGGCTTCCAACCCGCCTCCGTTTCCGCATACATGTGGTACCTGCTCGCAGAGAAGAAGGCGGCCCCGATGCTTGAACAAATCGAAGAAGGGAAGAAAACCATCGGCCGGACAATGTCTCCTCAACAATTGGCGGAGGCCGAAGGCAGAGCGGCGGCGTGGTTGAGAAACATCAAGAAACATCCTGGTTTCGCCGGCGGCGATGAGGTACAGACTGAAGGAAAGCCGGGTACGAGTCGGATCGTCAAAGATCATGATGTTCTACCATTCGCCCAATACCGATCACACATTAAATGAGGTAGATCTCATTTGAAATCTAAGTTGTAAGCCTGTCACGCGAATCGAGACCCGCCATATCGGCACTTTGTGCGAGGCGGAGTCGCGCATGGAGCGCCGCCGCTTGTCGTAAATCTGCATTGTGGTGATGTGGTTGTGGTCGAAAAGGTCATGGACGGACTCGATGGCCACGCTGGAATCCAGCGCAATGTCGCCGTCGTCGCCCGCAACGAATGCAGCGAGTAGATGATGTAGATGCGCTCCCGGATCTTTTTCCCAAAGGCCAGCTCTTTCTTCTGCATCGCGCCAGGAAGCCCATCAAGTTTTCTTCTGTGTCTTCTCGCGAATTGCCTGCGGAACTCTCTGTGGTGCACCTCAAGATTCGACATCGTGCCACAGGATTGACATCTCCAGTCGTCGCGACGCAGGATCTGCTGGCGCAGACTTTCGTACGACGAGGTATCCAGCCGTGAGGGAGCGGCTTTCTGGGCGAATCATCCTCACGATGCCTTCTCGTGCAAGTTTTCGAGGAAGGCCTGCCGCTGTTCGCCGGGCAAGAACTTGTAGTAGCGTGAGATCGAGTGGAGCAGGATCTCCGGGTTGCCATCGTCCAGGTGTGCGCCCGCGAGGAAGTCAGCGCAGATCATCTCCAGACAGCAGCCTCGCGATTTGTCTGTGCCCAGCATCAGGGCTGCCGTCTCGATCGCCTGCTCGATGACCGGGATCTGGCTCTTATAGACTTTGAAGTAGATCAGCTCCGACGGTTCCGTTTCCTTCCCCGTCAGTTCCTTCTCCACCTCCCGCCTGAAGTCCTCCTTCGGCAGGGAGCGAGCTTTGTGCAACCAGGTTGCACAATCGAAGCGCTGACCGTCCCGACGCGCGAGCTTCGCCAACTCCAGCCCCTTCGTCCAACCCACTTCCTTGCAGATCCTTCCGCGCCTGCGGCGGCAGGTGTTCGTGGATGGACATCAGGTAGTAGGCCTTCCTTCTCGATTCCGGAAATCGTCTTTCCAGGAAGTCGTCGAATGACGCCAGCTTCTCCACCCGCCAGTACTGTCCCGCCCGCACCTCGCACAGATACCTGCCGAGTTCGACAGCCCGAGCCAAGATGTAAACGCGGGTGCGCTGCCAAAGCGCGAGGGGTCAGGGCCGATCTCCGCCAACAGAGTTTGCGTGGTGAGGATGTTGATTCCTGGGATCCGAGTCAAGTCCACTCCGAAGATTCGATGGAGATGAGTTTTCAGATCGAAACGGGGCATGCCATAACTCGGTTCTTGCTCATTTTTCGATTCCGGCGAAGAACCTTCGCGAGGATCTACCTTGGACTCGAAAGCCTCGAGATACTACTCAATTTCGTGGTCACATGCCCCGATCAACTGTTGGTAATGACGAAATGCCGTCAACGACTGGCCGAGCGTGAACAGATGTTCGCGCCGATAATCTCCCACCAGCGACTTGGCAATGGTATCCTCCGTGGCCTTGACCCGCCGATCGCGGAGTGCCGCCAACGTGTGGGGGTTGCGCTCACCCGCCAGGATGGCCTTGATGATCGTTAGACCCGTCACGCCAGTGATATCGTTGATCACGTGGTGCAGTTGCAGATTCATCTGGTCTAAAGCCTTTTGCATGTGTTGCACGTGTGTCGAGGCCATTTGCACCAGGCTGTCCCGGTGGCGGAGGATGGAGCGCACCGTGCAGACCGCCTGTTCCGGCCGGAACGATCCGCGCAGTAAGCCCACCGTATGCAAATACTGCAACCACTGACAGTCGGAAACATCGGACTTGCGTCCTGGCACATTCTTCACGTGACGTGCATTGACCAGGAACACCGTGAACCCTCGAACTTGAAACAATGGGATCCAGTAGACACCCGTTGATTCCATCGCCACCGTCTCGATCTTGCAGGCTTTCAGCCAGGCTGCCACAGCGTGCAGGTCTTCCGTGAAGGTCGAAAAATGGCGCACCGGTTGCGGATCTCGGTCCACAGGCACGGCGATGTAGATCTCCGTCGCCCCCACATCCACACCGGCAGCATTCGGGTTCAGGCAATGCAACACTGGCGCACCTATTTTCTTCTTGCTGTTCTTTCGTTTTCTCGCCATGGCTCCTCCCTGAAATTGACCTGCCATGCGAGACGGCCCAAACCATGCAAAAGAAAGTACTTTCCTGATCGAGATCGACGTACCTCAGTGCGAGGCCGCCGTCATCACTGCTTTGAGCACTAGGTTTGGGACCATGCTAGTAAACGGGCTCCCGAAGGATGCACCATTGGTAATTCGGTCTACTTGCCGACGCGCAGGGCCCCTCATCTTAGCCTTTCCCCATTTCGGGCTCAGTTCCTTACCTGCTTGACTCGCTCATCGCGGGTCCCTTGCTAGAAAACGAGTTCGTCAAACAGACCAAGATCGACTCCCGGTTTGCGCACAAGGGCAGCTTCGACCAAGTCACGCTTATCGAGGCAGAGCCCGACGAATGGGCAGGTTGTGCACGGGTTCTGGGGGAAGCGGATGCCGCTATGCGGGAGAAACAGGCCGGATTCGATGGTCGCACCGTGTCGTCCACCAGCGTCGCAAACTTCTGGCGTTGCGCGTCGGTGATTCGGCCATGTACCAATGATCTTCGGCCATGCACCAACGTGTCTTTTCTGACCCGCCCTCCATGTGCGATACAGGAACCATGATCTTCGCGTTCCAAATCATTCCCCCGCGGAGAAAGGGCCCATTCCCTCATGGTCGATTTTGTCAAATCCTCTAATCGGTCGATACAACAGCTTGCTCGACACCTCATCATACAGTTCGTCATCCCACTGTTCGTTCTGTCCGTTCACTGTTTCTTGACGGCTCAAACAGTGCCGCAACAGTCTGGGTGGCGACCCCGGCGGCACGCCCTTAATGTGGCCGTGACCGTGTCTCCCACTACTGCTTCTTTGCAGGCTGGTCAGCAAAGCCAGTTCACGGCGACGGTGAGTGGAACAAATAATAAGGCTGTGACTTGGACGGCCTCAGGCGGAACAGTAACCAGCGGCGGTCAGTACACCGCACCATCCTCGGCAGGCACTTACAAACTAACTGCTACCAGCGTAGCAGATTCAAGCGAATCGGCCTGTGCTGTTGTAACGGTGAATCCGGCGACGGCGAATCCAGTGACGGTGACGTCAGCCTCGTTGAGCCCGGCGACGGTGGTGGGCGGCAGTTCGTCGACAGGGACGGTGACGTTGAGCGGGGCGGCGCCGGCGGGCGGTGCGCTGGTAACGCTGACGAGCAACAATGCGGCGGCGCAGGTGGGGGCGAGCGTGACGGTGACGGCAGGGGCGAAGACAGCCACGTTTCCGGTGACGACGAGTACGGTAGCGACGACGACGTCGTCGTCGATCTCAGCGACCTATAACAGCTCGACCAAGAGTGCAGCGCTGACCGTGAATCCGGTGACGGTGGCGGTGACGATGACGTCGGTCTCGTTGACCCCTGCGACAGTAGTAGGCGGCAGTTCATCGACAGGGACGGTGACGTTGAGCGCGGCGGCGCCGGCGGGCGGTGTGCTGGTAACGCTGGCGAGCAACAGCGCGGCGGCACAGGTGGGGGCGAGCGTGACGGTGGCGGCAGGGACGAAGACGGCCACGTTTCCGGTGACGACGAGTACGGTAGCGACGACGACGGCGGCGGCGATCTCAGCGACCTATAACAGCTCGACCCAGAGTGCGACGCTGACCGTATCGCAGCCGAGTCAAATCTCGATTTCAATTTCGCCCGGCACGGCGAGTCTTCAAACCGGGGGGCAGCAACAATTTACCGCCTACGTGTCGGGGACCAGCAACACGGCCGTGACCTGGTCAGCATCCAGTGGCACGGTCACGACCAGCGGCCTGTACGTTGCTCCGAGTGCGGCAGGGACTTACACGGTAACAGCGGTGAGCGCGGCAGATCCGACAAAGTCCACTTCTGCTACCGTGAGCGTGTCCGCTGCAACAGCGATTGCGGTCAGTATCTCTCCGACTGCGGTCGCTCTGTCTCAGAAATCGCAACAGCAGTTTGCCGCTACGGTTTCGGGTTCCAGCAACACGGCTGTAACCTGGGCCGTCACACAGGGCACCGGAACGATCACGCAGTCCGGACTGTACACAGCTCCGCAGGCTGTCGAAACCGACATTGTAGTCGTGACTAGTCAGGCCGACAGCACCAAGTCTGCAAGTGCGAGCATCACAGTGGCTGCATCGCACTCGGTTGCCTTGAGTTGGTCGCCCTCTTCATCTTCCAGCATCAGCTATTACGATGCGTATCGGGGAACTGTAAGCGGAGGGCCTTATACCTTGCTCGCGACTGACGTGACCTCCACCTCGTACACAGATTCCAATGTGCAATCCGGAAGTACCTATTACTACGTTACAACGGCAGTGGAGTCAAACGGGGAGCAAAGCGCTTACTCCAACGAAGTCCAAGCCGTGATTCCGACACCGTGACCTGGTCTTTACGACCGTCTTATGCCGCCGATTGCGGTCGGGGCAGTGACCTCAGCGGTGTGACTGGTGGCTCGAATACAAAAAGAGACCGTCAATGAGCCAGGTTAAGAACTTCATTCACCGATTGCGACGTTTTGTTCTTCGAACGCCGCGAGATTTCGGGGCTAGTGCGAGCGAACGCGGCTGCATCCGCCAGGACAACTCTTCCAGTCGCTTTTGAATCTCATCCCCACGCGTTTCGCGAGCATTACAATGTTCACAATCTGGGCTGTGAATTCTCAGGAGGGACAACAGATAGCAGATCCGACGCCTCAATGTGGTCCCCTCGCCGCTCTCGTTTAAGGATCTCGCGGGCTTGTTCGTCTTGGTCGGCTTCACGACCACGGCTTTCATGGCGAATCTCCTTTTTTGGCGTCAAGAACGACGACCATAGTACACCTATCTTGGCCGTTCGCGACACTGCGAAACAATTTTCATCTTGAGCACCCGCTGCGGTTTTCCATATGTGCCGGGTTGGGGAACTACTCCCTAAAGTAGTAGCTTCCGGACCTTAGTGTTTTTGGTTAAGTCAAATCGGCCACGTCGAAGCCGGACTGCGCTCGTTCGATCGCACGATGCCCGAGGAGATCAACCGCCTGGTGACCATCAGCTTGCCGACTTGCTGTTTACGCCGTCCGAAGATGGGGACGAGAATCTTCGGCGAGAGGGAATTCCCGCGGAGAAGATCTTCCGCGTCGGCAACGTTATGATTGACTCCCTGGTGCGCCTGTTGCGTTCAGCTCAGAAGGTGAAGGTGAGGGGGCTGCCTGAGCGCTACGTCTTGGTTACGCTGCACCGTCCGGCAAACGTTGATGACAGCGCAACGCTGAAGAGAATCCTAGAATCGCTGCTCGAAATCAACCGGGATCCGGCGGTGGTGTTTCCCGCCCATCCCCGAACGCGGCAACGAATTGCCGATTTTGGATTAAATGCCGGGCAACTGCGCGTGCTCGATCCTCTCCCCTATGTTGACTTTCTGGGATTGCAATCCCGTGCCACGGTGGTGATCACCGATTCAGGCGGCATTCAGGAAGAGACCACGTATCTTGGCGTCCCTTGTCTCACGGTGCGCGAGAATACGGAGCGCTTGATTACGGTTTCCATGGGGACCAATGTTCTTGTAGGCCGCGATCGGGAAAGCTACGAATGGAATTGTCGCGTGTGCTTAGCGGGAATGCGAAGAAGGGAACTGTACCGCCGCTTTGGGACGGACACGCAGGGGAGCGCATCGCCGATATTTTGGTTGGGCGACCGCCACAGTGAAAGCTTCGGTCTGAACCGTTATCGCAATCCGTGGGCTTGCCGGTGACAGTCCACGCACAGCGTGATCAAGTTTTCTTCTGCGTCGCATCCCGAATGGCTGCGGAAACCTCCTGTGGTGCACCTCAAGATTCGACATCGCGCCACAGGATTGACACCTCCCGCCGTCCCGACGCAGGATCTGCTGGCGCAGACTTCCGTACGACAAGGGATCCAGCCGCGCGGGTGCGGTTTTGGGGCGATTCTTTCCCAGGATGCCTTCTCACGCAGGTTTTCGAGGAAAGCCTGCTGCAGTTCGCCGATCAAGAACTTGTAGAAGCGTGAGATCGAGTTAGGCAGGATCTCCGGGTTGCCATTGTCCAGGAAATCCTTGCAAAATATACGTTCCCGTCGGATATTTCGAATATCCCAGTTCCCAAGAGGGTCCAACCGGCCGGACCAGGCAAATTCGACTATAGTCGATGGACGACAAACGATAGGCAATCAAACGATACAAATCAATGAGGACCAACCCATTCCGGCTCTTGCTGGTGCTATGTGCTCTGCTTTCCATTGGCCTCGCGCGTGCTGTCACAAAGCTTCGCCTCACAGCGTTACGCTCACGTGGGAAGCGCCGCAGGTCGTTCCTGGAGTCTTGGTCGTCGGCTACAACGTGTATCGGAGCACGACCTCAGGCCGGCAATTTGTGAAAATCGCCTCCCGGGTCCCAGGCCCACCATATGAAGATCGCTTGGTGGGCAGTGACCGCACGTACTTCTACGTTGTGACCGCCCTGGATCAAGCCGGCCGTGAGAGCAGGTTCTCCACGGAAGCACGAGCCACGATTCCCTGAGTGGGCGGGGGCGAAGAGCTAGCGGTCAACAGTTAGCTGACACAAATTAGTCGGCGACGCTGAGCGCGACGCTTACGGATTCGGAATGACCGCCGTAGCTTGATTCGAGTATCCGCTCTCCTCCGACTCGCTATTTACGGCCGTGGCTACGTAGTAGTAAGTCTGGCCGGAGACGACCGTGCTGTCGGTGTATGCGGTCGTGCTGTCGAGCGAAGTGTTGATCATCGTGTACGGGCCACCCGACACGGTGCCGCGGTAGATGTTGTAGCCGACGGCGCTCGTCGAGGCGGTCCAGGTGAGATCCACGGTGTGCTGAGTCGCCGCCGTTCCCGTGCCAGTCATTGTCTGCACAGCGGGCGAGTTCGAAGCGTTGCTCGGGAATGTCAAGGACGCCGAAGAGGCTCCGCTTGCCTGCGGGGTGAAGGTGACGGTGAAAGCAGTCGGTTGACCGGCGGCGAGCGTTGCCGGCAGCGAAATTCCGGAGAGCACAAACTCACCATTGTTAAGGCTTGCCGAGGTAATCGTGACCGACGCGCTGCTGGCGCTCAGGCTGCCATTGAGCGACGAACTCGACCCGACGACCACGTTGCCAAAGCTGAGACCGGTTGGAGACACGGCCAACTGGCCCGCGACCGTGCCGTTCCCTTCGGCTACGCCCTGGCACCCTGTAAGCAACAACAGGCCGCCAGCAATAACGAGGGAAATGGCGAAGCTGATGCAACCGCTCATTCGGCACGATAAAAGGTCACTCGGCCCGCGTTGAGAGTAGGATGGGATCGCGTTGTGCATGACTGGCCTGGAAATCGAGGGGACCAGTTCGCCGTCCCATGCACCAAAGGAGGGTTCACCATGAGCCACGTCATTCGTCTGCAGTTGATTGGAAGGGTTACGTACTACGTTGGTTGGATCACGTTGGTATGTGGAGGCTTGTTTCACCTTAACATTGCATCCAAGCTGTTCTCGGCGATGACTCTAAGGCCGCGGAATCTGTTGGAGGCCAGTGTAATGTGCTTCTTGATTTGCATGGCCTCGGAGCTCCGAGCCCACGTTGCCCGGAACTCGGTTGAAAGTTAGCGACTCTCAACCGTCATAGGCTACGCGACCTTCACTTCCTCGGCAACAGCCTTTTTCGAAACAGCGTTTGCCATCGAAGTCAACCGCGCGGGAATCTCTCGATAGCCCTGGACCCTGCGGAACTGGCGCTCGGCCAACAGCAAACCAGAGCCGACCCACCGCTCAATGTGATCGTCGGCACGCCATCGTTTTACGTTGCGGCAAACTGTCTCTACGATGGAGAAGGCTGGCTCGATCACGTCGTTCTCGCTAAGGTGCGACGCAACTGGGCCGACACCTGCAGGCGATGCACCGTGAGCGTTTTTTCCATGCCTTCCTCCAGGCTGCGGGCGGCGCTCGGATTCAGTTCCATCAGCTCACGATGCAATCGTCCCAATGCAAATGGAGATCTTGGCTGTTGATATCCGTCTTGTGCTCGCCTAGTATCAGTGTGCGCGCAACGCTCTCCATCCTCGATTTGTATTCCGTCTTGCCGAGCGGGGCTGCGACCAAGGCGACTTTCGTCGTCCGCATTGGTTCTTGATTGAAGAGGGGTACCGAGCCACAAGTTTGTGCACCCGGGGTGCACAGTGATACCAACCCAATCCCAAGCGGGCCGGGACACCCATTTTTTGCCTGAATGCCTCTTGGAAAATGGGCTACGTCGCCTCCAGGCGGGAAACTCCCTTGACTCCACATTAAATACGTGCTATACGTATTCTACGTGTTCTGAGAGGCAACCATGCCGATTTCACGAAATGGCGAGAAGCAAAACGTCACAATAAGTCTGAGTCGGCAGTTGCTCAAGAAGGCCAAGATTCTCGCTGCCCGACGTGAAACTTCGATCAGTGGTCTCCTTGCACAGGAGATCGAGTTCCTCGTTGGCGACGAAGAGGCGTACGACCGCGCCGAACGGCAGGCTAGGGCGCTTCTCGACAAAGGCTTTCATATGGGCGGAATAATCCGAGCGGGCCGGGACGAATTGCATGAGCGATAGGACTTTTGTCGATACGAATGTGTTGATTTACGCTCACGACGTCGATGCGAAAGCGAAGCATGAAGCCGCGAAGATTGTTCTCCACGAGCTTTGGAGCGAACGGACTGGCGTTCTCAGCATGCAGGTGCTGCAGGAATTCTACGTGAATGTTACGCGAAAGATTCCACATCCGGTATCTAAAGAATCGGCCCGCCTGGTCGTGAGCAGCTACGCAATCTGGTGCGTCGACACCACACCTGCTGAAATCTCAACTGCGTTTCGAATCGAGGACGACTCCCAGATCGGTTTCTGGGATGCTCTCATTGTCGCATCTGCTCTCAAAAGTGGTGCCAGTCGGATCCTCTCGGAAGATCTGAACGCCGGACAGGTGATCGCGGGTGTGCGTATCGAAAACCCCTTTGCGACTCCCGCTGATTTGTAAGCGCCGGTCCCTTGTGCACCACGCGGAAGGTGAGAGGAGTAATTGCTGTAACCAATGCGACTCTCATCGTGGGTATCAGTTTTGAATGAAGCAGCGCACCGAGCTCTATCTGGGCGAGATAGCCTGACGTGTATTAAAGTGCGGCCACTTGCCACTGAAAGGCGCGAAACTCGGCGAGCCTGCTGAAATCTCGTTCGTTGGCTGTGATCACCCGGATGCCCAGTCGCACCGCGCTCATCGCGATCAGTGCATCATTGGTCAAACGTCCTTGCCCGATCTTTTCGTAATGATACTTGGCCGCCAAGCGAGCAAGCACTCTGCCGGCTTGAGTCCAGTCGCTAAGATTAGGAACCAGGATTCGCTTCGCCCTGTCAAAATCTCGCTCCAGGTGTTCTACAACTTGACGATCGCGGTCGGCAGTGCCGGCATAGAGTTCTTCGAGTACCACTGCACTGAGCCAAAGCGGCGCATCCGTGGTAAACCGGCGCAGCGCCAGGACGGCGTCGTCTCCTTGCCGCAGTGCGGTAATGTAAATGGAAGAGTCGAACAGAGCGGGCTGCATCTAACCACCCAACGTACCGTATACGTCCTTGATCTCAATGCCACTCTTGACAAAGCGCTCGGTGGCTTCGAGAGCCAATCGATTGCTCTCATGTTCGCTAATCACCAAATCCAAGGCACGCTCGATGGCCTCAGTCTCGGTTCTCGCTCGCAGAGCTTTTTGGGCGCGCTTGATTTTCACGGCATCCAACTGAAAGTGCTTGTGTGATCGACTCCTAGCAGTTGCCATGAACATACCCCCTTATTAAAAGGAAGATACCACCGCACTGTACACATATGCAATAGTTATGTACATGCTTGAAACGTTCAAGACGGACCACTGGTGCCTCCGGACTGCCCCCCTAAACTGTCACACTCGTCGAGATTGAATATGAATAGCAAAAATGATCAAGAATCCAGATCAGAAGATACAGGCTCGATCCGCGAAGGTGCCACCATGTGTGTGCATTTGCTGCCCGCGCTCTCATTGCCGGAATCGGCGGCCGAAGCATACGGATCGATTCGGGCGGAGCTGGAAGCGAAAGGCGAGATGATCGGGAACAACGATCTCTGGATCGCCGCGCATGCCGTGGTTCCAGGGTGACACTGGTTACAAACAATGGAAGCGAATTTCGGCGGGTGCGTGGGCTGAAGATCCAGAACTGGGCTGTCTAGCGAACCAACCGGTTTTGCAGATTCGAGCACGCTTGCAAGCTTCCCGAACGTCCTCGACCTCAAGGTCGGAATAAGCATTTAGGATTTTCGCTTCCCCATGCCTTCGCCTACCCTACCGACAACGGTGGCGACAGGTATACGCAGGCTTCGGACACACGGGAGGCCCGCCCATTTGGTTTGGGTCTAAAGTTGCGTGTGAAGGTTTTCATGAAATCAACAACCGTTCTAGTTTCCGGTTTGTCGACAATACTTCCGAAATCGTGTTGGCAGTTGGCAAGAGGACCAGATCTACCCCGGCCCGCTTTGAATGCCCCCTTGGCAGAAGCAATTGTTCCGCCCTGAGCATTGTCGAATTACTGCTTTCGCGGTTGCACACTATCGTCGCGCGCTCGCGACCTTGATGCCGTGGGAGCTAGCGGCATAGCGTGCAATGCCTTTGTACAGCGCTTC
>JBEKYF010000022.1:0-52872 GCA_049511255.1 Terriglobales bacterium | reverse complement strand
GTCTTTCCTCAATATCCCGAACTGCGAGACATAAAAGGTGCGCTGGAGCGCGCGGGGTCGCGATACGCTTCGCTCTCCGGGTCAGGGTCAACCCTGTACGGGCTGTTCCGGTCGCCAGCCGACGCCGAGAAGGCGGCAAGCCGTTTGCGAAAGCAGGGGCTGAAGGCGGTAGCGACCAGTACGTTGACGCGCCAGAAGTATTGGAAAAGAATTCTTGATGGTTGATTTTCGATTGTCGAACGTCATTGTTGTTAAACGACGACAGTTGAACGACAATTGAAGTGTAATCCGCCAGTCAGATCGTTTCACTGGGCCGTCGACTAATGGTAGGTCAAGTGCCTTTGGAGCACTTTGTCTAGGTTCGAATCCTAGCGGCCCAGCCAGAAAACCAGTTCTCAGTTGCCAGTTCTCAGTTCTCAGTCGAGATAACTGGAGCCCCAAAACTGAGGACTGAAAACCGGGAACTGAGAACTGAAACTATGGCCACAGTTGCGACGACTGCCGAAAAGACGACCGCCGATAAAACGACCGCGGAAAAAAAGCCGATCACGGACGAAAAAACGGAACGCAAACCGCAGCGCGCCCGGGTCGACGACAGATTCAAGGTCTTTTGCGGAACCGCCAACGAGGCGCTCTGCGATGAGGTCTGCAACTTTCTTGGTCTGACGCGCGGACAGGCTCTGGTTACGCGGTTTGCCGACGGCGAGGCTTACGTGCAGATCCAGGAGAACGTGCGCGGGGCCGACGTGTTCGTGATGCAGCCCACCTGCCATCCGGTGGACATGCACCTGATGGAACTGTTGTTGATGATGGACGCGCTCAAGCGGGCTTCGGCGCGGCGCATCACGGCCGTGATTCCGTACTACGGCTACGCGCGCCAGGATCGCAAAGACAAGCCGCGGGTGCCGATTTCGTCGAAGCTGGTGGCCGACCTGCTGACCACCGCAGGCGCGGATCGCGCGCTGGTGGTGGACTTACACGCGCCGCAGTTGCAGGGATTTTTTAACATTCCGGTGGACCACCTGTTCGCTTCGCCGGTGCTGGTGGATTACTTCAGGAAACTGAATCTGCCGGATCTGACGGTGGTTTCGCCGGACGCGGGTGGCGTGGAACGAGCGCGCTTTTTCGCGAAGAAGGTGGATGCAGCGCTGGCCATCGTGGATAAACGGCGCGTCGAGATGAATGTGGCGGAGGTGATGAATGTGATCGGCGAGGTCAATGGCCGCACTTGTCTCATCATTGACGACCTCATCGACACGGCGGGAACGCTGGTGAAGGTGGCGCAAGCCCTGCTTGAGAATGGCGCGAGCTCCGTGTATGCCTGCTGCACGCACCCGGTACTTTCAGGGGCGGCGGCGGAAAATCTGCTGAACTCTCCGATCACCGAGGTGGTCGTGACCAACACCATTCCGCTGTCCGAAGCGGCAAAGCAAGTGCCAAAGATCAAGGTGCTTTCGATCGCGGGGCTGATTGGACGGGCGATTCAGTCCATCCACGAAGAAACTTCGGTCAGCAAACTTTTTATCTGATTTTGGGTCAACCCAGGTTGGATCAACGAAGGACGGAAACGGAATTATGACGACGGCAACGGATATCAGCATTCTGGAAGCGCAGAAGCGCGAACCAGGCAGCAAAAACGCCGCCCGGCGCGTGCGCGCCGGCGGAAGAATTCCAGCCGTGGTATACGGCGCGGGCAAAGACGCGGCTGCGGTCGCGGTCGATCCACGGCAGGTCCTGCGCATCCTGCGGTCGGAGAGCGGGCACAACACGATTTTCGACCTGGCGCTCGACAGCGATCGCGTGAAGGCCATGATCGTGGACTGGCAGTTCGAACCGATCAAGGGAACCCTGCTTCACGTGGACCTGCAGCGCATCGCCATGGACAAGAAGCTGACGGTCACGGTTCCGGTCGTGCTCAAGGGCGAGGCCGAGGGCGTGAAGACGCAGGGCGGCATCCTCGAGCAATTGCTGCGGGAGATCGAGATTGAGTGTCTTCCGGCGGATATTCCGAAGTCCATCGAACTGGACATCAGCCACCTTGTTTTCGGCGTCGAAGTGCGCGTGAAAGACCTGCCGCATAGCGAAAAGCTGAAGTTTCTGACCGACGAGAACCAGATGATCGCGCACATGACCTCGGTGAAGGAAGAAGTGGTTGCGGCTCCGGAAGCGGTGGCGGAAGCGGCGGCAGCTCCGGCTGAACCCGAAGTCATTAAGAAGGGCAAGCAGGAAACCGAGGGCGAAGTCGAGGCTGAGGGCGATGCCAAGGCCAAAGCCAAGCCCGAGAAGGCGGAAAAGGCCGAGAAGGCCGAGAAGAAAGAGAAAAAATAGAGCTTGTGTGGAGGCGGGGCTCTGCCCCGTCAGCACACGATCTAAAGACCAAAAGCTAAGAGCTAACTTGCGTGAAACTGATCGTCGGTTTGGGCAATCCTGGAATCGAGTACCAGTTCACGTGGCACAATCTCGGGTTTTTGACGATCGATCGAATCGCCAACAACCTTGGGATTGAAATCAGGAATCGCCAATGCCGCGCGCTGACTGCGCGGGCAACGATTGCCGGTGAGCCGGCGGTCCTGGCCAAACCGGAAACCTCCATGAACCTGAGTGGGCTTTCGGTGCGGGAACTGGTGGCGGAACAACAGGTCGATGTGACGCGGGACCTGATTGTGATTTACGACGAACTCGACCTGCCGCTGGGCACGATTCGCATCCGGCAGCGGGGGAGTTCGGCGGGGCACAACGGGATGGAATCCATCCTCGGCGCCCTAGGCACCGACGAGTTTTTGCGGATTCGGCTGGGAATTGCGCCCGACCGCAAAGTCGTGGACGGCGTGAAATATGTGCTGACGCTGTTCCGCAAAGCGCAGGAAAAAGTTGTGGACGAACTCCTCGACACGGCAGTGCAGGCGGTTGAGGTGATTGTGAAAGAAGGACCGGCGGCGGCGATGAACCGGTTCAATCGCAAGAACGAAGCGGGTGAAGAGCCGCAATAGTGCTTGTGCGGAATGTTCATCGTCCGGCCCGACATGGTGGACGAGGATCTGAACAAGCTGATTTCGACGCTCGAGTCTTCGGTGACCTCGGCGGGCGGAACGGCCAAGAGCGAGGTCTGGGGCAAGCGCCGTCTTGCGTACCGGGTAGGCAAGTTCAACGATGGCATCTTTGTACTGATGATGATTGAAGCCACCGGCGCCGTTGTGCACGAAGTCGAACGCCGCCTGCGCGTGACCGAGCCGGTGATCAAGTTCCTCACCGTGCGCACGGACGAAGAACTGAAGCGACTCGACAAGATCAAAAAGATCCGCGACTCGAAGAAGAAGGCCAGCGCAGCACCGGCCGCAGCCGCCGGTCCGGTAACACCGGCAACACCGGAAGCGGGAACGGAAGCAACGGCCTCAGCGCCAGTTTAGTTGGAACTTGGGGCGGACGTCCGAAGCGCTCGACCTCAGGGGCTAAAGCCCGCGTTTCTTCGGGCGCTTTACGGCACGGCTGAAGCCGTGCCCTTCCCCAAACCGAATTCTTAGAAAGCAGGAGCACTATGGCAGAAGAAACAAAAGCACCAACCGCGTCTGCGGGATCAAGCGGCGGCGAAAGTCGTCCGGAGCGTAGTGGTGGCGACCGCCCCGAGCGCAGCGGGCCACGCGGCGCGCGGCCCGGCGGAGGCCCCGGTGGTCCCCGCGAAGGCGGCCGTAAGTTCTTCCGGCGCAAAAAGGTTTGCAAGTTCTGCGTCGAGAAGATCGAAGCGGTCAATTACAAAGATGTGCGTCTGCTGGCGCAGTTCGTGGCGGAAAGCGGCAAGATCACTCCGCGACGCCTGACCGGGGTGTGCACGCCGCACCAGCGCCGTCTGTCGCGGGCCATCAAACAGGCGCGCAATATCGCCCTGCTGCCGTTCGCTGGACGCGCGCAGTAAAGATCGTCGTTGGTCGTTAGTCGTTCGCAGTCAGCGGCATCAGGAGAGTTTGTTGACTGTTCGAGAAATTTGCAACCGACCAACGACAAGCGACTAACGACGGGTTACCAACAAAACGGAGTCATTCATGGAAGTCATTTTGAAAGAAGACGTGCCCAAGCTGGGCAACCGCGGTGAGGTGGTGAAAGTCGCCGAGGGATATGGACGGAATTTTCTGCTGCCCAAGAAACTGGCGATTGAGGCCACCGCCGCCAATAAGACTGTCATCGAGCAGATGAAGGCGGCCTCGGTGCGCCGCTCCGCCAAGGAAAAGACGGAAGCCGAGGCTCTCGCGAAGCAGTTTGACGGGCTCGAGGTGAAGTTCCTGCGCAAGTCGGGCGAAGCCGACCAGTTGCATCGATCGCCGGAAGATCCAGTTGCACGAACCGCTCAAGACCGTCGGCGAGTTCACTGTCCCCATCAAGCTGCACCGGGACGTGACCACGCACTTGAAGGTCGTTGTCGACAAAGAAGCAGTAGCATCCGAATAGCTTTTGGTTCGCGATGGGGGGACGGCGTCTCGTGAGCCTGTCCTGAGCGCAGTCGAAGGATCCTGCCGGGCGGGGACGCCCGGCGCTCCATCAAGAAATCACCCGACATCCGCCCCAAAAAACTCCTCTACTTTCTTTATGTCCGTGGTCTTGGCGTAGTTCGGCAGACTCTCCACAAACACCCGCCCGTACTGCTTCTTCAAAATCCGGTTGTCGAGCAGAGCCAGCAAACCACGATCGTGCAACGACCGGATCAATCTCCCAAACCCCTGCTTCAGCGTAATGACCGCGCTCGGCACCTGGTATTCGAAGAAGGCGTTGCCGCCGCCGGCGTCGATGGCCTTCACCCGAGCCGCCACCACCGGATCGCTCGGGACGGCAAACGGCAAGCGATCGATAATCACGCAGCTCAACTGTTGGCCTTGCACGTCCACGCCCTGCCAGAACGACGACGTTCCAAACAGCACAGCGTTGGGCGTGACCCGGAACTCCTCGAGCAGCGCCGATTTCGGAGCGTCGCCCTGCTTGAGCATGGAAAATTTCAACTGGCCAAGCAGCCGCTCGAAGATTTCGTTCATCTGCGCGTAGCTGGTGAAGAGCACGAACGCGCGTCCGCGGGTAATCTCGAGCAACCGCCGGACAATGCCGGCAGCCTCGGCGGCGAATTGCGGCGTGCGCGGATCGGGCAGATCGGGCGGGACGTAGAGGATCGCCTGGCTTTCGTAATCGAAGTGCGAAGCGACAATTAATTCGCGCGCGTGGTCGAGCCCAAGCCGCTGCCTTATGTAGTCGAAACCACCGCCGACGGCGAGGGTTGCCGAGGTCAGCACCGACGTCTCCAGCTTCGACCACAGGCACTCGCGCAGGATCTGACCGACCTCGATCGGAGTGGCCTGCAGAAAAATATTGGTGCGGGCGCCCGCGCGTTTTTCTTCCGATGATTTCTGCCGGGCGAGGGCGCCCGGCGCTCCACGGAATCCTCGCCGCTCGATCCAGAAGACCGTGTTCGGATCCTCGCTTTCCATCACGAAGCGAAGTTGCACCTGCAATTGCTGCGCTCGACGCGTCAGAGTGAAGACTTCTTCCGGCTTCTGCGGAAGTTGCTCCAGCTCCGCGCCCAGCCGGTACAGCGATTGATTGAGAGCGAGAAATTCTTCCCCGTTTTCCTCCAGGAACTCGCGGCGAGAGTCGAAGGCAAACCGCCCTTCGTTCGCAGGCAGGAGCGAAAAAAATAGTTGCGAGCGTTCCCGCACCGACTGAATCGCTCCCGATATCTGTGGCGTGTAGAGTTTCTCGCGCTGCAGTAAGTGTTCGACGTCGCGCGTCAGCTCATCCATCCGCAGGTTGCTGACCGAAATCCCAAAGTAGTTGCCGGCGATTTCTTCAAGTTCGTGCGCTTCGTCGAAGATAACGGATCCGCACTCGGGCAGGACTCCGGCGTCGGGCGCGCCATCGGCTTCGAGCTTGATGGAAAGGTCGGCAAAAAACAGATGGTGGTTGACGATGATGATGTCGCTCTCGGCCGCGCGCCGCCGCATCTCGGTGATGAAGCAACGTTCCCATTCCTTGCATTTCTGGCCGAGACAGGTATCGGCCCGGGCGTCGAGCTTGTACCAGAGGGCGCTGGCTTCGGGCAGTTCCGCGAGTTCCGCGCGATCGCCGGTCTGCGTCGTTTTCTCCCACGCGGCGATGGCGCGATAGTGCTCGATCTCTTCCAGGCCGCTGAGCACCGGCTGATCGGTGAGATCAAAAAGCTTCTTGCGGCAGAGATAGTTGTTGCGCCCCTTCATGTAGCAGACGCTCAGTTTGCGATCGCCTTCCGGGAACAGAGCCCGCTCCAGCGCGGGGACATCTTTAAAGAAGAGCTGCTCCTGCAGGTTCTTCGTGCCGGTGGAGATGATGACTCGCTTGCCCGAGCGGATCACTGGCAGCAAATACGCCAGCGTCTTGCCGGTGCCCGTGCCGGCCTCGACGATCAGGTGACGCTTTTCTTCTAGCGCCTCTTCCACCGCTTGCGCCATCTGCAACTGCCCACGGCGAAACTCGTAGGCTGGGTGCGTTTTCGAGAGCAAGCCTCCCGGCGCGAAGAACTGATAGAGCGAAAGCCCCGCCGCCGGAGACACGGGATGGGATGAGGAAAGCACGGAGTCTTTATAATAGCGGGATGGACCTCGTAACTCATCCACCACTTTGAGCAAGAAAAAATCATCCCCACTGGTCGCCATCGTCGGACGACCTAATGTCGGTAAATCGACGCTGTTCAATCATCTGACCGGATCGCGACGCGCCATCGTCGGAGACGAGTCCGGCATTACCCGCGACCGCCTCTATGGCGAGGCCGAATGGCTCGGGCACGAGTTTCGAGTCGTGGACACTGGCGGCATCGTTCCCGATGACAAAGATTTCATACCGGCGGAAATTTTTCGTCAAGCTAGAGTCGCGTTTGAAGAGGCGGCGGCCATCGTTATGGTTGTCGATGCTCGGACCGAGATCGCCGGGCCCGATCGCGAACTGGCGAGACTGCTGGCGCGCACCGGCAAGCCACTCTTTCTGGCGGTCAACAAGATGGACTCGGACAAGCAGGATGGATTGCTCGACGAATTTCATGTGCTCGGAATGCGGAATATGTTTCCGATCTCGGCTGAGCATGGACGCGGCATCGACGATCTGCTTGACGCCATCGTTAAGGTGCTGCCCGCGAGTGCAAAAGCAACCGCGGAGGACCCTTCGGCTGCGCTCAGGGCAGGCACTGAGGTCACAGGGGAAAGCACAGAGGAAACTTCGGAGGAGCCGCATGAAATCAAGGTAGCCATCATCGGCCACCCCAACGTCGGCAAATCCACGCTGCTGAATCAACTCACGGGAACGTCGCGCGCCATCGTCTCGCCCATCCCTGGCACTACGCGGGATTCCATCGACGAAGTCATCCAGTACAAAGGCCGCAAGATTCGCTTCATCGATACCGCCGGCATTCGCCGCAAAGGCAAGACGCGGCTGATGGCCGAGAAGCTTTCGGTGGTCATGGCGCGCAAAAACATCGAAGACGCCGACATCGTGCTTTTCATGGTGGACGCCACCGAAGGCGCCAGCGGGCTCGATGCTAACATCGCGGGCTACGCCCACGAGAGCGGCCGCTCGGTGATTATCCTAGTCAATAAGTGTGACCTGGTGGCGAGCGGCGAGAAGCGCGCCATCAGCCAGTCGAAGACGGCGCGTATTCAGGATGCCAAGCGCCCCCACGACCGTGCTCTCTACGAAGAGCGCCTGCGCTACGGGCTCAAATTCCTGAGCTACGCTCCAGTGCTCTTTCTCTCCGCGCACACCGGCAAGGGAACGGAAAAGATTCTTCCGCTGATCGAGAAGGTGGCCGCCGAGCGCCGCAAGCGCATCACGACCGGCGAGATGAACCGTTTCCTGAAGACGGTTGACTTTGACCGCGCCTCCGTTCCGGTTAGCAAGCGCGTGAAAATTTACTACATGACGCAGGCGGGAGTGGCGCCGCCGACTTTCGTGCTCTTCACCGACCGCGCCGTGAAGCTGCACTTTTCCTATCAGCGATTTCTCGAAAACCAGATCCGCCATGCGTTCGGTTTCATCGGTTCGCCCATTTGGATCAAGAACCGGGCGCGGGACTAGCACATGCTACATAAGTCATCGGCTTACGTGCGGGGCGGTGTCGATGGAGCGACGAAGAAAGCGTTTGAAGTCGTAGGTCCGGAGAGCGAGGTTGACGAAAACTACAACGAAGCCCAAGGGAAGCACTGTCAGCATGGACTGTGACATCCCATGGAGACTACCGAGGATTAATATGGTCGCCGCGGTGACGCCGGCCATGATTACGGTGAAAATGACGAGCTGCCGGTAACTCAAACAGTAGCGAACCTTGCAGGTCGCGGAATCGACCGTGAGGTCGCCGAACCCGAACGCCGCGAGAACATTCCAGTTGGTCACAAAGCGGAAGATGCCTCCTCTGAACGTAACGCGGTTATCCCTCACCTGAACCGCATCTGCGTCAACACTCCGCAGACAGCCAGCAAGATGCGCAGGCAACAGGGATGCGTCAATTTCGCGATCAAAATCCACTGCTCCCGTCTTCATTAGCGCCGGCATGGATCGAGTTTATACAACCCACAATCAAACGGATCACTCCGGTGACTTATGAGACGGCATCTACCCCGCCATCGGAACATGCTTCCCGTCCTCGGTCAGCAGGCCTACGCGGTCGACCCCAGCAATCCGGGCAATTGCAATTACGTCCGCTACGTCCTGGAAATCGATGTCGTCATCGGCTTCGACGTAGGCGATCCGCTCGACGCGAATGGCGAAAATATCCCGCAGCCGTTCGCGCAAGCGATCCCATTCCACCGACTCTTCATTCACCATCACCTGCGCATGTTCCGCTCCCGGCTTGGCGTGATGGATCTGAATCACAATCGTCGCCTGCGGCGGCGGGATCGTGTTGCCTGTTGGATTGGGCTGTGGAAGCTCTGTCTGTAAACCAGTTGGCCGCTGCTCGATCACAACCACCATGAAAACGATGATGAGCACCAGCAGAACGTCAATCAAGGGAGTGACGTTCATCTGTGGACGAGACGGACCACCGCCTGCCGGCGAGAATGCCATTTGGAATTTTTCCTCTCAGGCACGCGCGTGTCTGAATCATTGGACACCCGGATGACGCGGAGAGTTCCACGGAACTGCGGCCGCTAGTTAGTAGTTTCTGGTGGCGACTGGGGGTGAGTTATACGAGGGACTGACGGGCATCTCGCCCGTCCGGCCGGGCGTGGACGCCCGGCTCTCCACTAGCAAGGCTAACAGATGGGCTCCGCTGACGGCGGCAGCGGCGGCGCTTCGAACGGCGGTGGAGACTCCGGGACGGGAGGCAATTCCGGAATCGGAGGCGCAGGGGCTGGATTCAGCAGGACGTCGAGATTCGGATATCGAGCGGCGAAAAAATACATCGCGTACGCCGGGAAGAAAACGGTAGCCGGCACGCATACCAGCGCGATCAGGTAAATCAAGAGGAGCAGGAGCAAGGTTCCGAAGATGATTGCCAGACTGATGGTTGTCACGCTCCATCCCAGTCCCGCGGCGCGACCGGCCATCACGGCAACGGCAGCAGGGACGAAGACGAACAGTACGGGGATGATCGCGATGATGGTGAAAAGGATGCCCGCCGCAATCGAAAGCACCAATTTGAGCAGCAGGTAAACGGCGTATCGTCCCCTCTCTTGCCGGATCATTGCCAGCAAGCGGTGCCAGCCGTCGGCAAAATCGAGATCCTCGAGAGCCATAATCGGCACCAGAAAATCTCTCGCCAGCACCCGAACCGCCACGGCTGCCAGCACGAACACTACGAACAGGCACACGAGCAGAATCACTCCGGCAATCAGCCGTCCGGTGTGTTGCCGCAGATCTGCCGCCCACCCCGCAGCTAAAGCCAAAACCAACGGCACGCCAACTAGAACCAGCAGAAACATCCAGACAGCAATCTGGAACACAATCTGCCACAGAAAGAATCGGCCGCCGGCGCGTCGCCATCTTTGCCATCCGTCACCAATCGAACATTCCCGCCGCAGAACCGAGTCGAAGAGGATGAACCGGAACACGCTGTTGAGGTACAGGAAGACGAACCCCAACACGATGGCGGCGAAGATTCCCAGCACAATCAATCCGATGAACTGCCCGATGTGCGCGGGAATGTGCGCGGGATTGACGGGAGGCCAACCCAACGGCAGCCCGGAAGACGGCAGCAACTCGCCCTGATTTTTGTGTGGGACGCGAGGCCAATTGCTCCCGAAGTTTCCGAAATTGCATCCGCCGACGTGCAGTTCCGCGGCCAGAATTCCGACCAGCGCCAGGCGCGACCATTGCCCAAATCGGAAACGAGTGAAGAGTTGTTCCCGCGCGTGCTGCAGGGCGGGCTGTACGCAATCAACGGCAGAAACCGGCACGGGGACGCACCTCACTCTAACATCAGCACCCTAAAGTGAATCTGCCGAAAAAACAATCGAGAAATTGTAGAGCGGCTCTTGGCTTTTAGCTCTTGGCTCTTAGCTTTTGGCCTTTCGCTAAAAGCTAAGAGCCCGTAGTTTGTCATCCCGTACGCAGCGGGGGTCTGCAGTTTGCCCGATGCACCGGCTGTACCATCCCTCGAACTCGCGCAACGCCAACTCACACTGCTGACGGTGGCGTTCTTTGCGGTCGCGCACGCGGGCTCCGAGCGCCGGCAAGAGGTCAAATGTGATATTCGCCGGCTGAAAATTCCTGCTTTCCGCCTGCGTGATGTAGTGGACAAGCGAGCCCAACGCCGTCGCTCGCGGTGGAGGCACCGGTTCGCCGCCGATGGCAAGCGCGGCTGCATTCATTCCCGCGATCAGGCCGGTCGCAATCGATTCGACGTAACCTTCGACTCCGCAGATTTGTCCCGCGAACAACACCTGGGGATGCGCCTTCATTTGTAGCGTCGGGCTCAGCAGCGCCGGCGCGTTGATATAGGTGTTACGGTGAATCTGTCCGTAGCGCAGAAACCGCGCGCTTTCGAGGCCCGGAATCAAACTCAGCACGCGCGCCTGCTCGCCAAAGTTCAAGTGATTCTGGAATCCGACAAGGTTGTAAGAATCGGCGCGCAGATTTTCCTGCCGCAATTGCACTACGGCATACGGCATCCTGCCGGTGCGAGGGTCCTTGAGTCCGACCGGCTTCATCGGCCCAAAACGCAGCGTGTCGCGTCCGCGCCTGGCGATCTCTTCGAGGGGCAGGCAGCTCTCGAAGTAATTCAGGTTTTCCCAATCCTTCTGCTCAACCGATTGCGCCGCGAGCAGCGCGTCGTAGAACCGGTCGTACTCGTCTTTCGACATTGGACAATTGATGTAATCGGCCGACCCTTTGTCGTAGCGGGCGGCCAGGTACACCTTGCTCATATCGATGGAATCGGCCTCAACAATGGGGCTGATCGAATCGTAAAAATACAGGTGGCTGTTGCCATGGCCGGTTGCGCACAGACGCGCAATCTCGCGCGACAGTGGGTCCGACGTCAGCGGACCGGTTGCGATAATCGTGAGCTGGCCTGCTTCGACTTGCGTGACCTCTTCGCGGCGAATCGTGAGGAGCGGCTCGCGGGAAATCGCCTTCGTCACCTTTCGTGAAAACTCGGCTCGGTCCACGGCCAGAGCGTGCCCGGCGGGCACCGCGGTTTCGCGCGCAATCTCAAGCAGCAGAGAACCCGCTCGGTGCATCTCTTCCTTCAGCAGCCAGGGCGCGGTGTTCTCGCTGTCGGATTTCAGAGAATTGGAGCAGACCAGTTCCGCGAAGTCGTCGGTCTGGTGGGCGGGAGTCGTGCGCACGGGCCGCATTTCGAAAAGTTCGACGGCGATGCCCCGGCGCGCACACTGCCACGCCGCTTCCGATCCCGCGAGGCCAGCACCGATGATGCGGACTTTCTTGGGCGACTCCAGTTTGTGCAACTCCAGTTTCATGCCACTCCAGCTTCACGCGACTACACCGCACTTCGCCGAATCTGTTTATTATAGGTCGCACCACTCAGGAGAGAATTCCATGGCCCGGCTCAGTCTGATTGGACCTGCATAAGCCAGCCCGGAAGTTAAGGAAATCTACGATGGCAAGCTAAAAGGCAGGCTCGGCAGCATCCGGTTTCCGCGAGGTGTACGCGGTACTTATCACAAAACCGGCGGGGCGGAAATGGATTATTCATTTCTGCCCCGATCCGAATCAGCGCATTACCGGCTGCAGGCCGAAAAGCGAAAGGCCTCAGGGAGTAGTCGTCAGGAACAGGATCGGCGCTTTGCAGTCAGCCATCGTTCCACGAAAGAAATACATGGCAGCGGTTAGGTAGTGGGCCATTGGGTTTGCCCCGTCAATGGTTGCGAAGACTTCTGAATGACCCGGTGAGATCTCCCTGCCGGGTACCCTTGCGGTCTGCGAGCCGGCTGGCCCCTCAAAAAACTGCGCCGCCAGCTGGTCCAACCGAGATCTCCCGCCTGCCTCCGCCTTGGCCGAGCTAGGAACCTGCGGATCGGTCTTGTGGCAGCCTGCCGAGTCCCCTGGAAAATCTACATATAAACTCAAACCCAGGAACTTAACCGTATCGCGCAAAGCCTCGCGGGAGTGTGTACTGCACCGGTCCTTCGGATCGTCGAGTTGAGCTGGCTCAATTGCAAAGCGAATGGTTGGGGTGTCCACCTGGAGAAGCAGCGGGTTGAAGGCGCCGGTATCCGGAGTGCCCGCCAACGAGAATCCGTTCAGAGTGCTGACGCTGTAGCGGAACGAGACGGAGGTCGCGTAATTCTGCTCCGTCGAAGCATCGGGAGGATAGGTAGGGCCGACGCGACTACGGACTCTCTTGGCGGCCAGGTACGCCTCGGGCTTGGGCAGGCGAATGACGTAGCGTCCTGACTTGTCAGCGAGCGCGTGCTGCAGGCTCGTGGCGTCGATGTTCGCCTGAGCGAAGCTGGGATCGAGTGTTCCGGAAGTAGCGGCACCATGGGCCGGGACGGAAAGATCGTAAGTTCCCGCGGCCAGCGTCGATTCATTGGAGGCGGCCACGTAAAGATCGCGGTGCAGTTTCGTCTTCGGCGCGAGAGCCAGGACGCTGTTGGCGTCGTTTGGGTCAGCAACGATGGCCCACGGACCTTCAAAGACTACAAAAACTTTCTCGGCGCTGGCAGCCTTGGCCTCAACTGCGGCTGGAACGGGTTGTTTGGATTGTTGACACGCAATAAGGAAGAACGTAGCCAGGACAGCACTGGCCAGCACAACCGTAATGCTGGTGAAGTAGCGGCGCGTTTTCATTGGTTTCTCCTTTTTGAGGGATTAGGGCCGTCCGTATGCTGCAAACGCCGACCAGTAGTAGGGATGAGATGTGCGCGCGTCGGCCAGCATTTTCCGTGAGGTCAGGCGGATGGCATCGGAAACGGTCTGGCCCGACAGCGCATTGTGATAAAAGTCCTGTACGAATCCTCGGGTTTCAGCGGAGTCCACTGCCCACCGGCTCGCGACCACGTGGGGCACAGCCGCACGCAGAAGAGCATCCGTAACGCTGTTGAATCCGCTTGAGCCGCCGCTGCCGGACGCGGTGCTGCAGGCCGATAGCACCGCCAACTGCAAGCCTTGCAGGCGAAGCTGCCGCACAACGGTTGCATCCATCAGGCGGGGCACGTTCGCTGGTCGATCTCCACCTTCCAGCATCAATCCCGTCCTTTCGGAAGTGGCGAGCGAATGTCCGGCAAAGTGGAAAACTGCGGCCCCGGGCAGTTCGCTCCGGACAGCGCTGAGGGTGGCGTCTCCGCCTTTGAGCACACGCGCGGAATGAAAGCCGCTGGCGACGGTGTCCGCTTCCGCGGCCACATCGGGGAGAGGAATGAGTCCATCCGCCGGCGAGGAAGCGGTGCTGGCCGCCACCAGGACGGGCAAGTCTGCCGAAATGCCGGTGTCGCTGCGCAGCCGCGCCTGCGAATCCTGACCCAGCGAATGAACCATGGGCGCACGTTCGATCAGATAATGATCGTTCGAATCAAGCAGCGCTTCGAAGGGCACGCGGGCCAGCCATCCCTCCGCCTCGATCACCAGCGTACGTCCCGGCGCCAGGTGTTGTTCCACCGGAGCGATGAGCGCCCCATACAGGCTGCGAGCGTCCCGGCGCAAGGCGCTCAACTCTGACCTGGGATCGGAAGACAGGTCGTGAAACCTTTCCGCTAACTCTTGCAGGCCCTCGGTAGGTTTCGGAATCCAGCGCACGTTTATACCGCGGTCGTCATAGACCCAGATCGCCAGGCCGTCGGGCAGTGCGGCATAGGCGAGCACCGTCTCTTTGGCCAGGAGAGGAAGGCGGGACGCCAGCCACGACCGATCCGGCATCGGCGGATTAGTCCGATTAGTCGGAGATCGGTGCGGGCGTGAATCTGCAGCCCCGCGCTGGGGCGCTCCCAGGTACCACTCATACGTCTCGAGCGCATCCTGCGAACGGCCCTGCGCCAACTCCGCTTCGATGAGTGCGAGATACGCCGGGGCTGCGTTCTTGCTCCAGTTCGTACGTTCCGCTTCGGACCTGAGGGTCGCAAGGCTTTGCTCCGCCAGGGCCAGCGCGGGCCGGAAAGCCTGCTCGGCCTCCGCTTCATGATGACTGCGGAGCTGCACTTCGCCTAATGTGGAATAAAAAAGCTGCGCGAGATAATTATCGGAAAATTGCCGGACCTCATCTTGGACGCGAGTCAAACGGGCCAGGGCCGCGTCGAACGCATTTTGACGCGCCTCCAACTGGGCGGTCCTGATCTCGATTTCGAGACGGTCGCTGCGCGTGGCGTCGTCCTGCGGTACGAGGGCGTAGAGCCGGGCAGCTTCGGCGTACTGACGCTCGGCAACCTGGGGCATCTGGGCAACGGTGGCTGCGTTGGCCGCCAGATAGTGGGCGCTAGCCCGTAATCGAGCATCTGGATCGGAATCAATCACTGCGACCGCTTCGCGCCAGATGGCCACCTGCAAATGTGACTGCCCGGCAGCTTCAGCGGCGCCCGCGACTTCGGTGTACAGATTGTAGCCCCGCATGGCAGGAAGCCACCCCGACCAGTAGCGTTCGAATCCTGTGTAGGCGAGTTTCCAGCCACCGGATGAATCGCCGGCGTCGAATGTATACCCAGCAACAAAGCCCAGGGCCCGCAGATAGGGGGCACCGTAGCCGGCCTGCTGCGCGCGGTCCAAGGCGCGACGTGAGGCTTTTCCTTCCGTGCCAATATCGCCCATCAGAAAAGAACAGACGCCCTTCTCCAATCCAAGCTGAACCTGCAACCAGGGGTAAGAGTATCTCTCCGATTCCGCTAACGCGGTGGTTGCCTGCTGCCGGCAAGCATCACTTCGCGTCGTCATCTGCGCGGCGAAAGTCTGCTCGAACTGTGCGCGCAGCACGCCCGCTGTGTTGCCGGAAGCACGAAATAATTGTTCGGCCAGATCAGCCTGTTGGCGGGAGACACCATACTCGCCGGCGTCATTGGCTTTGACGGCGCGGGCCAGCGCGGCTACCGCTTTCGGAAAATGTGGCGCCGCGGAACCGCGCAGAAGATCAGCCAGCCACTGGTCGCCGTGTTGCTGGCTGGTCAGGTTCGCCAAAAAAAAAAGCGCTTGCGAAGCGCTCGGATCCGCTTCGGCCTCCGCTTCGGGAAAAGCCTGGGGCAACCAGGAGCGGACGGCTTCGTGCAGATATTCTTCGATACGCTGGTCGACTTCGGAACCAAGGCTTGCGGTGGGGCTGGCGCTGGTGGCCATGGCCGCCAGCTGAGCAGGAGATAGCAGCGGCGTCGCCTTGCTGCCATGCTCTTTCAACTTTTCCCGCACGGCGTTGGCCCGATTGCGGGCTTCTTCACTCCACTGTGAGCCCGGATCCACGCGCAGGTAATGCTCCCAGTCATCGAGTGCCTGTTGATAAAGGAACTCGTGTTCCGCGACGATGGCGCGATTGAAGAGCGCAACCGGATCGTCGGGCCGTAGCTTCAAGGCCTGGCTCAGGTACTCGTAGGCAGCGCCGAAATCCTCCTTTCGATCTTCCTGCTGGGCGCGCTGGAAGTAAGCGGTGGCGAGATCGGTGAGGAGAGCTGGCGAAGCCGGGTCTAACTCCAGGGCGCGGCGCAAAGCTTCGACGGCGGCGTCGCACTTGCCTTCCAGCAGGTCCGCCTGCGCCTTCGCCTGAAGCCAGGAAGGATCGGAAGGATGGGATTCGAGTTGGCTGGCAATCAACGCTTCCGCTTTTAGCAGCGCCGCCGGACGGCTGATAAAAGAGGCTGTCGGTCCGCGCGACACGCGCAGAGGCGCATAGCCGGCGCCCGCCATCCTGAGTTCCACGGTGCGCTTCTCGGTGTAAGCGTGGGCCAGGAGGCGGTCGGCTGCTGCTGGCTGGTTGCGATTGTCATTACGATGTACGACAACCCACGATCCCACGCCAACCACGGCTAGAAGAGCTGCTCCCGCCGTCGCCAGACGTGGTACGGCCAACCACCTCTGCCACCACGGTGTCGATTCCCGATCCGGCCCCGAGTGCGGAGTCCCGGCGATTCGCTGGGCCAGCCTATGCTGCCACTCCGCGCGCGCACTCTCGAGGGTCGCGATCTGCTTCCGCTCCGCCTCAGTGATCTCCCTGTTCAGATCGGTCAATTCGGCGATCGCTCCGCGCAGCAGCGGACCACAATGATCACAGCGGCTGGCATGTTCGATGGAGCCAAGCGTCCGATCGGGCGGTGTCAGGCCACCGGCAATCGCACGCCACATCGCCGGGTCCAGACAATCGCCCTGGCGCAGTGCAGACTTAGCCGGTCTCAGGCTCTTCAGTTGGCGATCCAACAACGCCAGCCCTTCAAATTGCTCCCGGCAAGTCGGACAGGCGGCAAGATGAGGGTGAACATCCGCCGCGTCCAGCACGGCTTCCGTGCCCTGGCGAGATTCCTCCAGCAGTTTCGCCAGCTCCGCATCTCCGATATGTCCATTGTGATTTTCTTCCAAGACTAACTCCCCAATCTCTTAGAACGATTTTTCCGATTCAAAACCTTCACTTCGCGGTGAGGGCTTGAACTCATAACGACCACGAATCATGACCGCCAGGCGCAGAAGCACGCTTTCCACCCCCTCTGTGGTCAGCCGGATCGATGGGATGGCTGCGATCTCACTGGCGGTAAGTCCTTGCCGGTGGCGAAGCCAAAAAATCGTGCGCTTCCTTTCCTGATCCTTCCCCGCCGTGACCTGTCTCAGAACCTTGTCGACCTGCTCGAGCTGAATGCGCTGGCTCACGGCGTTAAAGCTGTCGGCGCCAGCCATTTTCGGATCGATTTGGACTGGTTCCGTGATCGCTTCCGTCTGGCCTGCGCCCCGCTTTGCGGCCAGCGCAGACTTGAAATGATCGTGGACGACATTGGCCGCAACCACCTTCAAAAACCCGTAAATGGAATCTTCGTGGCGCGGCTGGAACGAGCGCAGTAAGCGGGCGTTGTTTTCGCAGAGCTTGAGATAGGTATCCTGGATCAGGTCGTCCAGTTGGGGGCGTGACGGTTCGCCCCAGTGGCGGGCCGTTTTCAGCACCGCAGCGGCGATCACCACCTGAAACCGGCGGATGAACTCTGCCCACGCCCTCTCGTCTTTCGAGTCAGCGCACACCCTTACCAATTCTGTCGACGAGAGCTTTGCGTAGCGCGCCAAGTAACCACTCCAGGCTGGGCGGATTTTATAACAGCCGTGCCACTAGCATCGTTAAAAGAGGGGGAGGTGCCGGTTCGCCTCAAGGCGGTGAACCGCAGAACGACTTGCCTGGACGGACTAGGCCAGCAGTTTCGCCGCTTCCTTGGCGTAGTAAGTCAGAATGATGCTCGCCCCCGCGCGGCGGATACAGACGAGCGATTCCATCATCACGCGCTGGCGGTCGATCCACTGGTTGCGGGCCGCGGCCTCGATCATCGCGTACTCGCCCGACACCTGATACGCCGCCAGCGGCAGGTCGAAACGGTTGCGGGCCGCGGCAATCACATCCAGGTACGGCATCGCCGGCTTCACCATGATCATGTCCGCGCCCTCTTCAATGTCCAACTCGATCTCGCGCATCGCCTCGCGAAAGTTCGCCGGGTCCATCTGGTAGGAACGGCGATCTCCGAACTGCGGCGCTGAATCTGCCGCTTCGCGGAACGGCCCATAGAAACCGGAAGCGAACTTCGCGGCATAGGAAAGAATCGGCGTATTTTCGAAGCCAGCCTGGTCGAGTGCCGCGCGAATCGCCCCGACCCGTCCATCCATCATGTCCGATGGCGCGATGATGTCCACACCCGATCGCGCCAGCGAAACCGAGGTGCGCGCCAGCAACTCCAGGCTCGCATCGTTCACGATCTCGTACTCGGCGGTAGCCGGTGGCGCGGCCGCGGCCGCGCCCAGCGATTGCGGTGCGGCTTTGTCGTTCACTTTAACGATGCCGCAATGCCCATGCGACATGTACTCGCACAAGCAAACGTCACCCATCACCAACACGTCCCGCACCTCACTCTTGATGGCGCGCGCCGCCCTCTGCACAATGCCATCTTCCGCCCAGGCGCCGGTGGCCACTTCGTCCTTTTTCTCCGGCAGCCCGAACAGAATGATCGACAACACTCCCAGCGCGCGTGTCTCGCGCACTTCCTTCACTGCCTCGTCTACGGAAAGGTTGAAGACTCCGGGCATTGAGCGCACTTCTTTCCGGATCCCCTTCCCGGGGCAAATGAATAATGGATACACCAGAGATTCGGGCGTAAGCCGGGTCTCGCGGACCAAGGCACGCAGGGTTTCAGTGCGCCGCAAGCGACGCAGGCGGTTAGCGGGAAAAGCCATAACAGGTAATTCTAGCAGTTACTACCCGAAGCGCGACCGCCGATTTGATCACCGATCACCGTGACCTCGATCACACCGCGAACGCCGCCTCGGCTGAACGCGTCGCAAGCCCTCATAGCGGCCTCGAACGTTACCGTAGTAACCTCCGGTAACCAGCACGTGATCTAAACATCTCGCGGCGAAGGTCATATGATGCAAAGTAGTGTCTCTGAGGCACATCTCGGCGCTCCTCTGCGGAGTTGGTCTACTGCTGGCCTTTGCTCTGGCTCCGGCAGTGTTTCTGAGCCCCTTCTTTCGCGTGGCCATGGGAGATCTGATCCCACTGCTGGTGATCACGGCTGCCTTCATCGTCTCCGTCAGAAACGCCTTCGACAGCCGTGGGCATACACGCCTGTTTTGGAGTCTTATGACGGCGGGAATGCTGATGTGGTGTTTCAACCAAGCATGCTGGGGGTGGTTTGAAGTGGTGGTTCGCAAGCCACTGCCCGATCCCTTTTACGGGGATGTCGTGTTGTTTCTGCACGTTGTTCCCATCATGGCGGCCGTGGCCATCCGACCCCATCAAGCCGATGAGCGCGAGGGAATGTTGCCCAGCGGGTTGAACGTCCTCATCCTGCTGGTGTGGTGGATCGTGGTCTACGCCTTCTTCGTTTTTCCCGAGGAATACATCGTCACCAATGGCGCGGTGTACACCCCCCGCTGGGATCTGCTGTATCTGGTCGAAGGACTGATATTGATTGCCGTGTCCGCATCGGCATTCTTGACCAGTTCCGGACCGTGGCGCGAACTCTATCGCAACATTTGTTTCGCCACCGTTCTCTACACATTCTCTTCGGAAGCCATGAATCGCGCCATCGCGCGTGGCTCCTACAAGACTGGCGGAATCTACGACCTCCCGTTTCTCGCCGCTGCGCTGGGATTCCTCTGGGTCACCATCGCCGGGCGGCGCTGTCTTCGCGATATCCAGATGACGCCTTCGATCACTGGTGCCAGTCGCCCGGTCGCTCCTCAACTGGCGAAACTCGCCCTGCTCTCTCTCCCAGTCATGGGATATTGGGCGCTGTTCCTGAGCCACTCGCAGCCTTATCTGCGCCAGGTTCGTTTTACGGTGGCCATGTGCGGTGTCGGCGTCCTGGCCTTTGTCGTTTTCCTCAGACAATACCTGCTGGACCAGAGGCTTCTGCAGCTGCTCCAGCATTCGCGCCAGAGCTTCGACAATCTCCAGCGGCTGCAGGGAAGAGTGGTCCAACAAACCAAGCTGGCTTCGCTCGGAGAACTGGTCGCGCTCGCCGCCGGCGAACTGGAGTTTCCGCTCTCGGCCATCCTGAGCAGTTCCGAACGCATGGCTGCCAGCAGCAGCCTCAGCCGCGAGCAACTCTCGAACGCACAGAAGATCGGCCAGCAGGCGCGGCGCACTCGCGAACTCGTCAGCGATCTGCTCAGCTTCGCCCAGCAGACTCCGGGAGAAAAAAGTCCTCTTGAACTGAAGCCTCTCTTACAGCGCGCGGTTCAAATGGAAGGATTCAAGCTCGCAAACAAGAGGATCAGTCTGACCGTGGAAAGCGAGGATCCCTTGCCTCGTGTCCTCGGCAATCCGAACCAGCTCTTGCAGGCCTTTCTTCAGATCGTCGAGAACGCGGTGGACGCATTGCAGGAAGTCGGCGGCGGGCGTCTCCAGGTCTCCCTCTGGCGCGAAGCGGGCGAAGTGGTCGTGCAGTTTGCCGACTCCGGCCCCGGCCTGCGCGATCCCGACCGTGTTTTCGATCCTTTCTACACCACCAAGCCGGTCGGCAAAGGAACCGGCCTTGGACTCAGCGCCACCTACGGAGTCATCCAGGACCACAAGGGGCAAATCACCTGCTACAACCGCCCCGAAGGCGGAGCGGCATTTGAAATCCGCCTCCCCGCGCTCAAAGTCACCGTCCCCCTCGCCGAAGCCGCACGGGTCTGAGGCGGGAAAAGCGTTGCCTTTCTTTCTTCTAGCCCCCACTCGCCACAATCGTATCCGCCACTCGTGCGGCGTCCACCGCAAATCGCACATCGTGCGTCCGAATGATGTGCGCCCCTTTCAAGATCAAAGCGGTTTCCGCAGCCAGCGTCCCGTAAAGCCGCTCGCCAACCTCCGCGTCTTTATCCTTGCCATCGCGGGCCAGCATTCGCCCAATAAATGACTTGCGCGACACTCCTGCGAGCAGCGGAAATCCCATCTTCTGCAGCTCGGCGAAGTGAGCCAGCAGCGGATAATTCTCCTCGAAACGCTTCCCGAACCCAAACCCAGGATCCAGCACCAGGTGATCGCGCTTGATCCCCGCCAGGGTCGCCGACTCGGCCCACTGTAGCAACTCCCGTTTCACCATCAGTACCGGATCGCCTATCGGCGGCAGTGACCGCCATTGCTCCGGACGCCCGCGCGTGTGCATCAGCACCGCTCCCACTTTGAGTTCAGCCACGGTTTTCGCCATCTTTGAATCTGGATCCCACCGAAAGCCACTCACATCGTTCACAACCTCTGCCCCGAGCTCCACCGCCGCCCGCGCCACGCTCGCCTTGTAGGTATCGACACTTACCACCGCATCCGGCCGTCGCCGCTTCAAGTCCCGGATCACGGGCAGCACTCGCCTGCGTTCTTCTTCTTCCGATATCAGTTCCGACGTCGAAACTCCGGGCCGCGTCGACTCCCCACCCACATCAATGATGGTCGCGCCGTCATCCAGTAACTGCTCGGCGCGGACCACGGCCTTCTCGGCATCGATGTAGAGTCCTCCGTCGGAAAACGAGTCGGGAGTTACATTCACGATGCCCATGATCAGAGTGCGCCGCCCTAACTCAAGGACCCGAGAGCCTACGTTCCACTGAAAAATTGCCCGCATTATGCCGCTATTCTAGAACGAGCCCATTTTTTCCGGGTGCTGCAATCCACGAATGCGTTGCCAGCGGGGCATTAGATAGCAGGGAGCAGGGGGACGAGCGTTGCTCTTTCCCTGGCTGCAAGTGGTATCCTTCCGGGACAAGAAACTCATGGACGGCTGCAAATGCTCGCTTCCAGTAAGATCATTGGCTTCGTTCCCACCAAAGATTCCGCGAAAGCAAGAAGCTTCTATGAAGGCAAACTGGGGGTTCAGTTTGTCAGCGATGATATGTTTGCCCTGGTCGTGAGAGCCGGCGAAACCATGATCCGTATTGCCAAGGCGCAAGATTTTACTCCGGCGACGTATACAGTGCTTGGCTGGGAAGTTTCCAATATCGAGGAAGTTGTCGCATGGCTTCAGAAGCGAGGGGTAGCCTTTGAAAAATACCCCTTCGTGCAGGATAAAGAACTGGGAATTTGGACCGCGCCCACCGGCGATAAAGTTGCCTGGTTCAAAGACCCCGACGGAAATGTGCTTTCCGTCAGCCAGCACAAGTAAGTAACACTGCAGCTCGCACGATGCGGCCGTGGGAGAGCCGGGCGTCCCCCGCCCGGCTGGACGGGCGAGGCGCCCGTCCCCACACGAGCTTTATCCGAGAATTCCCATCTTCTTCCCCACTCGTTGCAGCACTTCGAGCGCCTGCTGCAGTTCTTCTTTCGTGTGCGTGGCGGTCATGATCGTTCGCACTCGCGCCTTGCCTTCGGGGACGGTGGGAAAGGCGATGCCGGTTCCGAGCACTCCTTCTTTGAATAGTTCTCGGGAAAAATCCATGGTCAGGCGTCCGTCGCCAATGATGATGGGTGTGATCGGCGTTTCGCTGGCGGGGGTGTTCTGGCCTCCGATGTTGAAGCCGAGCAGGCCGAGTTCTTTTTTCCAGAAACGCGTGTTCGCCCAGAGCTGCTCCATCCACTGCGGCTCGGTTTCGAGAACATCGAACGCCGCAATACAGGTCGCCGCAACCGAGGGCGGATGCGACGTCGAAAACAGGAACGGCCGGGCGCGATGATAAAGATAATCGATTAAATCGCGCGTGCCGCAGACGTATCCGCCTAAAGCGCCGATGGCCTTCGACAAGGTTCCGACCTGAATGTCGACGCGTCCGTGCATCGAAAAATGATCGATGGTGCCGCGCCCCTGGCGGCCGAGCACGCCGGAAGCGTGCGCGTCGTCGACCATCATGATCGCGCCGTATTTCTCGGCTGCCTCGCACAGACCGGGCAGCGGGCCGATGTCGCCGTCCATCGAGAACACGCCGTCGGTGATCAACAGCTTTCTTCCCGGCTGGTTCTTCACGCTGGCGAGTTGCTCCTCGGCGTGGGCGGTGTCTTTGTGCCGGAAGACTAGAATCTTCGCCCGTGAAAGACGGCAGCCATCGATGATCGAGGCATGATTGAGCTCGTCGGAGATGATGAAATCGTCCTTGCCCAGAAATGCCGAAACCGTTCCCGCATTCGCCGTGAATCCCGACTGGAAAACCACGCAGGCCTCGACATTTTTGAAGCGCGCGATCTTCTCTTCCAGCTCCATGTGGATTTTCATGGTGCCCGCGATGGTGCGCACGGCGCCCGATCCGACGCCATACTTGCTCGTAGCTTCAAGCGCCGCTTCACGCAGTTTGGGATGCGTCGTAAACCCGAGGTAATTGTTCGAGGCGAGGTTGATGACCCGCTTGCCGTCAAAGGTACAGACCGCGGCCTGCTCGTCATCGAGGACGCGCAGCTTGAAGTGCGTGCCCTTGGCCTTGAGTTCGTCGAGTTGGTCGGTCAGGAACGAAAGCGGATTGGTGCGCGTAGCAGTGGGCATGGCTTACCTCGGGTGTCTGTTGAAAGCTTAATCAGTCTAATGCCGGCGCTGCAACCGCGCGCCCGTGGAGAGCCCTGCGTCCCCGCCGCCGAGACGCTGGACGGGCGAGACGCCCGTCGCTCCACCGTATGGCTCATCGCGCGTTAACGGGGCTAGATATTCTTTTTAGGTTCCGCGAGTGCCGCGAGCTTGCCGTTGGTAGCGCGCAGATAGTCGACTGGCGCGATCAGAATCTGCAGGCCGCGAACGCCCGCCGAGACGGAAACGACGTCGAACAGTTCGATGGTTTCGTCCACGTACACGGGAAAGTCGCGCTTGGCCGCGAGCGCGGTCACTCCGCCGCGAATGTAGCCGGTGAGCGCTTGCAGTTCTTTCATCGGGACGAGCTGAATTTTTCTTTCTCCCGCTGCGGCCGCCAGCGCCTTCAGATTGAGTTCCTGATCGCCGGGGACCACCGCCACGAAAATTCCGTTGCGATCGCCGCGGGCGACCAGCGTCTTGAAAACCTGCTCGGGCGGCAAGCCGATCTTGGCCGCAACCGTTTCCGCGGCGAGGTCGTCGGGATTCACATCGTACTCGCGCAGTTCATAGTGGATTCCCATCTGATCGAGCAGCCGCGCGGCGTTAGTTTTCTGAGTCGGCTTCACGTTGTATAGTGTCCAATCATCCTTTCTTTGAACTTTGAAGGAGGCTTATCGTGCGTCTTCTGCTCCATTGGATTCTAATGGCTGTAGCGGTGTGGATCGTTGCCCACGTAGTGCCGGGCATTAGCGTAACCGGCCCGGTGGCAGCTTTGATCGCGGCCCTGGTCATCGGTCTTTTCAACGCAACAATTGGATTGCTGCTCAAGATCATCACCTTCCCGCTGACGATTCTAACGCTCGGCCTGTTCTGGTTCGTGATCAATGCGGTCATGCTGGAGGCGGCGGGTTCGCTGGTGCCCGGATTCCATGTGCGAGACTTCAAGGCGGCTTTTCTCGGCGCCCTCTTGCTGAGCATCGTGAGTTCGCTGCTGCTGTGGCTGCTCATGCCGAGAGGCAATGCGAGCTAAGGAAGTTTCCCGCTCCCCAAGCGCAGCGCGGCGAAAACGCGTTGTACCTGCTGCTCGGTTGCCTCGAGCGATCCGGAGTTGTCGATTACGAAATCGGCAGCTTTGATTTTTTCTTCGTCGGGAATCTGCGCCGCCATGCGGCGCGTTACTTCGGCACGGGCAGCGTCTTCCGAAATTCCCAGGCGGCGAGCGTAGCGCAGAATGCGCTGTTCGGGATGGCAGGTCACGACGATTAAACGGTCGAAACGGCTGGCGGCGCCCGCTTCGAGGATCAGGGCAGCTTCGACGATGGCGATGGCGTTCGGATCGCGGCGGCCGATTTCTTTTATCCACTCGTTTTCGTGCGCGATCACGGCGGGATGGACAATTTCGTTGAGTTCCCTGACGCGCGGGGGCGCGCCGCCGGGGGTGCCGAACGCGGCTTCGGCCAGCCGGGGACGGTTGATGCTTCCGTCGGGATTCAGGATTTCGCGGCCGAAGCGGCGCACGACTTCCTTATAGACCGCGCGGCCGGGCTGCATGAGCGTGTGCGCGACGGCATCGGCGTCGGTCAGGTGCGCGCCGAGTTTTCGAAACATCTCGCCGACAACGGATTTGCCGCTCGCGATGCCGCCGGTGAGGCCGAGTTTTAGCAATGGGTGCTCACGTTCGTAGATGTCGAACCCCAACTAGAAACCTATCCGTAGAGATGCGGCTTGCTGCGTCTCATCAGCCGCAAACGGAGACGGGGCGAGCCCCGTCTCTACGGCGAAATCCCACGCCGCAGCATCGCGGCTTTTACAGTGTTGGCCATCAGCATAGCGATGGTTAGCGGGCCGACGCCTCCGGGGACAGGCGTGATGGCGCCGGCGATTTCGGCTACCTCGGGGTGAACGTCGCCAACCAGGGTTGAGCCTTTGGCCAGAAACGCTTCTTCACGCTTCTTGTTTCCGGCCTTGTTCCAGGCGAAGAAGCGGTCGAATTCTCTCCGGTCGGTGATCCGATTGATGCCGATATCGATCACGGTGGCTCCGGGCTTCACGTAGTCGCAGGTGACCATGCCAGCGCGGCCAACCGCCGCCACCAGGATGTCGGCGCGGCGGCAAACTTCGGGCAGATCGCGCGTCTTCGAGTGGCAGACGGTGACGGTAGCGTTCTGATTCAGCAACAGCATGGCGACGGGCTTGCCGACAATGTCGCTGCGTCCGACGACCACGGCTTCCTGCCCTGCGATCGGAATCGCACTGCGCTTCAAAATTTCCATGACGCCGGCCGGCGTGCAGGGCACGAGGCCGGGACGCTGCGTGGAGAGATAGCCCACGTTCATGGGATGGAAGCCGTCCACGTCTTTGGCGGGATCGACCGCCAGCAGAACTCTTTTGGCATCGACGTGCGCGGGCAGCGGCAACTGCACCAGGATGCCGTCGATTTCGTCGCGGCGGTTCAGGCCGGCGATCAGCGCGATGAGTTCTTCTGTGGTCGCGCTTTCGGCGGGCGTGTGTTGTTCGCTGTAGAGGCCGACTTCTTCCGAGCTCTTCACCTTGCCGCGAACATAGACCTCGGACGCGGGATTGTGCCCGACCAGCACCACTGCGAGCCCGGGACGCACGCCCAATAATGCCAGGGCCTTCGCCTGGGCGGTTACCTCCGCGCGGATTTCAGCGGCTATTTTCGTACCGTCGAGAATCTTGGCTGCCATCCCACCTCGCTGCTGCGTGCATTGAATGGAAAGGCGATTCTATCGCATCGCTATCCCGGCAGACGGTCAATAGAGGAGTTTTAGTTGGTGTCGCCTGCCGCCACAATCTGCGGAGTTTCGCTCCGCTGGGCGGACGAGGGCTTGTCTCGCTGCACTCACTCCGCGCTACTTCACTCCGCGCTACAATGGAGCCGCTATGATTTCTCAGGATCTGCTTGACATGCTGGTCTGCCCGGTTTGCAAGAAGCCGGTGGTCCTGAAGGCGGACGGGGAAAGTCTGAAATGCGGCGAATGCCGCCGTGTGTATCCCATTCAGGACGACATCCCGATCATGCTGGTGGACGCCGCTACGATTGACGCGGCCTGAAGCGGAACCGGCAGAACACCCGACAAAGTTCGGTTTCCTCCCGTCACGAAACGACATTTAGTGTCATTTTGGCGACGGGTAGCGTTGTTATGTCCTCCGCTCGCCTGCCGATGATATCCCCACAACTTTCCGTAAAATCTTGGGTTTTAAGAGCTTGAGGCACCTAGAAGGAGTGTCTGGCGGGGTACCAAAGTTACGGCATTGCGATTGCATGTAATTGAAGCAGGTTGCCGATGAATCCAATAAGGCAACGGGCGGGAGGTCGAAGGTGAGAATGGCCACTAAAGAGAGATTTACGGTGACGGAACTCTGCGCCTTACGAAACGACCTGATCCAGGGCGGCATGGTGGATTCCAGCGAAGCAGCGGAACTGCTGCAGGTCTTTTTGGCGGGGCGCGGCTATGGCGTTTCGCAGACAGCTGCGATCGATGCCGCCGGGCGGGTGGAAATGGCAGGCTGTTCGCTGCCGGTGCTGGAGCGTGAACTGGAAGGGCTCGCGCTGGTAATGTGAGTTTCGCATGACGATTAAAACGAGGTTAATGGGAAACTGATCTAGCTCAACTCAGCGATCGACAGTTTCTTACTCCGAAGCGCCGGGCCTAATGGCCCGGCCTTTTGTTTTTCCGGGGTCTTCCTTCTGGGACCGAGCAGTCCGGCGAGCTGCGCTCGGATTGGACCGGCGAGGACGGCCGTCCCTACCCGAGCTAGCAACACTAGAGGTTCTCAACCGCCTTTTGCAGGGCCCGCGCGATTTCCTCCGGGTCGGTTTCCGGCGGAAACTGGATGGGCTTGCCGATGCGCACCTGAATCTTTCCGGGCGGTGCGAATTTCTTTCCGGCGTTCTTGATTTCGAACAGGCCATCAATCCGCATCGGAAGAATCGGAATGCGCAGATTATTGGCGAGCAAGCCGACACCGGTGCGGAACGGAAGACGCTTGCCGTCTTCGGTGTGCCGTCCCTCCGGAAAGACCAGCACGCTGTAGCCGCGATCGACGGCTTCTCCGGCATAGGCAAAACTCTTGCGGAAGCCGGACTGGCGCGGCAGCGGGAACAGGTTCAGCAGGGCTACAGCGAGCGTCCAGCGCAGGCGGTCATAAATCCGGGCGATTGGGGCGAACCACATGCGATCCGAACCGGGCGAGCGCAACTTTTCGAGCGCTTCGCCGCCGGTTGCGGTCGCCAGTTTGTGGCGAATGCGCGCGGGAAGCGCCAACTGGATGAAGCCGACATCGACATCGGACAAATGGTTGGAGATGACCAGCAGCGGTCCGCGAACGCCGCGCAAGTTCTCACGCCCGGTCACGCGGGGCCATCCCAAAAGAAACATCGCCGGGCGCGCCAGCAGATAATGCGACGCCAGGCGCAACCACGTAGTCGGCCAGCGAAGGGTCCAACGCGGGTAGTGAAAGGCCGCATGTTGCAACTCGGAATCATGGAATTGGCCGCGAGTACCCGGTTCACCTTGCAGCAGTTTTTCGAGATCGCCAACGGTCGCGGCATTCGCGAACTTCGTTTCGCTCAGATCGACCTGGTAGCGGTCTTCGAGCGCGCTGAGCAGTTCCACGCGTTCCAGAGAACTTAACCCCAGCCCGCTTTCCAAGTTTGCATCCGGCGTTAGGTTCTGCGCGGCGCGGCCGGTGATTCGCGTCAGCAATTCGGACAGCGGGCTGGCAGCGTTCGCTGGCGATTGTCCGCGGAGGCCCGCCTCGACCGCGTCGCGAATCACGTTGCGCCGCGGTTTCTGCGTGGCACTGCGCGGGAAATCTTCCTCGGGCCAGACGAACCAGGTGCGCATACGCTGATATTCGGCCAGCGTTTCGTTGGTGCGCCGCACGATGTCCTGCACAACGGCAGCCGACGCGTTCGAGGTGCGGTCGCGCAGAATCAGCACCGCGCAGGGCTCAGCATTTCCGCCGCGATCGATCCCGACGACCGCGCAATCCCGCAGTTCTTTTTGCTGCCGCAGAGCCGCTTCGAGGTCCTCGGGATAAATGTTCATGCCCGCGGGCGTCACGATTACTTCTTTTTTTCGGCCCTTGAAGAAAAGGTTGCCTTGCTCATCGAGCGCGCCCAGGTCACCGGTGCGGTACCAGCCATCATCGTCTTCACGCGCGACCGGGTGCAGTTCGCGGCCGTTCCAATAGCCGCTGACGACGCCGCTGCCGCGAACGAGAATCTCGCCATCTTCCGCCAGCTTGACTTCGCGCCCGGGCAGAACCTTGCCGATCGAGCCGCGACTGAGATGGAAGGGGTGGTTCAAGCTGATCAGCGAAGTCGTTTCGGTCAATCCGTATCCCTGGATCACGGCGTATCCCAAGCGATGCCAGAATTCTTCAGTCTCGCGATCGAGAGCGGCGCCGCCGCTGATCATGGCCCAGAACTTCCATCCGAAGTGACGGCGCAGGTCGCGAAAGGTCCACCAGCGGCGCAGAAAGTGCTGGTTTTTGGCGGCGGCGTAGCGCGCGGCAAAATTCTCGCGGCCGCGACCGTCATCCTTGCTGTCGTCGACATCGCGTTCGATCTTCTGCTTCAGCGACTCGATCATGCGTGGGACGGCCACCAGCACGGAGACGCGTTCCCGGCGGATGGTCGCCATGACTTCGGTTGGGTTGAATGTGTTTTCGAACACGACGGTCGCGCCCAGCATCGGCGGAAGAAAAATTCCTAGGAATTGGCCGAAGACGTGGCTCAGCGGCAGCAGGTTCAGGAAACGAATCGGATGCACCAGCCGCTCGTACTTCAGGTATTTTCTGATCTCGGTTTCGATTGGGGTGAGATTGCCGACCACGTTGGCGTGGGTGAGCACGACTCCCTTGGGCTCGGCCGTGGTGCCGGAGGTGAAAACGATTTCGAGCGGGTCGGAAGGCTGAATCTGAGCTGGACGAAAACGTTCAGCCCGACGTTCAGCGACTGCGGCGGCCAGATCGGCGGGATCAATCGCGACGATACCCTCGGCCTTTTCGAAGAGCGGGGCCCGTTCGCGCGGACACAGCACCAGCCTGGTGCGCACTTGGGCGCTGATCCGGCGCGCAAAATCGGGGCTGGCGGCGTCATCGACGGGAACGGCAATCACCCCGCGAAGCGCGCATCCGAGAAACGCCGCTACCCACTCGGCACAGTTCGGGCTCCACAAGAGCACCGCGTCGCCCTGGTTGATGTTGCGCGCCTCGAGCTCACGGGCAAACTGATACGACACTCCGGCGACGCGCTGGTAGCTCCAACGCTCGCGCCGGTATCCTCGCGGAAACACGTAGGCACAGTCGCTACCCCAGCGCTCGAAATCGTCCAGCGAATCCAGCACACTTGCCCGCACACCCTGTTTAGTAGCACAATTCCCAGAACTTTACAGCGCCACATCTCAGGAATGACTGGCGCGCACTGCCTTAGTCCAGGATTTGATGGCAAGATTTTCTCTAGTTCGTATCGTTATCGTGCGTTTCGTTGTCGCACTGGGGATGTGCGGCCTGATCTCGTGTCAGCCGCCCGCGGCCACAAATGGCGCCAGCTCTGCGCCATCTTCTGCTATCGCCGCGCGAGCTGAGATCCACCCGGCGAGTGGTCCAGTGCGCGACCTCAGCCAGGATGAGGCGGCCGGCGGACACGTTCTGCGCAAACATGTTGGACAGACCGACGAGCAACTACGTGAGCGTCTGGACCAGGAACCCCGCATCACCGGCGCGTCGACCTACACCGACCGCGCGACCGCTGAACATGCGGTGGGCGCAGCGATCGCAGAATCGCAGGACCGAATCCAGCGCTGGCTCAGCCACTCGGGCGGACATCCTAACCTGGTGCTGGACTACGATAGCGATGCTCCGATTGGCCGGACCATCACCCGCGATCATGGCTCCCGCGATCGTGGCTCTCGCAATCTTGGCGAGAGCCAGCCGCGTCCATGCTCGCACGCGCTGGTTGTACTAAAATACGCCGGGCCCAACGATTACTATGTTTTGACTTCTTATCCGGAGTGCCGCTGATGAATCCCAACCCGAAGCCCGAAATCACCGCCGCCAACTTTCCCGCGCTGCATTCCTTCCTGCGGGGCTACTTCCATGAGGATGTTGCTGACGAGTACGGAACTCCTCCGGAAGCGGCTGATCAGTTTTGCGAAGACGCCGAAACCGACGAGCGCATTCCAGTTGCCCGGGAGTGGCAGCAGCTCTCGGAACTGACACACGCACGGCCCGCCGCTCTGAATGCGGCATTGAAGAAACTGGGTAGCGCGATTCAGTTGAATGAAGAGGAGATTCCACAGGTTGCGGCGATCTTCGCCCGTTGCCTGGCAGTGAAATCGCACCGGCGGGTGGCTAACGAGTAAGGGGCGTGGAAAGGACCAGACGCGGCAATCCGCGTCTCCATGGTTCCCGGCCTATGCCCAAAGCGTCGGCCAGGCGGTTTAATGTGTTTGAACCAGCACGCAATCAGCGCCCGGGGCTGGTAGCATTAGCTCAGGCATAAATTAATGCGCAAGTAAACACCCTGGTGTGACGCAGGTTACGGCATCCCAGTGCCGGCGGCCGATAGCATCAGTGCGGGCGGGCTTGGTCCCGCCTTATATTCTTTCGCTTGCAGTTTTTCTCAGGAGGGTTTGAATGCCGCAAGATACCTTGACGATCACCGACAACCGTACCGGGCAGAGCTACACCCTTCCCGTCGAAAATGGAACCATCCGCGCGATGGATCTGCGCAAGATCAAGACCGGCCCCGAAGATTTCGGCTTGATGACCTATGACCCGGCCTTCATGAATACCGCTTCGTGCCGGAGCGCGATCACCTTCATCGACGGCGATCGGGGAATCCTGCGCTACCGCGGCTATCCCATCGAGGTTCTCGCCCAACATTGTACCTATCTCGAAGTTGCCTACCTGCTTCTGTTCGGCGAACTACCCAACGCCAGTGAATTGAAGAATTGGGTGGATGACATCACGCACCACACCATGCTCCACGAAACCACCAAGAAATTCATGGAAGGCTTCCGCGACAACGCGCACCCCATGGCGATGCTGGTGAGCACGGTGGCGGCGCTGTCGACGATTTACCCGGAAGCGAAGAACATTCATGACCCCGCGAACCGGCTGCTGCAGATCAAGCGCCTGATCGGCAAGATGCCCTCGATCGCGGCCATGTCGTATCGCCACATGGTCGGATTCCCGTACGTCTATCCTGACAATGACCTCAGCTATCCCGAAAACTTCATGAATATGCTGTGGAAGATGGTCGAGCCGAAGTATGTGGCCAATCCGGTGATTGCGCGGTCGCTCGACATCCTATTTATTCTGCACGCCGACCACGAGCAGAACTGCAGCACGAACGCCATGCGCGCCGTGGGCAGCTCCCACAGCGACCCTTACCTGGCTACGGCCGCGGCCGCCGCCGCCCTTTCCGGTCCCCTGCACGGCGGGGCGAACGAAGAAGTGCTGCGCATGCTGGACGAGATCGGTTCCAAGGAGAACGTCCCCGCCTACATCAAGAAGATCAAGGAAGGCAAAGGCAAGTTGATGGGCTTCGGGCACCGGGTTTACAAGAACTACGATCCGCGGGCCAAGATCATCAAGTGGGCTGCCGACCAATTGTTCGAAGTTACCGGACGCAATGCCAAGCTTGAGATTGCGCTGGAACTGGAGCGCATCGCGCTCGAAGACGATTATTTCGTGCAGCGCAAGCTCTATCCGAACGTGGACTTCTACTCCGGCATCATGTATCAGGCGATGGGCTTCAAGCCCGAGATGTTCACCGTGTTGTTCGCGATTCCGCGTACCGTCGGCTGGCTGTCGCAATGGCAGGAAATGCTGAATGACCCCGAGCAGAAGATCGCGCGCCCGCGCCAGATCTGGATCGGGCACGACACGCGGAAATTTGTGCCGATCGAGAAGCGGGCGAAGTAGAGGTTAGATTGCGTAGGGACGGGCGCCCTCGCCCGTCCAAGCCGAGCGCGGCTCGGCAGGTGACGGTGGTCATAGCAGCTGTGGATCCCCCTAGCCGCCGGCTATGGCTCCGATGACGATAAAGGGCTCCGCCCCGGATGCGACCGCGTCGGGCAGCGGAGCGTCCGGCGGCTCGTGCGACAGGTCCTCCTCGCAGGCGAAGAAGCGCAAGAACGGCCGGCGCTGCTCGGTGACTTGGTCGCGGATGGTACCGCGCAGCATTGGATAGCGGGCCTCGAGGGCGTCGAGGACGGAGCGCTGCGTTGCCGGACCGTCGATTTCGATCTGCAGCTCGCTGCCGACCTGCGCCAGGGTTCGGAGATGGTGCGGGAGAATGACTCGGATCATGTCAGTGTAATCACCCCAGCGTCTGCACCTCAACCGACAGCACGGCCGGAAGATCCCGGACGATCGGGGCCCAGCTGTCTCCAGCATCGGCGGAGGCGTACACTTGGCCGCCAGTCGTGCCGAAATAGATACCACACTTATCGAGCGCATCGACGGCCATCGCGTCGCGCAGGACGTTCACGTAGCAGTTGGCTTGCGGCAGGCCTTTGGTCAGCGCCTCCCACTCGTTTCCGCCGGTGCGGCTGCGGAATACGCGCAGCTTGCCATCGGGAACGAAGCGCTCCGAATCGCTTTTGATGGGGACAACGTAGATGGTCTCTGGCTCGTGGGCGTGCACGTCGATCACAAAGCCGAAGTCGGTCGGCAGGTTTCCGCTGACTTCTTGCCATGACTCGCCGGCGTCGTTGCTGCGCATGACGTCCCAGTGCTTCTGCATGAAGAGCACATTCGGACGCGACCGGTGCATCGCGAAATGGTGAACGCAGTGGCCAACCTCGGCGGTCGGGTCTGGGATGTATAGCGAATGCAGTCCGCGATTGATCGGTTTCCACGTCTTGCCGCCGTCATCGGTGCGAAACGCGCCCGCCGCCGAGATGGCGATGAAGATCCGGCCGGGATTGCTCGGATCGAGAATGATGGTGTGCAGACACATGCCACCAGCGCCCGGCTGCCATTTAGGGCCGGTGCCGTGGCCGCGCAGTCCGGCGAGTTCCTGCCAGTTCTCGCCGCCATCGGTCGAGCGGAACAAGGCGGCGTCTTCTACTCCAGCGTAGACCGCGTCGGGATCGGTGAGCGACGGCTCCAGATGCCACACTCGCTTAAATTCCCAGGGATGCTGTGTGCCGTCGTACCACTGATGAGTGGTGAGCGGCTTGCCGGTTTCGGCAGACGCGTCGTAGACGAACTTGTTGCTTGCGGCCTTCGGGGGACCCGGGGCGGGCGGCTCCCCGGGCGGCGTTCCGGGCTGGTGCCAGGTTTTGCCGCCGTCGTCGGAGCGTTGAATCAGCTGTCCGAACCATCCGCTGGTCTGCGAAACATAGATACGATTGGGATCGGCGGGCGATCCTTTCAGGTGATACATCTCCCAGCCGGCGAAGTGGGGGCCGCTGACATCCCATTTTTCGCGCTTGCCGTCTGACGCTAGAATGAAAGCGCCTTTGCGTGTACCGACCAGAACTCTCACCTTGCTCATGGCTTCTCCCTCTTTGTACGCGTGAAACTGTAAACAATCTCGATTGTGAAACGCAATGGGTCCTGCCACGGCCCTCATGGAAATGGGGGCACGCTCGCGAGGCTGCTCGATGCCTTTTCTGGAGCCGTTTCCTTACTCCCATTCTGGAAGGGGGAAGGGGACTTTTTCCGTAACCCGGACGTACACGCCCTTTCGGTAACCCCGGTAATCGTCGGTAATCATCGGACTGAGAGTACCCGGCCTTACAATTACCTTACTCCGCGATCCCGTTGCGGTTGGCGGGGTTTCGTCTGGGAATCTCCCGGCGAGGTTCGGACCCGTTCGGCAACGCTGGCGGAGATCGCGGGCGTTGAGCGGGGAAAAGGCTGGAGTCCGCACACCCTATGGCGTTTGGTTTTGGTTTCAACAAACAGAAGGTTCTCAGCGCCGCGGAAAAGTTTGTCCAGCAGGGCAAGCTGCAGAACGCCATTGCTGAGTACGACAAGGTCCTGAAGAACGATCGCAAGGATCTTACCGTTAACAACACCATCGGCGATCTCTATGCGCGTCTCGGCGACCTCGCCAAAGCAATTGAATGCTTCAAGACGGTGGGCGATGCCTACGCCGCGCAGGGCTTCACCGTCAAGGGCATCGCCATGTACAAGAAGATCACCAAGCTCCAGCCGAGCGTGGATGGATCTCTGAAACTGGCGGAACTCTACACCCAGCAGGGGCTGTTCAACGACGCCCGCGCCCAGTACCTGCAAGTCGCCGAAGACTTCATGAAGAATGGCGATCTCGACCAAGCGGTGCGCCTCTTCCAGAAGGTCCTCGAAATGGACCCGGAAAATGTGCCCATGCGGGTCAAGCTCGCCGAGGTTTACATCCGGCTGGGGAAAAAGAAAGAGGCGTGGGAGATTTTCAGCGCGGCGGCGGAAGCGTTGCGCGCGCGTGGTTCACTCGCCGCCGCCGAAGACATTCTGAAGCGGATGCTGGTGCTCGACCCCGGCAACAGCTACGTTCTGCTGCTGCGCGGGAAGGCCGCGCTCGAGAGCGACGATCCGAAGAACGCCATCGCGTACCTGGAAAAGGCCCCCGACCTCGATTCTCATCCCGAAGGTTTGCGCGACCTGCTGAAGGCGTACCTGCAAATCGGAACCTTGACCCAAGCTGCCCCGATCGCCGAGAAGCTGCTCACGGTGCACAACGATCCCGAGGGGTTGTTTCTGCTGGCGGAGGGTTCCGCCCGCCTCGGTCAGTATCACGAGGCGCTCGACGTCTACACGCGGCATGCCGATCGCTTGCTGGCGACCGACTCGACCAAACTGCTGGCCACCCTGCATTCCATGATCACCCATGTGCGCGACGATTCGGGGGCACTGGAAGAGCTGTTGCTGCTGCTGAATAAAGCCGGCGAGAGCACGCACGTCAACGAAATCAGCGAGCTTCTCGCGCACGCTTCGGTCAAAGATGGAAACCTGGCCCGCGCTCGCGATTTGTACCAGATGCTGGCCACCACCGAGCCCCAGAACCAGTTGCACCTGCAGAACTATCAGCAGGTGGTGGCGCGCATGGAGGGAGCAGTGCCCGTCCCCGGGATCACCGCCGAAGAAGGGGCGGTCATCGTGGAGGAATTGGAGGCGACCGCACCGGTCATCGATCAGTCCTATCCCGATCCTATCGCGATCGCAGTGCGCTCCGCAGTCACCGATGCGGATCTGTTCCTTTCTTACAATCTGCCGGACAAGGCGGTCGTGCCTCTGCTGGGCGCTCTGCCTAAGGCACCGCGCGACGCGCGTTTGAACCAGCGTCTGGCCGCTCTTCATACCCGCTTCCATCGTTTTACCGAAGCTGCCGTCTGCTGCCGCACACTGGAAAGCGTGTACCACGATGCCGGCTATCCGGATGAAGCCGTGCGCTATGGAGAATTGGCCGCGCGCTATGAGCAGAGCGCGGAAGCCGCTCCATCGACAGCTGCTTCACTGGGCGCTTCGCCCGCCATCGCTTCATCGGTCGCCGCTCCTCCTGCGGCCCGCGCCGCTGCTGCGGCTTCGCCCGCGCCCTGGCCCATGGCCGTGTCTGCGGCTTCCGATCACGAAATTGCCGCTGCCCCGCATCCGGAATTCGCCATCCAGGAATTGGCGGTGCACGCGCCTGCGGATGCGCACGAGCATTCCCCGGAACTCTCCTCCGACCTTGCCTCCGAGTGGGAGCATTCCCTTTCCGTCGACGAGCCTGCTCCGGCCGCAGAACTGCCGGCCAGCGTCAAAGCCGACGCCGATGCTTCCAGCAATCCCGAGATCGCCGAGACGGTCGAAGAAATCCGCTTCTATCTCGAGCACTTCATGACGGATCAGGCTCGCGCCGGGATCGAGAAGCTCGAATCCCTGACCAGCGATGCCCGCATTCTCGATCCATTGCGCGCCGCCGTCGAATCCGGCGGCCAGCCGTCGGCCGAATCGGAACCGGAAATCACCGAGATCAACGCCGACGAACCTGCGGATTTCGAAGTTGAAATCGAGACCCCGCACGGGTCGGAGATCAGCGCCTCGCCCGATCTGCCCGCCAAGTACCACGACGAGACCCACGACGAGGTTCCGGTGGAATTCGCGCCTGAACCGACATACGCCGAACCCGCTCACGCAGAAGCCATGCATGCGGAGGGGAGCGAGCTGAACGCGTTGGTCGCAGATCTGGAAGCTTCGCTCGGCGATTCTTTCCCGCAAGCGCAGCCACCCGCTGCCCAGCTTCCCGTAACTCAGGTATCTGACAATCATCCGTTGCCGGGCTGGCCGGTGGCGCCAGCGCGGACCGCAGCCGGAACGCCCGAGCCGGAGCCCGCGGCAAGCATCGAAGTTGAAATTCCGGCTGCCCCGGCGGCCATGCCCACGATCGCAGCATCGGCGGGTGGCGCCGCCGCCGCTCCTGCTATGAGCTACAGCCCCGCTCCCGTGCGCCCCTTGGGAGCCGGAGCGCAGGCCATGCATCCCGCCGGCAGCGTCGATCTTTCAGAGATGTTCGGGGAGTTGAAGCACGAGCTTGAAGAAGAGGTTATTGCCGGCGACGACGATCCGGAAACGCATTACAACCTGGGCGTTGCCTTCCGCGAGATGGGCCTGCTCGACGAAGCCATCGCCGAATTGCAGAAAGTCTGTACCGCGATCGATCGCGGCAAGGCATTTGCGCAGCCCGTCCAGACCTATACTTGGCTGGCCCAGTGCTTCCTCGATAAAGGAGTTCCTGCCGCCGCCATTCGCTGGTATGAAAAGGCGCTGAACATACCGGGACTTGATAACGAAGCGCGCCTTGCCATCAACTATGAACTGGGGTCGGCCTGCGAAACTGCCATGGACAAGCCGGCGGCGCTGCGTCATTTCACCGACGTGTACGGGTCGAACATCGATTATCGCGACGTGGCCGAGCGCATTCAGGCTCTGAAGTCGTAGAATGCACCAAGTGGGTTCGAAATTTGCGCCGGCGATGCGATCCGATCCCGCGCCCACATCACGGCCTACTGATAACGACGCGTGCAATGATTTCCGATCCCAAGCTACCCTTTGCCAGCGACTCCACCAGTGTCGGGGAACTCAATTCCCCGGCGGAAACATCCGTCCCGGTCGTTCCGGTGCAAGCTCCAGTGCCAGTTTCCGTTTCCAGGCGCTCGCCTTCGGCCACGCGGGTTTGGCTGCGGCGCATCGGGGTGCTTCTGTTCGTGTTTTTGTGCGCGACGCTTGGGGTGATGCTCATGATTCTGCCCTGGCGTCCCGAGTGGTCCGACAACCCTCTGCTTCTCCCGTATCCCACGCTTCGCGCCGTGGTAGCCAGCGGCTTCGTGCGCGGCGTCTCAACCGGCTTGGGCGTGATCAATGTGTGGATCGGATTTTGGGAGGCCATTCAGTATCGGGAAGAGGAATAAAAGTCGTTGGTCGACGGTGTTCGTCGTTCGCGAACGACGGCTTGGGGGGCAGCCTCATTTATTCAACGAAGAGTGGCTAACGACTAACGGCCAGCGAACTGGCGACTAACTTATGACTGATCACACACGCAAGCCCGCTCCCCTCGCGTATAAGAACGAACCATTTCTCAACAGTCCTGATGGCAGAATTCTGCGCCTGCTGTCCGAGTACAGCGAGCCGCTCTCGCGCTTCCGCCGTGAGCAGATCCAGGACACGGTCGTCTTCTTCGGCTCCGCCCGCATTCACAACTCAGACAGCGCCGGCAACCGTCTGACCGAAGTCCGCGGCAACGGCGCTCAGCTCTCCGATGCGCAGCAAGCCAGGGAGATGAAGCGCGCCGAGGCCGCGGTTGACATGGCTCGCTACTACGAGGATGCGCGCCGGCTGGCCTTCCTGCTGACCGAATGGTCCACCCAAATTCCCGCCAAGCGCCACCGCTTTGTGGTCACCACCGGCGGCGGCCCAGGCATCATGGAAGCCGCAAATCTCGGCGCTCGCGAAGCTGGAGGAAAAACCATCGGCCTCAACATCAACCTGCCCTTGGAGCAGTATCCGAATTCCTACATCACGCCTTCGCTCAACTTCGAGTTCCATTACTTTTTCATGCGCAAGTTCTGGTTCGCGTATCTGGCCAAAGCGCTGGTGATCTTTCCCGGGGGCTTTGGCACGCTCGACGAATTTTTTGAAATCGTCACCCTCGCCCAGACGGAGAAACTGGCGAAGAAAATTGTCATCGTCATGTATGGCAGCGATTACTGGAAGAAGATCATCAATTTCGAAGCCATGGTCGACGCCGGCATGATCTCACCTCCGGACCTCGAACTGTTCAAGATGTTCGATTCGCCAGAGGAAAGTTTTGAGTTCCTGAAAGAGGAATTGACCAAGTACCATCTCGGCCCGCAACCAACCAAGCGCACCGGCGAAGTGGCCGTACCCGAAATCGCCAAGACGCGACCCTAGACCCGTGTGGCACCCTATCGTAGTAGGCTGAGAGCTGATGGCGGACCGCTGTCTGCTCTATTACATCACCGACCGAAGCCAGTTTCCGGGCGACGAACGCACGCGCCGCCGCGTCCTGCTCGCCACAGTCGCCGAAGCCGCGCGTGCCCGGGTCGACTACATCCAGCTGCGCGAGAAAGATCTGAGCGCGCGAGAACTGGAAATGCTGGCACGGGACGCCCTAAGTGCCGTGCGCAACAGCACGCCACTGAGAACTGAGAACCGGGAACTGAGAACTCGTCTCCTCATCAACTCCCGCACCGATGTCGCGCTGGCCGCGGGTGCCGACGGCGTTCATTTGCGCGCAGAGGACGTCGCGCCTCACGACGTGCGACATGTGCTGGAAGTCTCTACCCACCGGCCATTGACCACTGACCACTTCCTGGTTGTTGCCTCCTGCCACACTGTCGCCGATGTGTTCCGCGCCGAATCTGAGAAAGCTGATTTCGCCGTCTTCGCTCCGGTATTCGGAAAAAGAGGCGGCGCCGGAACGCCCCCCGCTGGCCTCGCCGCCTTGCAGGAAGCCTGCTGCCGGGCGAAAATCCGAGTTCTTGCTCTCGGCGGCGTCACGATAGACAATGCCGCATCGTGCCTGGAAGCTGGAGCGGCCGGTGTCGCAGGCATCCGCTTGTTCCAGGAGAATAAAATCGAAGACGTCGTCCGCGCGCTGCGGGCGCTCTGACACCATGGACCCGACGGCACCGACGATACTGCTCTCCCGATCCCGAGCGCAAGAAGAAGAATACGTTCCCGCGCTCGTCCGCATCCCCGCAGGATGGTTCCTCATGGGCTGCGACACCGGGCAGGACAACGAAAAACCGGTGCATCGCGTCTGGGTTGACGAATTTCTGCTCGCCGCCCGCCAAGTCACCAATGCCAACTACGGTTGCTTCCTGCGCGACACCGCACCTTTGTTCCTGCCGCCGCCGTTCTGGAGTGATCCCGCATTCAACCATCCCGAGCAGCCCGTCGTAGGAGTGTCGTGGCACGAGGCAGTCCGCTACTGCGAGTGGCTAAGCGCAAGCGCCGGGCGGACGTTCCGTCTGCCTACTGAGGCCGAGTGGGAGCGAGCGGCTCGCGGAGGCCATGAGGACGCAGGCGCGCTATTCCCGTGGGGCGATGCGCCTCCGCAGTCGCTACCCGGCTACGCCGATCGCTGCGCCGGTCATTGGAAGACCGGCCCCGAGCCCGCCGGCCGCGCCGAACCGAACACATACGGCCTCTACAACATGTGCGACAACGTGCACGAGTGGTGTAGTGACTGGTACGCGGCGGACTACTACGCGAAGTCGTCCGAGCGCAATCCGCGCGGCCCGGAAACCGGTGAGCGGCGCGCTTCCCGCGGCGGCTCATGGCGTCATCACGTCAAGATGTCGCGCTGCGCTGCCCGCTCCAGCATCCCTCCGGAATTCAAATACGCCGACTATGGATTCCGCATCGCGTGCGACGCCGCACCGGTGTAAATTGTGAATGCTATGACCGACCTCGCTGCCCACTACCTCGAAGAAATCAAGCGCCAGTTCCGCGGCCACAAGCGCATGGGCGAAGCCGCCATGGCTCAGCTTGGGGACATGGATTTCTTTGTCACGCTTGATCCGGAATCGAACTCCGTCGCTGCCCTGGTCAAGCACATCGCCGGCAACGCGCGCTCCCGCTTTACCGACTTCCTCACTAGCGATGGCGAGAAACCGGACCGTTTTCGCGATCAGGAATTTGAAGTCTCGGCGAAAACCACGCGCGAAGAAGTTCTGCGCTGGTGGGAGCAGACGTGGTTCCATGTGTTTTCGGCGCTGGACTCATTGAAGCCCGAAGATATGCAACGCACCGTGACCATCCGCACGGAGACGCACACGGTCATGCAGGCGCTCAACCGCGCGCTTGCCCACTACGCGCAACACATTGGACAAATCGTCTTTCTCGCCAAACACCTGCGCTCTTCGCAATGGCAGACGCTAAGCATTCCGCGGGGCAGATCCGAAGATTACAAAACTGCGAGCCCAAAAACGCATATTCGCGGAACGCACAAATCGTAGCCGTGATCTCGAATCCGTGGCCATCCAAGCAATCCACGGAAAACGGAAATGCAGTTTCGACGGTGTAGAATGATCTGTTTGCTCTCTAATTCCGCACTCATAAGGGGGCTTCCATGCCCAGCACCATGTTTGCAGTGGTCAAGCCGGAAGCCGCGCCGGGCGCGGAGATCCGCGAAGTCAAGATTCCCGGCTACGGCCGCACCGACGTCCTCGTCAAGGTCAAAGTCGCCTCCATCTGCGGTACTGATCTGCATATTTACGAATGGGACCGCTGGGCCCAGGGACGCATTCATCCGCCGCTGATCCCCGGACACGAATTCTGCGGCGAGGTGGTCGCGTTCGGCGATGAAGTCACCAGCGTCAAGGAAGGCGATTTCGTGTCCGCCGAAATGCATGTGGCCTGCGGCAAGTGCCTGCAGTGCCGCACCGGCGAAGCCCACATTTGCCAGCACGTGAAAATTATCGGCGTCGACTCCAACGGAGCTTTTGCCGAATACGTCGTCATCCCCGAATCGAATATCTGGAAACTCGATCCGGCCATCCCGCAGGAGTACGCTTCCATCCTCGATCCGCTGGGCAACGCCGTACACACGGTGCTGGCGGGAGAAATCGCCGCGAAAACTGTAGCCATCACCGGCTGCGGTCCCATCGGCCTGTTCTCGATCGCTGTGGCGCGAGCTGTAGGCGCAACCACCATCTTCGCGATCGAAATCAACGAACACCGGCGCAAGGTCGCGACCAAGATGAACGCCGACTACGTGCTCGATCCGTCCAAAGAAGACGTGCGTGCTATTGTCGCCGAAAAAACTGGAGTCCTCGGCGTGGACGTGGTTCTCGAAATGGCCGGACATCCCGACGCCATCCGCACCGCCTTCGACATCGTTCGCCGCGGCGGACGCATCTCTCTCCTCGGCCTCACCTCGAAACCGATCCCGCTCAATTTCTCCGAAGACATCATTTTCAAAGGCCTCACCATTCAAGGCATCAATGGCCGCCGCATGTACCAGACCTGGTACCAGATGACAGCTCTGCTCAAAAGCGGACGCCTCGATCTTCATCCTGTAATCACCGACCGCATCCCGATGAAGGATTTTTCCAAAGCCATGGCCCGCCTAAAAACCGGCGAAGCCAGCAAGATACTGGTCTATCCAAACGGAACGAAATAACTTGTGACGATCCATCCCGGGCCATTGAAGACTGTAGTAAAACTGTAGTAGCCGGAGAGGTGGCCGAGTGGTTGAAGGCGCCAGTCTTGAAAACTGGAGTACGGGAAACCGTACCGTGGGTTCGAATCCCTCCCTCTCCGCCAGTTCTATCCTGTTGTAAACAAATACTTTATTGACGCCCATAATTTCCGTGTGTCGTTTTTGTGTCGTCGCATTGGTACACCACCCGTAAGCGAGTTCGGTTTCAGGCGCGCAGCAACCTTGCGGGCAATCAATGTCAACCTCCCCGGTGTTGGGCTTGGCTTTCTTGCCTGCGATGGACCCAGCCTGCACAACACCGCACATCTAGTAGTGCGTTTCAGCACTCAAGCGTTACTTCGAGGGAGCCCCTTTTTTGTTCAGACTCCCAGGGATATTTTCAACAGCCACAGGCGCTCACAACCCAGTCAATGAGCGCTATGGGGATTTTGCAACAACAACCGAAAGCCCCCAAATGTCATAGCAGCACCCTGCGCTCATGGAACGAACTTGTAACCCGAGCAGTGCACGGTTCGCAGATGGATTGGGTTTGCCGGGTCTCTTTCCACTTTTTGACGCAACTTCGAGATATGAATGTCCACGGTGCGCGTTGCCGGATCGGTTGGATAGCCCCAGATCGTATCGAGGAGCTCTTTTCGAGAGATGACGCGCTCCGGGTTCTGCAGCAGGAACGCCAGAAGCTTGAACTCCGTAGCCGTGAGTTGAACCTCACCGCCGTTCCGGACCAGTTCCATCCTGGCGAAATCGACACGAACGTCACCGAAGGATGCTACTTCACCCGGAAAATTATACGCATAAACCAAGCGACCCCTGTGAGCGAATGGCGGCATATCCGTTCTCCAACAAGAAAAATGCAGCACCTTATTTCGTGAGCTTCGCCGTAGAGAATTTCAGTTCATCGCGGTTGCTGGCTGCAATTGGCAAACACAACTTCGGCTCTCTGCAAGCCAGCAAACTCCTTCTGCCGCCGGGAAGGGAGAAAAACAGCCGTTCCAACCCGACTGAGATGTCTCTGAAACGAAGCACTAATCTCCCGCGACCAAACTCGCGTCGTCACCGGTGCTCTTTAGCGCCAGTCGGCGGCCGCGATCAGGGTCACGTTGTCGTTCCCGCTCACCCCACTTTGGGTATGGCCATCGCGGCAGTGAAGCCCCCAGCCAGCCTGTTTCCCCGGCGCCCAAACCTCAGACAAGAAAGCGCGGTCACCACGGCGGGTGAACAGCAGCCTCGGATTGCTGGGCTCCTCGCTGCCAACCACATCAGCTACGATGGCTTGGTACAGGTGGCGTCCATCCATGCTCCGTACCATGAGGTAGTCGATGGTGGCGCTGCTCGGGGCGGAGTTGAGGGATTCGAACTTGTAGGTTCCGGCTGGGAACGTTCGGTTTCCAACTACAAACTCGAACGGAACTTTGACGGTAAGCGCGGAGTGGTGTGAAGTTTGCGCATTGCCGACGCTCGGGCACAGCGACAGTACCCACAGAACAACTAGAGAAACGACCTTACTTTTCATCGAAACTCTCCTCCAATTCGGTGATCGTGATGGCATCACAGACCAAAGTGATGCAAATCACAAGCGCGACTCTCTCGCATGACCGTAAGGAGTGCAATGCACCGAGGGTGAAATGTCGGTGAATCGTAGGTGAGTTGTTAACTCTATGAAAAATAAAAGGTTATTTTGTTAACCGATCTAGGAATTAGATCAATAGCAATCATTTTTATTGTGGCTCCGGGTCAACGGGCAATGGTAGAATCCTGACTAACGATGGGGCCCTGAGTGGGGGGATTTATGGGACTCGGGGGGAAGTACCGCTTCGGCCCGTTCGAAGTGCACACGGGCACGCGTGAGCTTTCCAAAAGCGGGACGAAAATAAAACTTCGTGGTCAACCTTACCTGATCCTTGAGGTGTTGCTGGGTCGCGCCGGGGAGATTGTGACTCGGGAAGAAATCCGAGAGAAGCTCTGGCCGGCCGATACCTTTGTCGATTTCGAACATGGGCTCAACACCTCGGTTAAGAAGCTTCGGCAAGTGCTTTGCGATTCCGCCGAGCAACCACGCTACATCGAGACCGTGCCGCGTTTGGGCTACCGCTTTATCGCGCCGGTCGAAGTTGTCGCGGAAAGGCCTGAGCCGTCAGCCGACGCACCGATTTTTTCTGGCGAGGAATTAGGGGAGGCCGTCCTAAGTGCCGCTGGGTTAGATCCGCAAGACCCGCGCCCCCGCCAAGATCCTGGCATTGCATCAGAGACGGTCCAACAGGAGCAAGTAAGCCGATCGGGGCCGTGGCAATCTCTGTCGCCACGCTGGCTGCTGGCTGCCGGCCTAGTGGCTCTCCTGCTCGGCGCCGCTTACGTTCGGCTCGATCGTGGGAGTCGAACCAAGCGCCTAACCGAGAAGGATACGATCGTTCTCGCCGATTTTGCCAACAGCACGGGCGATCCGGTGTTCGACGACACGCTGAAAGCGGCGCTGTGCATTTCCCTACGGCAGTCGCCTTTCTTGAATGTGCTCTCTGACAGCGAAGTCGCGAAGACCTTGCAACTGATGACCCATGCGGCGAGCACGAAACCGAGACTCACGCCCGAGGTGGCCAGAGAGCTTTGCCAGCGGGCGGGCAGCAAGGCTTACCTTGCCGGATCGATTGGCAATCTGGGCAGCGAGTATGTGCTGGGGTTGAAGGCGGTGAATTGCGAGAGCGGAGACACGCTGGCCGAGGAGCAGGTGACGGCGGCGTCCAAGGAGAAGGTGCTGGACGCGCTGGGCGGGACGGCATCCAGGCTGCGCAGTAAGCTGGGCGAATCGCTGGCGACGGTGCAGAAGTTTGATGTTCCGCTCGAACAGGCCACCACGCCTTCGCTCGAGGCTCTGAAAGCGCTCAGCCTTGGTAGAAAGGCGTCTAACGAGAAAGGCGCCGCTGCAGGCCTGCCTTACGATCAACGTGCCATCGAGCTTGATCCGAATTTTGCCATGGCCTACAGGGCGGTGGGGATCGACTACACCAATCTCAGCGAGCTAGGACGGGCCAGCGAATACTTTACCAAGGCATTCCAGTTGCGGGGGCATGCCAGCGAACGGGAAAAGCTGACGATCACCGCCGACTACTATTCGTATGTAACGGGAGAACTGGATAAAGCGGCCCAGACCTTTCAGGAGGAGATTGAGAGCTACCCGCGGGAAGATGCAGCGTACGTCAATTTGGGCATAGTGTACGGCGCACAGGGGCAGTATGAGAAAGCCGCGGAGATCACCAGGCAAGCCGTACGCCTTGCACCGGATGCTGTAAGTGAGTACGAGGATCTCGCCAACTACGCGCTTGCCTTGCAGCGCTTCGACGAAACGCGGCAGGTTATCCACGAGGCGCAGGCGCGAAAACTGGATGATTACTTGCTCCGCAATGTTTTCTATGCTCTTGGCTTTCTCACGTCTGACTCCGCCGCGATGGCGGAACAGCAACAGTGGCTTGAGGGTAAGCCCGAATTTCGGAACGTCGGACTTGCGCTCGCATCCGACACGGAGGCGTATGCCGGTCATCTTAGCAAGGCGCGGGAACTGACCAAGCGGGCGGTGGACTCGGCAATCCGGGCTGACAGCAAAGAAAATGGGGCAATATGGCAGGCGAATGCTGCTCTCGAAGAAGCCGCTTACGGCAACACCACAGAAGCGCGGCCGTCAGCGGCGGAGGCTTTAAAGCTTGCTCCCGCGAGTCGGGGCGTCGAGAGCGAAGCGGCACTTGCATTTGCCATGGCGGGCGACATGAGACGAGCCGAATCCTTGGCGCAAGACTTAGGGAAGCGCTTTCCGCTGGACACGCAGATGCAGTCGCTTTGGCTGCCCGCGATTCAGGCGCAATTGGCACTGGATAAAAAGAATCCGGCTCTCGCCTTAGATACCTTGAAAGCTGCTTCACCCATCGAGTTAGGGTATGTTCCGTTCGTCATGAATATTTCCTGCCTCTATCATGTGTATGTACACGGAGAGGCATACTTGGCCGCCGGACAGGGCAAACCCGCCGCAGCCGAGTTTCAGAAGATTCTCGACCACAGCGGTATTGTCTGGAACTGCTGGACGGGAGCGTTGGCGCATCTGGGAGTAGCTCGTGCCAACGCCTTGCAGACAAGAACCTCGCAGGGAGCCGATGCCGATGCTGCCCGCGTCCGGGCGCTCGCCGCCTACAAAGATTTCCTCACCCTCTGGAAAGACGCCGACCCCGACATCCCCATCCTGAAGCAAGCCAAAGCCGAGTACGCAAAGCTGCAGTAGTGGCATAGGCTATCCAGCGCCGAGCAGGAATTCTCAACTACCGCTAACAGGCGTTATCGCAACTTTGCGCCTTTTGTTCGCCCCCACCCAAGGGTCTACCTGACAGCACTGTCCCCATCCGACAGCACGGCGTGCAAGGTCAAGTCTTGGCTATCACAGCTGAATTTTGCTGGCGACGAACTCAGGTCCATGTGGTCTTCTTTGCTGCCCGAATCTTCGCCCATCTCGCCCGCTGTGCGGCTGCGATTCTCTTCCTACCAGCAGCGGACATCTTCCGCCGTGCTTTGCGTGGTTTGCCAACGGCCTTGTGTACTGATTCAGTCTTGACCCCGCCGAGCAGTTCGATATGCAGATGCGGACAGGCTGAACCAAGACAGCAGTCATGAACTAATGATTATCTATTATTGACGCCCTATCCGCTGACACTGCCCAAGCGTGATACAATTACTTTGTAAGTTAACCGCTAGGTTGACTTAATAGTCTCTCGGAACGCAGTCAACCTCTGACAAGCACCGACATTCGACGAGCGGTCCGCTAGAGACCCTCAAGCCCGTCCCGCCCGGATCAATGGCAATCCCACGATCCACAGGAAATATCCATGCAAGAACCCATGTTGACCACGGCGGAAGTTGCCGTTCGTTTGAACGTGTCTTCAGACACCAGCCTGCGCCTAATGCGTTCCACACAGGGCGTGCTGAAACTCACCACAGGAACCAGAACACTCTACCGAATGCCGTTAACGGTTCTCACCGCCTTGGTTGCTCGTGCGTCCGCCAAGAAAAAAGGGAGGACACAATGACGAAAAAGCAAAAAGAACTGAGCAGTCATAAAAAAGCTGACGCCTTAGCAAAGGTCATTCTAAAGCGGCTTGAAGACGCAATGTGCGTCAAGTTGAAGGAACTCAAGCCCGAACTAATTGAGTTGCGGGGTTACTTTCAAGAGAAGGGGCGGGGCAGAAACATTCTGGGCTGCGAAACGTGGGCCTCGTTCTGTGCCGAGAAGTTGCACCACACGAAGCGGGCGGTCAACATGATGATCGCCCTCGCCGATGAAATGCCGACGCAAGAAACTTCCCACCCCCACGCTGAGACCCGCATAAACACGGAACCGAAGTGGGAAGGAACTTCCCACCCTGAGACCCCCATAAACACGGAACCACCAGTCGTCGAAAACGGAGACGGCGAGGAAGAGAACGAATCCAACGCAGAAATAATTGCACAGAATAGAGCCGCAGATTTGGCAAAGAGAAGGAGAGCCAGGGACGAAAAGCTAGCCCGCAAGTTAAAGACTTTATTTTCGCCCCTTGATTCTGTTGGGAGCCTTGAAGAAAAGCTAACAGCAATGCTTCAAAAGCTGATGCCGGTGCGCCGTTTCAAAATCACGATAGAAGAGATCGCCGTTGAGTCTGTTCCCGTTCCGCCTGTAGGCCCTGACGAGCAGGGCAGTTCAAGTTTGTTGAAAGTTTTGAGTGGCGGCGAGCCTGCTAACGTTCTGGCCGAAAACGCCGTCCGTGGGTGCCAATACATCTACGCACCCGCTGGTCAGGCTGGCGAGTATTCTCCGCTGGCTGCCAACCCCTATAAAGGATGTGGGCACAAGTGCTCCTACTGCTACGTACCGCAAGTCTTGAAAATGAGTCGGGCTGAATTCGATAAGGGAGCCGTCCCACGCCCAGACTACCTTGCCAACATCACAAAAGATGCAATCAAGTACCAGCAGGCGGGGAAGGCCGATCAGCAGGTGATGCTGAGTTTTACCACTGACCCGTACCATCTGGGCGATACAACTTTGACCCGCCAAGTGATCGAAGTTTTACAGGCGCACGGAATGGCGGTCTGCACTTTGACGAAAGGCGGAACTAGGGCCTTGCGGGATTTGGATTTGTTCCGACCCAAACGAGACGCCTTCGCTTCAACCCTGACCAGCCTTGATGACGCTTTCTCTTTGAAGTGGGAAAAAGCAGCAGCCTTGCCCGGTGATCGGATCAAGGCACTGAAAGCATTCCACGAGGCAGGCATCTTTACGTGGGTCAGCTTAGAGCCAACGCTTGATGTTCAATCCAGCCTCGCCATAGTGAAAGCCTGTCACAAGTTTGTAGACCTGTTCAAGATTGGCCGAATCAATTATGACAAAATGACTAAAACTACGGACTGGAAAAGCTACACCGAAACAATAATTGCGTTGTGTGCGAAGTTGAAGGTAGCGCACTACGTCAAGAAGGACTTGCAAATGTGGCTGCCTGCTGGGTACGAGAACGTCTTGCGCAGGGATCAGCACCAATGACCACTAAAAGGTGCATGGGGAACTCCAATGTTGTTCCTTTGAAACAGGATACAAGTTCTTGGCAGTCGATAAAGAACTGGAAGAGGGCGGACAGATTATCGTTTTCAAACTGACCACGCCTGCCGAACCTCAATCCAAACCTGCCGTTGTTCGGGAACCAGTAGTGATAAAGCCTTACGACCAGACAGAAGCGGGTTATACAGCATTGGAGAACTACTGGCGTGAGGTCAAGCAGGCACCACCGGAAGGCTTTGACCTCAAGGAGTGGGCACAATCGAAGCGGGTCAGCTAACTTTCTTGCCTGCTCGTACCTTCGCCCAACGAGCTTTCTGTGCGGCTGCGATTCTCTTCCGACCAGCAGCGGATATCTTGCGCCGTGTCTTTTTGCCTGATTTGCCCACGACCTCGTCTATTGATACAGTCCTGCCACCACCGAGTAGCTCAATAACCTTTTCCATGCGGGCGATGTCCTGCCGAGTCTCTGCAATAATACTGGCTCTGCTCAATGTATGTGCTCCTGGTCGCAGTTGCGACGGAACAGAATAGCACGGACGTGGTTCAACTGTTTACTTGTCTGGATTCCATACAAGCCCTCCCTACAGTGCCCCGCGCCGCTCACCAGCCTTCGCCTACGGAGGAGTTAGCCCGCGTCTGACCCTTGAAACGTCTAACCCCTCACAGCGTCTCTAATGTGGGTGTTTTCAGTCCCTCCATCACCTCTCCTAATAATGTTTTCAGTCCCTCGTTAGAGTGTGTTTTCAATCTCTCTCACTATCAACCACTTACAAGGAAGTATGTTTTCAGTCCGCTGGTTGACAATAAATCCGTGTCGGTCGCTAAGCGACCACATACTACATAGGAGTGAGCGTTTGGTAGAACGCACTTCTGCGAGATAATAGAAGTAGTAAGCAGCATAAATCCAGAAAGGAGCCATTTCAATGGCAAGCATTCGACAGATAGTCCGCATTGAACAGTTTGGTTTCTCGTCCGAATACGCCGCAACCCTCACCAACAATCAAGCATCCAGACTTATCGCCTCTTTGTTTCACGTTGCCGACGGGCTTTACGGCGGAGACATTGACAAACTGTGCGCCGACATCAAAGAGTTCATTCAATACAAACAGGAGCACAAACAGTAATGTCGGCAGCCTCCACCGACCTTATGTGCGCCGGGGTTCCTACTCCGCGCCCTGCAAGATGGAATAACATTCCGCAAGAGTTGAAAGAACGCCAGATTTGGCTCCGCTGGCGGTTAGAGGAGCGAGACGGAAAGAAAACCAAAGTGCCCTACCGTTCTGACGGCGGCGGCAAGGCAAAGACAAACGACCCGACCACTTGGTCAGACTTCGAGACTGCCGTTAGCAGCAAGGTCGGCAATGGCGTCGGCTGCGTGGTCAAAGATGGTCTGGTGTGCATCGACCTCGACAAAGTGAGAGACCCTGCCACGGGAGTTATCGAGCCGTGGGCACAGTCAATCATAGGCGAGTGCCAGTCCTATACGGAAATAAGCCCGAGCAAAACAGGCGTCCACATCTGGCTGCGTGGTGAAGTCCCTCCTGGCGGTAATCGCCGTGGTCGGATAGAGATGTATGACTACAACTCGCCCAGGTATCTCACGATTACTGACGACGTTCTGGTCAGCAAACCGATTCGCGCGTTTGACCTGACCAGCCTCCACCAGAGAATGCTGGACGGTGCTGACCCGAACTACCGCCAATCTGAAACGGTTCACATTGTGAACAGTTCGGTGCCAGCACATAAGAGCCACAGTGAGGAAGACTTTGCGCTGTGCTGCAAACTCGTCCGCCAAGGCAAGACGGTGGAGGAGATAAAGCAGGCGATGGCTGCGTCTGAACTGTTCCGATTGAAATGGAGCAGACCCGATTACGCCGACCGAACCATTGCCGCCGCGTTCAAGGAAGTGGGCGTGGTCGTGTCCATCTCCAGGTCTCGGTTGAAAGTAACGAAGGCAAGTGAAATGAAAAACGAAATAGTGAACTGGATGTGGAAGCACCGCATTGTATCTGGCGCCCTCAACCTGTTCAGTGGTGAGCCGGGCAGTGGTAAAGGAACGCTTTGTGCCTACATCGCCGCGCGAGTTAGCACGGGGACAGACTTTTGGGACGCCCAGAACCCAAATCCATCTTCCAAGGTTCTTATGGTCGCCAGCGAGGAGAACATCCGAAGCATGGTCAGACCCAAACTGGAAGTGGCTGGCGCGGACATGGAGAACATTGGGTTTCTATCCTGCGAGGACGTGATTGGCGAGAGTGTCGCCGACCATGACTTCTGTGTGGAGAAGAACCTGAGCCTTCTGGACGAGTATCTGAAAGCGACCCCAGATACTCGATTGATTATCTTAGACCCTGTAATCAATCACCTCTCCTCCATTGACGTAAACAAGGAGCAGGACATTCGGCGAGTGCTCACGCCATTCAAGGTCTTGGTGGAGAAATACAATGTCGCCGTAATCATGGTCAATCACTTCAACAAAGGCACAGGTCTGGGGTTGAATCGAGTTGGATTCAGCAAAGCCTTCTCCGCCTCGACCAGAGCCGCTTGGGGTTTCACCAAGGAGGAACAGACTGATGAGTTTCTCGTCCAGGACATTCGGGTCAGTAACTCGGCGTCTGGCAATAACTTCAAGTTCAAAATGGAGAGCAAGACTTTCACGGCCGCGAACGGTGAGACGGATGAGACGCCGCTGGCAGTGTGGGCTGGAAAAACGGCCAAGTTGTTCAATGACACCTTGGTGGTGACGAGTGACCCAGAAGTGAGAAAGATAGACCGAGCCAAGACGTTTCTTTTGGAGCGGTTGAAAGACTGCAAGCCTCATGTCTCCGAGACTCTCCAAGCCGAAGCCCAACAAAAGTTTGGGATTTCGCATGACACCCTATACCGAGCCTATAACACTCTCGAAGGGCACAAGAAGCCAGATAAGAACAAGGAGTCTGGCTATAAATGGGTCTGGCAGTTGCACGGTCAAGAGACTCCCACGGTGGTGGTTGTGGATGATAAGACCGACGAACTTGGGTGGTAGTCACTACGCAGGCTCTTATACCCTTGGGAGTTTGCGTAGTGACTTGCGTAGTGCTTGCGTAGTGTCTTGCGTAGTGAGTTAGTTATTATTATCTATGACGTACGGGAGAGATACACTCGATTACGCACTACGCAAGCCTCGTGGATAAGAAACCTGCGTAGTGGCTGCGTAGTGGACTGAAAACAGAGAAAAATGAGATAGGTCAATGACAGAGCCACCGCGCCCTACCCGTGCGAGTGCGTTTATCGTAAGTCATTGACCCCGCGCCCCGTCCAATCTCCCAGGAGAGGGTCTAAAATGCCCGACGCGCCCGGTTTTTAGCCAGAAAGCCGATTCCCAAGTTGAGTTTCAGACCAGAAAGCGAGTAAAAACATGCCCAAGCCGAGAGTTCCAACCGTTATGCTTGAAGCCAGCGGGTCGTTTCTTGCCCACCCGTCCCGCCAGAAGGACAGAGCCAATGAGCCTGTGTCTGACCGACCGTTGGGAGACCCTCCAGAGCATCTGGACGCCCAGGCTAAGGCAGTATGGGTGGAGATAGCAGACCAACTGCCGCCAGGGGTGGCGTGTGTCTCTGACCGAATCATGTTCGAGGTCTTGGTTCGTCTGGCGGTCAAGTTGCGGGCTGGAAAAATACGCATCATGGAGCTCAATGCGTTGATAAGCCTGTGCGGAAGATTTGGTATGACACCTGCGGATAGATCGAAGGTGGCAGCCAATGCCGAGCCCTCCAACGCCCTGACGAAGTTCCTATCCACCTACAAGGCGGAGAAGCCAAGTTAGCACCAATAGAAAGAGCCCATCAGCTTACCACTGATGGGCTTTTTATGGGGATGCAGAGATTAGCCGTTGACGGTCATAATCTGAACTGCTTCCTGGATGACACAGCGCTGGTCGGTACGGCGATATGACCTACGCTGGCATGGAGGTCGCGGACGGCCTCAGTGATCACTTCAAAAGCGGCCAACGGTTATCACTTCAAAACCGGCCAACGGAAGTGGCCGTCCAGGACTGAGATTGTTCTATCCTGCCGCCTCCTGTGGTGGCAAGTCGGTTTTGG
>JBEKYF010000021.1:0-48640 GCA_049511255.1 Terriglobales bacterium | reverse complement strand
ATTAAGGGCCCGATCCCCAATCGCGCTGCATTGTTCGATATTGGGATTGCGGGTCCGATTGCGGGTTTTATCCCCTCATGTGCGGCTGTGCTAGTGGGACTTTCGTTGTCCCATCCGCTGATGTTCGGCAGCGCACCACTCGAGAATGAACCGGGATTTCCCCTCGCCTTTCATCTTGCAGCCCGCCTGCTGCGCCTCGACGTACCGCTAGCATCACTGTCCTTGCATCCGATCGCAGTCGCCGGGTGGGTGGGAATGTTTGCGACTGCGCTGAACCTGTTGCCCGGCGGCCAACTCGATGGCGGGCACATTCTGTTCTCGGTGTTTCCAAAACTGCACCGCTGGGTTTCCCTGGCCGTTGTGGTCGCTCTCGTCCCACTTGCCAAGTACTGCTGGATCGGCTGGCTGATTTGGGCCGTAGTGCTGTGGCTGACCAGCCACCATCCGCGGATTCCGAGCCGTCCGGGAATCTCCGCGCCGCGAAAGTCGCTCGCTGTGCTTGCGATTGCAATGTTAGTACTGGCTTTTACTCCTGCGCCCTTGACGCACAGCTCCGGCCGAGAATTATGGCGCGAAGTTCGGCCAGAGCTCCGCGACGGCGTTCGCCACCTGTTCCATCGCAAGTGATTCTTTTCAGGATCTAGCAAGCTGCGCAAATAGCTGGCAGCTGCTGGCGGACCCTTGGGAAAAAGGAATAAGGAATGTGGACAAAGGGAAGCCGGTCGAAGCAACTGCCTTGCCTGTCTCGGGAAGTCGTGAGCTGAATCGCGGCTAGCGGTCGGCCAGAGCCGAGCGGCGAATTGTACCGGATGCGCAGTGACCCGGATCACATAACGCACGTTAGATCCAAGCTAGGGTGAAGATGGAGCTTTTGATGTTTACCGGACGCCTGACACAAGCCACTCTACGCGCACTGGACTGGCTGGCAGCAAAAACGCTCTCGCCGGAGGATATGCCAGCGCACCAGCGTACTGGCCGACGCGGTGAGGAAGACGCCTATTTCTACCTTCGCCGGCGGGGCTACACGATTATCTCCCGCAACTACCGCTCCCCGCATCATCGCGGCGAACTGGATCTCGTCGGCTGGGATCAGGATTTCCTGTGTTTTATCGAGGTGAAAACTCGGACGAAGCGTGACCTCAAGCCCGCCGAAGCCGCCGTAGATCGCGATAAACAAAGGGAGTTATCACTGGTCGCCCGCGACTTCCTGCGCCAGATGCCCTCATCGTGCCAGCCGGGTCCCCAGCCCGCGCACCTTTCGCGGGATGGGGTGGAGCGGGGTCCCCAGCCCGCGCGCCTTTCGCGGGATGGGGTGAAGTGGCGGTTCGACGTGCTCGCCGTATACTATGAGCGCGGCCACAGCCGGCCCTCATTCGAGCTGTTTCAAAATGCGTTTCCCCTATCGTACAATCGTAAGTTTGCGGACTCCAACTGAAAGGATTTAGTACGTGCCTGAACTAAGAAAAGACCCCATCGTGGGCCGGTGGGTGATTATTTCCACGGATCGCGCCAAGCGGCCTACCGACTTTGTGCGCGAACCTGTGAAGATCAGGGGCGGATTCTGTCCTTTCTGTTATGGCAATGAAAGCAAAACTCCGCCGGAGATCCTGGCGTTCCGCCCAAGCACCAACGGCAATCCTCCGCAGAGAGACACTCCGGGTTGGACCGTCCGCGTCGTTCCAAACAAGTTCCCGGCGCTCGGCATTGAAGGGAATTTGAATAAGCAGGCCGAGGGCATGTTTGACAAGATGAATGGCATCGGCGCCCACGAAGTCATCATCGAAACGCCCGACCACAATGCCACCCTGGCCTCGCTTCCGCCGAAAAGGATCGAAGACGTTCTATGGGCCGAGCGCGATCGCATTCTCGACCTCAAAAAAGACCGGCGCTTCAAGTACATTCTGCTCTTCAAGAACCACGGAGAAGCAGCCGGCGCGTCGCTCGAGCACGCTCACTCGCAACTGATCGCGCTGCCGATTGTGCCCATCTACGTGGTTGAGGAACTGCAGGGAGCCAAACAGTATTACATCTACAAAGAGCGCTGCGTCTTCTGCGACGCCATCCGGCAGGAAACCGAAAGCGGCATCCGAGTGGTGGCTGAGAACGAAGATTTTCTGACTCTCGCCCCGTATGCTCCGCGGTTTCCCTTTGAAACCTGGATCCTCCCCAAGAGCCACGAGTCTGCCTTCGAGAACTCGTCGTCGCGCATGTTTGAAAACCTCGCGAAAGCGCTCAAGTTGCTGCTGATGAAAGCGGACCGCGTGCTCGACAATCCGCCGTACAACCTGGTCATACATACGTCGCCGGTGCAGGATCCCACCAACGAGTATTACCACTGGCACATCGAATTCATGCCCAAACTGACTAAGACGGCGGGATTTGAATGGGGAACCGGTTTCTACATCAACCCCACACCGCCCGAAGAGGCTGCGAAGTTTTTGCGTGAGGCGAGCGTGGAAGACGCGGCGCCCAGCACAGTGGCCGTTCGCTGATTAGGGGTGCTTGTGGAGCGACGGGCGTCCTCGCCCGTCCCGCCCGGGGTGTTCGGACCAGGCGCACCAGCGCGGCACCTTATCCCTGGGTTCGGTCGAGAACCTCGGCATGCCATGCCATCTGGATCGCTTCCAGCTTGGCTTCGCTCGATTTCGTGGGGTCGTCTTTGAAGCCGGGGAGCGCGATTACATATTTGTGCAGGTCGGTGAAACGGACCGCGAGCGGGTCGAGTTTCGGATGGGTTTCAGAGAGCAGAATCCCGATGTCTTCAGAATCGCTCCAGGTGAGTTCTTTTGGCATGAATGATGACTCCTCATGGTCGTTCGCGCTTAACCAATCCTGATCTCGGTTTGGCTAAGAGCCAAAGGTAAAAGCGGGTTTGTTTAATGCTCTTCCGAAACGTAATTCCGGTTCCACGCCGGGATTTCGACGACCACTTTGCCCGGCTTCTTGATCACGGTCTGGCATCCGAGGCGCGAGTTTAGCTGAAGATCGGCGGCCATGTCGAGCTTGTCGGCTTCGTCGTCTTCCATCTCCGAGATCAGGTCGGCGCCTTCTTTCACCCAGACGTGGCAGGTCGTGCAGGCGCAGTTTCCTCCGCAGGCATGATCGAGATGAACGCCGAAGTTTAACGCTACATCGAGCAGCGACTCTTCCTTGCCATGGTCTTTGTACGGCAGCTTGCCGTGTTCGAAGGTCACCGTCTTGCCTTCCGGAAGGAAGGTAACCTGAACCGTGTTTTCATCGGGAGCATCCACTGTGGTTGTTCCAGTTCCCTGCTTTTCTTCTTCAGACATGTAAGAACCTGCTTTATTCAAATTCTGCCTTCGCCACGGGATGGCCGGCCTTCGGGCCTTCCTCAAGATCCGTATCGTTCATGGCCTTTCCTTTTAGTGCTGTCGAAACGGCCATATCCATCATTAATTCCGCCAAACGCATCGTGGCCTCGTTCAGCGCGTCAATGCCTCCGCGGATCGCGTGATAGTCGTCGCCATCCTTCACCGTAACAAGAGCGTTCTCCAGCGTCTCTACTTTGCTGCGTTCCTCGCTCGTGAGCTCCTGCCAGGCCGGATTCTTCTTCGCTTTCGCGAGCGCCGTCAGGATCGTGTCTGCTTCGCGTCGCGCTTCAATGACCTGCCGCTGCCGGAAATCCTCTTCCGCATAGTCGAACGATTCAAGCAGCATGTTCTCGACCTGTTCGTCGGTGAGGCCGTAAGTGGGCTGGACGTCGATCTCAGCCTCTTTTCCGCTGCGCTGCTCGCGCGCCGAGACGCGCAAGATGCCGTTGGCGTCGATCAGAAACTTCACTTCAATGCGCGGCAGGCCGGCGGGCATGGGTGGAATGCCCTTCAGGTCGAAGCGCGCCAGCGACCGGCAATCCCGCGCCAGTTCGCGTTCGCCTTGCAGCACGTGAATTGCGACGTTGGTTTGGCCATCCACCTGGGTCGTGTAATACTGCGTCGCCGAAGCCGGCACTGTCGAGTTGCGCAGGATGATTTTATCGGTCACGCCGCCCGCCACTTCAATTCCCAGAGAAAGCGGAGTTACGTCGAGTAACAGCATCTCTTTCGTGATATCAGAGCCGCCGCCGAGAATATTTGCCTGCACGGCCGCGCCGAGCGCCACTACTTCGTCCGGATTTAAGTCCGTGTGCGGCACGCGTTGAAACAGATCCTGTACCAACCGCCGCACTTTTGGAATGCGCGTTGAGCCTCCGACCAGCACTACCTCGTCGATTTGTTCGGGCTTCAGGTTTGCATCTTTGAGTGCCTGCTTGCAGGGGCCGACGGTGCGGTCAATGATCGGTTGGATCATCTGCTCGAAAACTTCGAGCGAAATTTCCCGCTGATACTTCTTTCCACCGGGGAAATCGACATCAAGTCTTGCCGCAGGCTGCGACGAAAGAGCAATCTTGGCCTCAATCACGGCCTGGCGGATGCGCGCCACCGCTTCGCCGCTGCGCCGGACTTCGTTCTCGAATCCGAGCCCGAACTCGCCGCGAATGTCGTCGAGCGCGATCGCGATCAGCAGGTTGTCGATGTCGTCGCCGCCGAGATGCGTGTCGCCATTGGTGGCAATCACCTCGAAAATGCCGTCGTGCAGTTTGAGAATCGAGATGTCGAACGTGCCGCCGCCCAGATCGTAAACCACAACGACGCCGTGCTTCTTCTTGTCCAGACCGTAAGCGAGCGATGCTGCCGTCGGTTCGTTCACCAGCCGCAAAACATTCAGCCCGGCGATGCGACCGGCATCTTTCGTTGCCTGACGCTGCGCGTCATTAAAGTATGCGGGGACAGTGATGACCGCCTGGGTTACGGGCGCACCGAAGAACCGCTCGGCATTGCGCTTCAGTTGGCGCAGGATGAAGGCCGACACTTCCGGTGGCGTGAAGGTTTTTTCACCCAGCTTGATACGGATAACTTCCCCTGACTGCAAGTCGTCCGCCAACTGGAACGGAAACAGCTTCAGTTCGTCCTGTATATCCTCGACGCCGCGCCCCATCAGACGCTTGACGGAGTAAACCGCCCGCTCCGGCGTTTCGATCAGATACTTGCGCGCGGCGTTGCCCACCACGATCTGGTTCTTCTCATCGAGCGCCACCACCGAGGGCACAAGGTTCAGCCCGTCTTCTCCGGGAATGACGACAGGGGAATCCCCTTGCATGTAGGCCACCAGCGAGTTGGTGGTGCCGAGATCGATCCCGACGATGTAATCAGTAGCCATCTTTTTAATTGCAGAATTCAGAAGTCAGATTGCAGAAGTGAAAACCAAACCCACGCATGGTTTTACTTCTGCAATCTAACTTCTTACTTCTGACTTAGTCTTCCAATGCCTCATTCACGTCGCGTACCAGGTTCCGGATATAGTTCCTGCGGTTCAGCACATCCAGCATCCGGTCGAGGATCTTCCGCCGGTCGGCTTCGGTTCCGTTGTCCACGAATTTGTCCCAGTTATTCCATTCGGTCCTGAGTTCGTTGAAGAGCGCATCGTATTTTTCCTCCAGCGAAAGCTTGGCCTTACCGATTTCCTCAAGCAAAGCGGGGTCATCTTCGCCCATCTTTTTCTGCATGCGCAGTTCTTCCAGATGCATGTTGAGTTCGAAGACTTCCTCCAAAAGATCGGGAGGCACGACCTGCTTCTTCAATTCCCCGGTAGCGCGGGCCTTTTCCGTCGCCTGTTTCGATTGCTCTTCCAATTCGACGCCCTCGAGGCGTAACAGGTACTCCGTGCGCTTGATCGGATCTTTCAGCGTGCGGTAGGCGTCGTTGAGCATCGAACTTTGCTCCAGGCTAAAAGCACGTTCCTCGGGATTCGCCTGCGCAAATAGGTCGGGATGGAGCCGGCGACTCAGCGCGTAGAACTCTTTTTCCAGCGCGGCCGTGTCCAGGTTGAGCTTGCGCGGAAATCCAAAAAACGCGAAATAGTCCACCGGAACCGGCGGCTGCACTTTGCCGCAGGAGTTGCAGAAATGCACCGCGCGCATCGTGCCGCACGACCAGCAACGTGGAGTTGCCTCTCCGGGCGATTGTCCGGGAATGATCAAAGACGATTTGGATTCGGTCATTTTGTAATTTTGTAATCGGGTAATTTTGTAATTTGAAGGCAATCGGCCTTGCAGGTTTTAAATTGCAAATTTACCCGATTACCAAATTACAAAATCATCTCTACGAGAACGAACTCCCGCAGCCGCAGGACTTGGTCGAATTCGGGTTCACGAACACGAATCCCTGCTGCATCAGGGTTTCCTGGTAATCGAGAGTCATCCCGTGCAGATAGATGAAGGACTTCGGGTCCACAAAAACTCGCACATCTCCGAACTGAAACACACGGTCGCGCTCACGCGGTTGCGTATCGAACCGTATGTTGTAAGTCAGGCCCGAGCATCCGCCGCCCTGCACGCCCAAACGAAGCCCACCCTGCTCCGGCGAAACATTTTCTTTCACCATCGCTGAGCGAATCTTCTTGAGCGCGTTGTCGGTCACCTGAATGCCCTTGGCCGGAGCCGTGGGCGCAGCGGTTTTGACCGCTTCGTCTTTGACTGCTTGATCCATGGTTGATTCTATTTTCCCGTAGAGACGCGGCTTGCCGCGTCTCCTTGGCGGCGGGAGACGGGGCGAGCCCCGTCTCTACGACAATTGACTTACTGTGCCGTCTGCACTGTCGCAGGTTTCCCGGCTTCCTGTTTCTTCTTCCAGTCGCCGATCGCGGCTCGGATCGCATCCTCGGCCAACACCGAGCAGTGAATTTTCACCGGCGGCAAGGCCAGTTCCTTCACGATCTCGGTGTTCTTGATCTCCAGGGCCTGGTCAACGGTTTTGCCCTTGACCCACTCCGTCGCCAGCGAAGACGACGCAATCGCCGAACCGCAACCGAAGGTTTTGAACTTGGCGTCTTCGATGATGTTGGTCTGCGGGTTGACCTTGATCTGCAGCTTCATCACGTCGCCGCACTCCGGCGCGCCGACCAGCCCGGTGCCCACATCGGCATCCTTCTTGTCCATTGAACCCACGTTGCGTGGATTGTTGTAGTGGTCGATCACCTTATCGCTGTATGACATTTCTTTTCACCCCTTGTTAAAGACCCCTTCTTAAAATTTTCAAAGTTGCACCAAAGCCACCGCCTCTAGTGCGCTTCCGCCGCCCACTTCACACTCTTCAAGTCCACACCCTCTTTCGCCATTTCGTAGAGTGGCGAGAGTTCGCGCAGACGCAATACCGTCTCAACCACGCGGTCGGCCACGTAATCGATCTCGGCTTCGGTGTTGAATCGTCCGATGCCGAACCGGATCGAGCTGTGCGCCAGATCGTCGCCCGTGCCGAGAGCCTTCAATACATAAGATGGTTCAAGTGTCGCCGAGGTGCATGCCGATCCGCTTGAAACCGCGATATCGTTGATGCCCATCAAAAGCGACTCGCCCTCCACATAGGCAAAGCTGATGTTCAGATTGCCGGGCAAGCGATGTTCCATGGAGCCGTTGATATACACTTCGTCAAGCCGGCTCATGATGCTGTCTTTCAGCCGGTTGCGCAGGCCCGCCATTTTACAGGATTCCTGCGGCATCTCTTCCTGCGCGATGGCGCACGCCTTGCCGAGGCCGGCGATGCCGGGAACATTGAGCGTTCCGGAGCGCATGCCGCGCTCGTGTCCGCCGCCGTCAATCTGCGCCACCAACTGCACTCGCGGATTCTTGCGGCGCACGTAAAGCGCGCCCGCACCTTTCGGCCCATACAGCTTGTGCCCGGTGATGGACGCGACATCGAGGTTCATCTTGTTCACGTCGATCGGCACCTTGCCGATTGCCTGTACCGCGTCGGAGTGGAAGATCACGCCCCGTTCGCGACATAGCTTGCCGATTTCCGCGATCGGCTGTAGTACGCCGATCTCGTTGTTCGCTGCCATGATCGTGACCAGGATCGTCTTCTCGTCCATCGCGCGCTTCAGGTCATCGAGGTCAACCAACCCGTCCTTTTGCACCGGCAGATAGGTCACGCGAAAGCCGAGTTTCTCAAGATGCTTGCAGGTGTCGAGCACGGCCTTGTGTTCGGTGACCGCGGTGATGATGTGGTTGCCTTTCTCGCGGTACATCTCGGCCACGCCCTTGATCGCGAGGTTGTCGCTTTCGGTGGCGCCCGAGGTGAAGATGATCTCTTTCGCGGTCGCGCCGATCAGCTTTGCGATTCGTTCGCGCGACAGCTCGACCGCCTCTTCCGCCACCCATCCGAACGGGTGATTGCGGCTTGCGGCATTGCCGAACTTCTCCATGAAGTAGGGCAGCATTTCTTCCAGAACGCGCGGGTCCATGGGCGTGGTCGCGTGATTATCCATGTAGATGGGCAGCTTGATTCCATCGGGAGCCGCATGCTGTTCCGCACGTTGTTCCACACCATGATTGGTCGGGGTCGCCTGGTTGCCATTCGTACTCATGATTGCTTTTCTCCTTAAAAAGCTTTAACTCGAAAATGCCTTAACTCGCGGCCGAAAAGCCGTCGTCAAGAAATCTGGTTACGAAATCGTTACCAGCTCCGCCGGCTTCCTGGTCTCCAGCTTCTTGGTGTCCGATTTCTTTACATCGATGACTTCCGGCTCTTCCTTCATCTGCGAAATCATGATGTTCTTCAGCACCTGCTCGATGCTTTCATTCACTTTCCGCAACGGCTCGCGAATCGTGCATCGATCGCTCTGCCCGCATTCGCCGCGCACGGTCACGCACGACGTAATGAACAGCGGTCCGTCAATCGCCTTGATTACTTCGAACGCCGAAATCGCCTTCGGATCTCGCGTCAGCGTGTAACCGCCGTTCATGCCATGCTGGGACCGTATCAAACCGACCTTCGCCAGCCGTTGCAGGATCTTCGCCAACGCTTCCTGTGGGATGCCATAGGCCTCTGCCACATCCTTGGCGCTGCATGCGCCCTGGTCGGCGTGCTCGGCCAGATGCTTCATAGCCATGAGCCCGTAGTCCGCTTTTTTCGTTAGTTTCAACATGCCGGCGAATGCCGACCTATATAGTCGGATTAAACTCCGACTCTTTCGGTCGCAATTTAATTCTAATTGCGGCGGCGATTTAGCGCAAGGCCTATCAGGCATCGGTGCGATTTCGTGATTAAACGGTAAGTTTCAGCAGGTAAAGGGCTTAGAGGTTGGGTTGTTCCCATGGTCGGAGGTGCAGTTCGTGGCAGTTTTGAGCGCGCTCTAATTTCCGGCCTGCGGCCGGCGTTTCAACCCCTGCAGCACCAGTCCGCAAATTTCGTCAGCGAAGTTTTCGTCGAGCTTGTCGTGGCGAATCAGAAAGCGCATGTAAATCGGCCCGTAGAGCGAGTCGAGGATGAGGTCGAGGTCGCTGTCGGCGGGTAGTTCACCTCGGTCGATGCCGCGTTGCAGAGTCTGATAGGCCTGTCTGCGTCTCGGCCACAGGAACCTCTCGCGAAAGGCCTCGATCAACTCCGGATCCGATTGGCCTCCGGCGACGAGCGCCGCCACGACCTTGCCGCGCTTGGAGCGGAAGATGCGAATCACGCGCCTCATCTGCAGGCTCATGTCAGTTTGTACGGAGCCGGTATTCGGGAAGCGCAGTTCCTCCTCGGCACTGGCGGAGAAGGCGTCGGCGACCAGAGCGGCCTTGGTCGGCCACCAACGGTAGACAGTTGTCTTGCCAACGTTGGCGTCGGCGGCGATGCCCTCAATGCTCAGCTCCGGGAATCCACCATCCTGCTTGAGCAGCTTCAGGGTGCTGCGCAGGATCGACTGACGCGATTCCTCGCTGCGGGGCCGGCCGGGCGGACGCTTCCCGTCACCTCGATTACTTCCGTTCCTGGCCTCGGCCCTCCGGGTATGATTTTGCGCCATGGCTAAAGTCTAATATAATTTAAATCCGAAACGTACTGTTTTGAATCTTACGGGGAAGTTCGCAGGCCAGTATGGGGCCGCGGCTTCGGCAATACAGGTTTCCGCCAGTATCGTTTTCAGCGTTGCCAGTTTTCGTCAGTCCTATGTGGATTGTTGCGTTAGCGCTTCGGCGTCCTTACACGTTTGTGGTGATGGCACTGCTCATCATCATTCTTACGCCCATCACCATTCTGCGCACCCCGGTCGACATTTTCCCCGACATCAACATTCCCGTCGTCAGCGTGGTGTGGAACTTTGACGGTATGTCGCCGAGTGAGATGGCGGACCGGATCGTGACCAACTCCGAGCGCGGATTGACGGTCACGGTCAATGACATCGAACATCAGGAGTCGCAGTCGCTGAACGGCAAAGCCGTGATCAAGATCTTCTTCCGGCCCGGTGTCAATATTTCCATGGCGGTGACGCAAGTGACGGCGATGTGCCAGACCGTGCTGCGCGGACTGCCTCCGGGCACGACTCCGCCGCTGGTCGTCACTTACTCGGCATCCACGACGCCAATTGTGCAACTGGGCTTGAGCAGCAAGACGCTGCCCGAGCAGCAGTTGTTCGATCTGGGGCAGAATTTTCTGCGTACGCAGTTGACCACGGTCCAGGGCGCGGCCACTCCCTATCCTTACGGCGGCAAGCCGCGCCAAATACAGGTGGACCTCGATTCCGCCAAGCTCCAGGCCTACGGTTTGGCGCCCATCGACATCGTCAATGCGGTGTCCGCGCAGAATTTGATTCTGCCGGCAGGTACCACCAAGATCGGGCCGACTGAATACAACGTGGAGATGAACGGCACGCCGCAGACCGTCGCCGAACTGAACGATCTGCCGGTGAAGACTTCGAACTCGTCCACGCTTTACCTGCGCGATGTGGCGCACGTGCGTGACGGATTTGCGGTGCAAACCAACATCGTGCGGCAGGACGGCGTGCGCGGCGTGTTGATGTCGATCTATAAACTGGGCGGAGCTTCCACGCTGACCGTCGTCAATTCCATAAAGGCGATGGTGCCGCTGGCGGCACAGTCGCTGCCGCGCGACCTTAATATCAAGGCTCTGTTTGATCAATCGCTTTTCGTGCGCGCGGCGATTCAGGGAGTCGTACGGGAAGGCCTGATCGCCGCCTGTCTTACCGCCGTCATGATCCTGATCTTCCTCGGCGATTGGCGTCCGACTTTGATCATTGCGGTATCGATTCCCTTGTCCATTTTCGTCTCCGTAATTCTGCTGAGCGCGCTCGGCGAGACCATCAACATTATGACCCTGGGAGGACTGGCGCTCGCAGTCGGCATCCTGGTCGATGATGCGACGGTGGAGATCGAAAACATCGAGCGCAATTTGGCCATGGGCAAGGAAATGAAGAAGGCCATCCTCGACGGCGCGCAACAGGTCGCTGTGCCCGCGTTCGTATCGACGCTGAGTATCTGCATTGTGTTTGTGCCCATGTTTTTTCTGACCGGAGTCGCGAAGTTTCTTTTCGTTCCGCTGGCGGAAGCCGTGTCCTTTGCCATGCTGGCGTCGTATCTGCTGTCACGGACCCTGATCCCGACCATGGTGATGTTCATCATGCGCGGGCACGAGCACCGCGTCGCCGAGCCGAAAAGCTTCCTGGGAAAATCCCAGCGCCGATTTGAGCGCTGGTTCGAAAGATTCCGCGACGGCTATCGGCAACTGCTCGAAACCACGCTTGAGCACCGGAAATTATTCTCCCTTGGCTTTGCGGCTTTCTGTTTTCTGTCGCTGGGGCTGGTGTTCTTTCTGGGGCGGGACTTTTTTCCGCAGGTGGATGCGGGCCTGATTCGTTTGCACGTCCGCGCCCGGCCTGGCCTGCGTGTGGAAGAAACAGCGCGTCTGTGCGATGAAGTGGAGCGCGTGCTGCGCAGCGAGATTCCGAAGGAAGAGTTGCAGACTGTACTGGACAACATCGGCGTCCCGTATTCCGGCTTGAATCTTTCCTACGGCAGTTCGGGCGTAATTGGGACGGGTGACGCGGAGATTCTGATTTCGCTGAATGCGGAACACCATCATCCGACGGCGCAGTACGTGCGCCGGTTGCGCCGCGAACTCCCGACGCGTTTTCCGGGCGTGGAGTTCTTCTTCCAGCCCGCCGATATCGTGTCGCAAATTCTCAATTTTGGATTGCCCGCGCCGGTCGATATTCAGGTAGTGGGCGCCGATATGCGCGGAAGCTACGACATTGCGCAGGGCATCGCAAATCGGCTGCGCCAGATTCCCGGCACCGCCGACGTACATGTGCAACAGATGATGAGCCTGCCCACTCTCTACCTCGACATGGACCGCACGCGCATCAATCAGGTCGGACTGAATGCCCAACAAGTCGCCCAGAGCGTGCTGATCAGCTTAAGTGGGAGCTTCCAGACGGCCCCTAACTTCTGGCTGAATCGAAAGAACGGTGTGAGTTACAACATCGCCATCCAGACGCCGCAGTATCGCATGACATCGGTGCAGGACTTGATGAACACGCCGGTGAACAGCGCGAGTGCGCAGGCTCCGCAGGTGCTCGGCAATCTGGTTCAACTCACGCCGGTGGCGCGTCCCGCCGTGGTCAACCATTACAACGTGCAGCCGGTCATCGACGTGTATGCCAGCACGCAGGGGCGCGATCTGGGCGGGGTTGCATCGGACATCATGAAGGCGCTCAAACCATTCCAGGACCATCTGCCGCGCGGAACGCAAATCGTGGTTCGCGGGCAGATTGAGACCATGCGGTCCTCGTTCTTCGGCCTGGGCGTTGGCCTTCTGGGCGCGATCGTGCTCGTCTATTTGTTGATCGTGGTCAACTTTCAATCGTGGCTCGATCCCTTTATCATCATTACAGCATTGCCGGGAGCGCTGGCGGGAATCTGCTGGTTCCTGCTGATCACGCGCACCACGCTCAGTGTTCCGTCGCTGACCGGCGCGGTCATGTGCATGGGGGTTGCGACCGCGAATTCGATTCTGTTGGTCTCGTTTTCTCGCGACCGCATGAATGCGGGAGCGCCCGCACGGCAAGCGGTGCTCGAAGCGGGCCACACGCGCATACGGCCGGTTATTATGACAGCGCTCGCCATGATTATCGGCATGGTGCCGATGGCGTTGGGTTTCGGAGAAGGCGGCGAGCAGAACGCGCCGCTCGGCCGCGCCGTGATTGGCGGCCTGCTCTTCGCAACTGTAGCCACGTTATTTTTCGTGCCCTGTGTGTTTACGATGATTCACGGGCGCCGCGAGGCACACCTGCAGTCGGAACAGAAGTAGACCGCAGCAAGAGTAGAGAAGAGCAAAAGTTCAGGCGGTCGCATAAATGGTTTTGGGAAGGGCGCGGCTTCATAGGCTGCTGAAAGACTTGGGTTTTGACTTTGTTTTGAAAGGGCGCGGCTTCAGCCGCGCCGATACGGAGCAAAAAGACGGCCGGCTTTAGCCGCTGGGGTGAGCCGCTGGAAGCATCCCATTGTGCGGAAAGGCGAGTATGCCACGCCCGGCCTCAGGGGCTAAAGCCCAATTTTCGCGTGCGACGTGGCGCGGCTGAAGCCGCGCCCTTTCAAAGCAGGCTTTATGAATAATGCAGGCTAGAGAAAGTTATTGGAGACCGCAATTATGCCAGTACAACCGCCGCCCGGAACGACCGAGCAGAACGAGACCGAGCCCGTGCGCCCAGACGACTATCGGCCTTCCGATCTGGGTCCGGCTGCGGTAGGCCGGGCAAAGCTTCTGATTGGCGCCGCGCTGCTCGTCCTGATCACCGCCGGAGCAGTTACGTTTCTGAACCGCAACACCGAATCCAACGCGCTTGCCAAGGAAACCGAAGCCGTCTCGATTCCGACGGTCGCCGTGGTGCAACCCCAATCCGAGCCCGGGAACGACGAACTTGTGCTGCCGGGAAATTTGCAGGCCTTTGAAGAGTCCCCCATTTTTGCTCGCACCAACGGCTACCTCTTACGCTGGTATAAGGACATTGGAAGCAAGATTCAGAAGGGTGAGTTGCTGGCGGCGATTGACACTCCGGAAGTCGACCAGGAACTCTCCCAGGCCCGAGCCAGCCGCGAGCAGATCAAGGCGGCGCTGGCGTTGGCTAAGATCTCCGCTGACCGTTGGGCGAATCTGCGCAAGACCGACTCGGTGTCGCAGCAGGAAGCCGACCAGCAAGCGAGCGGCTACCAGCAGGCGCTGGCCAACCTGGCGGCCGCCGATGCCAACCTTCGCCGCCTCGAAGATCTCGAATCCTTCAAGAACGTGTACGCCCCTTTTTCCGGCGTGCTTACCCGGCGCAACGTTGATCCGGGCGCGCTCATCAATTCCGGGGCGGGGGCAGCGGGCAAAGAGCTGTTCGATATCGCGCGCGTCGATCCGCTTCGGGTTTACGTCAGTGTGCCGCAAGCCTATGCGCCGAACATGAAAGTTGGTATGAAGGCGAACGTTACGCTGCAGGAATTTCCCGGCCAGAAATTCCTGGGAACGGTGGCTCGCACCGCCGATGCCATCGATCCCGCCACGCGCACCCTGAACACGGAAGTTGATGTTCCCAACAAAGACGGCAAGCTGTTGCCCGGTTCTTTCGGCCAAGTGCATTTTGCGACCGGGACTTCTATTCCAAGGATTACGATCCCGGTGAACGCCATGCTGTTCCGCTCCGAGGGGCCGCGGGTCGCGGTCGTCGACAAGGACGGCAAGGTGCATTTGCGGCCGATCAGCATTGGGCGCGACTTCGGAGCTACGCTCGAAATTCTTGGCGGGCTCGACGTAAGCGATCAGATCATCATCAACCCGTCCGACTCACTCGAGGAAGGGCAGAAGGTGCACGTCGCCAAACCGAACGCAGGAGATGCCCGCTCGTGAAGCGATTGCCGCCAGTCATCAAGAGTGACTTGAAAAGCGCCTTGCTGACCGCCGTGCTCGCGGGCTGCAGCTTGGTGTGTACTCTGGGCTGTACCGTCGGGCCGGGATATAAGCGCCCCGCCGCGCAAGTTCCCGATACGTGGAAAGGCGAAGGACCGTGGCAGACGGCGGCTCCGAAGGATGCAATTCCCAAGGGCGCGTGGTGGCAGCTATTTCATGACGCGGAACTCGACCGGCTGGAGCAAGAGCTGCTTCAGGCAAACCAGTCGCTGGATGCGGCGCGGGATCGCCTCTCGCAGGCGCGGGCGCAGGCGCGGATTGCATCATCAGCATACTTTCCCACGCTGAGCGCCGATCCCAGTGGGCAGCGAATCCGCCTCTCCGGCAACCGTCCGCTTGAGGGCGGCACGCTTCAGAGTGTCAAGGTCGACACTGAGAACGAGTTTACCGTTCCGTTTTCGGCCAGCTATGAGCTTGATTTATTCGGACGCGTGCGGCGCAATCTGGAAGCGGCGAATGCTTCGCTGCAGGGGAGCGCGGCCGACCTGGAAAATGTGCGCCTGGTGTTGACCGCCGAGCTCGCCGCCGACTATTTCAACCTGCGCGAACTTGACCGTGAAGCTGGAGTGGTGCGGCAGTCGGTCGAAATCCAGCAAAAGGGACTGGACCTGGTCAACCATCGTCACGAAGGTGGAGTTGCGAATGGGCTGGAAGTGGCGCAGCAGGCCGCGTTACTGGATTCGACTGCGACACAGCTTCAGCTCGTACTGCAGCAGCGGGCGCAATACGAACATGCCATCGCCGTGCTGACTGGGAAGTCGGCCTCGGCTTTCAGCCTGGCTGAGGCGCCCTTCGACGCCGCCCCTCCAGCGATTCCCACTGGAGTTCCCTCGGAGATTCTGGAGCGTCGGCCTGACGTTGCCACCAGCGAACGCCAGATGGCATTTAAAAATGCGCAAGTCGGTCTGGCGATGGCTGCGTTTTATCCACATATTACGCTAGCCGGGAGTGGCGGTTATGAAAGCCGCGACATCGCCACCCTGGTAAACGCTCCCAGCGCTTTCTGGTCGCTGGGTGGCGATCTGCTGCAGCCGATTTTTAATGGGGGCCGCAATCGCGCCAACCTGGCGGCCAGCCGCGCCGCCTATGACGAATCGGTCGCCAACTATCGGGAATCTGTGCTGGAGGCATTTCAGCAGGTGGAGGATGGGCTCTCCGGTCTCGCGTTGCTTAATCAGGCCGCGAAAACTCAGCAGGCAGCAGTCGCCGACTCGCGCCGCGCGCTCGACCTCGCTAACGACCGTTATGTCGGCGGCGTCACTACGTATCTCGATGTGATCACCGCACAATCCACGCTGCTGAGCAACGAACGCCTGGCAACGCAGTTGCTCGGTCAGCAAATGACCACATCCGTTTACCTGGTGAAGGCTCTGGGCGGCGCGTGGGACGCCTCCGAAATTCAGCACGAAAACGTGAGGCCGGCGCTGGTTCAGGCCGTGCAGCAGTAAGTCCACAGGCGGGGGACAGTTTGGAATTCACCGTCGCGGGGTTCGCGCAGAGCCAGTAAGCAGTTCTCGGCAGAGCCGGTGTTTGTCAGCTCTGGTCGCACCCTCCTCGCGGAATGGAGACGGAGGCCCGCATTCACCGCCGCGCTCGTCATGGCGCCGCCAGAAGCTACGCCGTGCGCCGTTCCTGACTGCCGTAGCGCAAACGGATCTCGCGCTCCGCAATCAGCCAATCCTGATTCTCGTCACCGTTCTCGCCGCCCGCACTCGCTCGGCGCTGCAAATAGAGTTCGTAGGCGCGTTGGCGAATCTCTTCTTCGAGATTGACAGGAACGAGGTTGGCCGCCTTCCCGGTCTTGCGAACGTCCTTACCAGGTTCGGGTGCTACCTGCACAGCGGCAGGCGAAATGGAGGCTTCGGTTTTCTTTTGGCGATTGGTGGTACCGTTTCCGGTGGTCTTGCGAGCCATGCTGTACTCCTTGCAGATACCCAACTCCAACAACGGTTTTACGTAGTGAACAAGCGACATACGCGTACCCCGATAGCCGCTATCCGACTATTTCCGACGAATGGTGTATTCAAATATAGCGCGAACGCCTGTGGAAGAGTGCTGGAAGACAACGAATTTTTTTTCTCCGTACAAGAAAAAACACCGTTTTGGGCAGGGATAAGCTCACCATTGCCGGAAGGCAGCAAAAGTACTCTGGTAACTTGTCGAAAAGTTGCGGGTGCCCGCAGGATGGAGCGTACGGCCTAAAGGCCACACTATGTCATCTGGCAATCAAGGTTCCGGAGCTAAGGCCGCCAAGGCCAGCGTCAGCGATTTGGAACGCATGCTTTCGGAATCCCCGAGTTCGGATAGAGTCTGCCTGAAGCTGGCCCAGATCTTGCACGTGCGCGGCAATGAGGTGGCGCTGCTCAGGTTAGACAAGGGCAGTCTGCGATTTATCTTTCCGCCCCAGCTCCGATCCGCGGGCGTGCTGCCGCTGACCGGATCGGCGGTTGCAGCGCGGACTGCAGCGACTCGTACTCCACTTCTGTCGAATACCTTCATGCGCGTAAAACATGTCAGCCTGTTTGAAGCCGTCAAGCTGGGAGCCGGGGAAGAGGATCGAAGCCAGGAGCAAATGCCGATTCAGAAGATCATGTCCGTTCCCGTGGCGCCCTCCGGAGGAAACGTGATGGGAGTGGTGCAGGTTTCGCGCAAGGGACTGGATCAGTCGCTCGCGGGCGCAGACTTCACCGACGAAGACCTGAAGCATCTGCAGCAGGCCGCCGAAATTCTCGCCCGCATGCCGTTCATGCAGGAAGGCGCGGAGATTTAGTACGGCCGCATCGCATTGCTTCCGCGGGAAATTCTCACATTGCTTGTCCGGCGCAAAATCCGGATGCCCAGGCCCACTGGAAGTTGAAGCCTCCGAGCTGCCCGGTGACGTCGACCACTTCTCCGATGAAAAAAAGGCCGGGCACTTTCTTTGATTCCATGGTCTTGGCTGAAAGTTCGTTGGTATCGACGCCGCCCGCGGTGACTTCCGCTTTTCCATAACCCTCAGTGCCTTCCGGCTTCACCTCCCACGCATGCAGTTGATGTTCGGCGTCAGCGAAGGCGCGATCGGAGTTGCCCGCTAACGGATAAGTTTCGAGCCAGCGATCCGCGAAACGGCGGGGCAGGACTTCTCTCAGCAGCAATTTCCAACTCGACTGGTCGCGATGGCCACGCGTTCGCAAATCGGCGGTGAGATTGCGGCCGGGCGCAAGGTCGAGATGAATAGGCTCCTTGCCGTCCCAGTAAGAAGAGATCTGCAGAATCGCGGGGCCGCTGACGCCGTGATGAGTAAAAAGCATCTTTTCGCGGAACGCTTGTTTCCTGTTGCGCTTCGTGCTGCCAGTGGAAGCAACCACCTCGGTGGAGACTCCTGCCAGATCGCACCAGCGCTTGCGGTCCCGTTCGCTGAAGACGAGGGGAACCAGGGCGGCACGTGGGGGCTCGATCTTCATTCCGAATTGCCGGGCCAGATCGTAACCAAATGAAGTAGCGCCGATTTTCGCGATGGACAGGCCTCCAGTGGCGACCACCAGGCGGGGCGCGCTGAAACTGGCGTCCTCGGCTTGCACGGTGAACCGGTCGTTCTTCAGCACCTCGTTCACTTTCGTGTTGCACCGGATTTCCACTCCGGCGTCGCGGCATTCCTGCTCCAGCATCGCAGTGATGTCGCTCGCCGCTCGATCGCAGAATAGCTGGCCGAGCTGTTTCTCGTGGTAGGGGATGCGATGTTTTTCGACGAGGCGCACGAACTCGGCCGGAGTGTAGCGGGCGAGCGCCGACTTGGCGAAGTGTGGATTGGCCGAAAGAAAGTTCTCTGGGCTGCTCTGGAGGTTGGTGAAATTGCAGCGGCCGCCACCGGAGATCAGGATTTTCTTGCCGATTCGCTCCGCGCGCTCAAGTACCATGACACGCCGTCCGCGCTTACCGGCTTCCATGGCACACATCAGGCCGGCAGCGCCGCCTCCGAGAATGATGACGTCGTATTTCTGGTTCACGCAGTCCTGTTACCGCAACAACGAGCTTAGCAGGGCTGGCGAGCCGCTGCGCTACGGAGTCACCTCCATCAGGATCAATGCAGAACCGGTTTCACTGATTGTGAGTCACCGATTGAATCTTCAACGACTGCAGGAATGTGACAATCTGCCAGCGCTCCTGTTCCGGCAGCTTCGACCAAACGGGCATGCCGCGGCGGACAACTCCATTGGTCAAGATCCAGAACATCGTGCCCGGTGTCGCCTGCTGCACCTCTTCCCGCAGTAAACTCGGGCCTTGCCTCGTGCCTCCCGCCTTGCTTCCGTGACAGTCGGCGCAGTGTTGCTCAAATAGTTTTCCTCCCGCAGCCACCGCTTGAGTATCGCCTTCGAAAGGATTTTTCTTCTCGCTCGCTTTTTCGGGAGCTTCTGCAAGCGCGGCGTACGTTGATTTTCTGTTTCTGCGCCCAGCCGCGTCTTCCTTCTGTGCCATTGCAAGACGTGTCCCGAAGACGCTGACAACGATGATGCTGATAACGACGACGCTGGCGATGATCACAGGACCGACGCGTCCGGCGGGGCGAAATAGGGCGAAGGGCGCTTTCATGGCCGACCTCCGAACAACCGCCCGACGACCTCGCCGAAGCCGGAGAACTCACGCGAAATTCCCCAGCGCAGCAGAAGCCGATGGCTGTTGTCGTTCAGACCGAAGCCGCTCGAAAGACGAAACGTCCAGTCCGACGGAAGATTCCACGCGACCACGGGCGCGAGGTAGTGAGACGTGTCGTGCAGCCCAGCACTCTGTGTGTCGCCCAAGCCTCCGTACATTTCCATTCCGGCAATAAAATTCTCCAGACAGAAATTACAGCGGGTGGGTGAAGCCTTAAGCGCGAGCGGACGGCTTGCACCGACGGCATAGGCGAACTCCCAGGGCTCGCTTGGCAATAGGTTCTTGGTAACAATGGGATTCACGGCAACATTCCAACCCTTGAATGTGCTCGAAAGCAGAAGTTTCATCTCCAATTCGTGGTCGTGCTCCTTCCGCAACACGGCGTTCGAATCAGCGTAGTCGGATTCTACGTCGTGGCCTTCGACCTCTTTCAGAATCTTGTCTGCTCCGCTGGTTTGCTCGTACTCGATGTAGAGCACCGGATTGACGAGGTGCTCACGCTGCAACAGGCGAAAGCGGTTTTCCACTCGAAATCCCGTAAAAATCGTGCTGTCGTTGAAGGTCGTCTGGCCGTCCACATATAACTCAGTCGTCCACCATGCGGTAGCGCCGTATTCAAATTCCGTCCAGAAGGCATCGAAGTCGTTGCCGCCGCGCTGCGTGCCGAAGGTAGAAAAATATTCCACCCCCAGACTACCGGGCTCTTCGAGGTAATGGTCGTAGGTCACGATGTAAGGACTCTCCTGTGCCAAAACCAAAGAGGGCCGGCAAAAGAGCAGAGAGAAAATCAGCGCAATAAGACCGGGAAAGTTCCGCCGGATAGGCTCAGGAATAATGCGCGCGACCATCTCCTCCCCTGTTCGTGAGAGTTCTTCTTGCGACCCAGTCGCAAGAAGAACTACAATCTCAAATTAGAGTACGCCTGCATGGACTGTCAATGGCGTGCCCCAAAATTTCGTCGCAGGTCTTTTGCGATCAGCTGCGACTTGAAAATGGGAGGTTACGAATGCCGCTTCCACAAACCGAGATTCCCGGCCGTTTGCAGACGCAACTGGCCGACCGCGGGATCCGCATGACCAGTCCGCGCCGGGCGATTCTAAGCGTGATTGAGACCGCGACCAAACATCTGGATGCCAGCCAGATCCTGCGCAAGGCGCGGACTGTGGACGCCTCGGTGAATCGCAGCACCGTCTACCGGACGCTGGACTTGCTCAAGCGGCAAGGACTGATCGATGAGCTCGACCTGATGCATCTGAAGGGCGATGGCCACTACTACGAGCGCAAGCTGGGCCGCGATCATATTCACATGGCATGTTTAAGATGCGGGAAAATCACCGAATTTGTCAGCAAGACTTTCGAGTCCTTGAAGAGGCAGTTAGAGGGGGATTGCCACTTTCACATCCTCGTGGCGCGGCTCGAAGTCGGCGGATACTGCTCCGCTTGCCGGCGCTAAGGTTTCGCATACGAAATTCTGATTGAGATACTCTCCCAGGACTTGTAGATCAGCACTTGTGCGTCGCGAACTTCTAAAGAATAAAGAAGAGGTGGCGCAATCTCTCTGCTGTTGCGCCACCAGAGGAGCAAAAAAACGACTCGGATTGGGGGAAGCCGCGTAGCTCCTTCACATCCCTTCTTCACGTTCTCTCGCGGTAACTTACAACGGTGCCAATTGGATGTCTGTTCAAAATCGCACAGTTGTGAAACAACTCGGGATCAAACCGGGCGCTGAACGTCCTCGCGGAACCGGGCGTGAAAAATTTGGTAGCCGATCTCTATCGTCAGGAGCTACGTTCGGGGTTGGCGGCTCAGCAATCGCTCCAGCGGGCCCTGATCTTCCGTGACCTCGGAAGCATGCTCTCCCCTTGTTAAGCTCCAAGTGAGTTCCAGGAGGGCCCTTGCCCGCGACCGCTCAGAAACCCGCTCACCAGTCCTCTCACCAATCTACGATCAAGATTCTTTATGGCGAGTGCGACGAACACACACTCTCCGCCCAAGCCGCCGAAATGAAGAAAGCTGGGCATCACGTGACCACTGCCCTCAATCGCCAAGGCGTTCAGGAAGCCCTGCGCCGCGACGCCTTTGACCTCGTGATCCTCGGCGCCACTTTGTCCAAGCACGATCGCCATCACCTGCCCTACATGGTCAAGAAGGCCCACGAGGGTACGAAGGTCCTGGTCATGCACGCCGGCACTCACCATCACGAAGTCGACGCCGCCGTGGACTCCAACATGAGCATGCACCTGATCCTGGAGCGGATTGCAGCCCTGCTTCAGCCCGCGGACGTCCGCTAGAGGTTCTCCGTCAGGGCCACCCGTAGAGACGCGGCTTGCCGCGTCTCATTGGCGCGCTGAGACTACCGCTGATTTTTGTCCGAAAGGAAGCCCCCTAAACTTAAAATGGGCCGCGAGCCAAGAAGCGGTGACTCTTCCTTGGCTATCGGCCCATTCGATCCGGACTGGGATCGGAGGTGATAGTTACATCGTAAACCCTCTGGTTCGATTGTCAAGGATCAACTTCCATCGTTCGAACTAGTTCGAACATTGTTCAAATCCGGGAAAATTCCCCGCCAACTCTCGCTCCAATCATTGACACCTCCTCGTCACGGTGTTATTTTTATAGGTTTTGGAAGCGGTTCTTCTTCCAGCAGGATCAGCAGGGATTCGACCGTCAGTTCGATCATCACAAAATGGACCAGACACTCCGACAACTAGGCGAACTACTGCTCGGAGCCGTGCCCACGGTCATCCTTCTGGCCACCCTTTACATCCTCTATACCTTTATCGTCCATCGCCCGCTGACCGCCGTGCTCGCCGAGCGCCGCAGCCGCACTCAGGGCGCCATGGAAAAGGCGCGCGCCGATATCGCCGCCGCCGAGGCCCGCACCGCCGACTACGAGCAGCGCCTGCGCGAAGCCCGCCAGAAAATTTTCAAGAACCAGGAAGCTCGCCTCCAGCAGGACACCCGGTCCCGCAACCAGGCCGTCAACCAAGCCCGCACCCGTGCCCAGGAACAGGTCAAGCAGGCCCGCGCCGCCATGGAAGAGGATAAGCGGCAAGCCATGGCCAAGCTGCAATCGGAAGCGGCCCGACTCGCCACCGATATCGTCCGCGCCGTCATGCGCCCCATGGCATCCCCCAGCCAGGCTGGTGGCCAATGAGAATGATGCAAGAGATCGTGTGGGGACGGGCGCCCTCGCGAGCCTGCCCTGAGCGAAGCCGAAGGGTCCAGGCCGAGCAAAGCTCGGCAGCTGTCGGTAGTCACAACAAATCTGGGCTTATCCGTGCGCTGCTCGTGCTGGCGCTGCTCGCCTTCGTGTCGACGGCCTACGCGCACGGACAATCTTCACCGGAGTCTTCCCCGCCCGCATCCGCCGGGCCCGCAAAGGAAGCCAACCGGCCCACTCCCGACCAAAAAACCGTCGGCCAAGAGCTGGCCCATGAGACCCGCGAGTCTACCGGAGAAGACCAGGAAAAGAACGCAAATCTTAAGTACGCCGCGCCGGTACGTTGGCTGGCGCGCAAAACCGGTCTGAGCGTGCATCAGGCGCATATGCTGGCGCTCTGGCTGAACTTCGCCACCATTGTTGTCATTGTGTTCTGGGCCGCGCGCAAGTTCCTGCCCGGAATGTTCCGCAACCGCAGCGCATCCATCCAGCACGCTTTGGAAGAAGCGCGCGCCGCCAGCCAGGATGCCAATCGCCGCTTAGCCGACATCGAGAATCGTCTCCGCCAGTTGGATGTCGAAATCGGACAAATGCAGGCCACGGCGGAAAAGGAAGGCAACGCCGAGGAAGTCCGCATCCAGAAAGCCGCCGAAGAAGATATTCGCAAAGTGGTGCTGGCCGCCGAGCTGGAAATTACCGCCGCCGCCAAGCAGGCCCGCCGCGAATTGACCACTCATACCGCCGGTCTGGCCATCGCCTTGGCCCGTAAACAGATTAACGTCGATTCCAACACCGACCAGGTACTGGTCCGGACCTTTGCCTCCAAGCTGGCTTCGGACGCCTCTTCGCATGATGATAATAACGACGGCGGAAAGGAGGGCCGGTAGCCATGGCTTCCGTCGTCGGCACCTACGCCCGCGCCTTCGCCAATGTAGTGATGACAAAAAGCAACCTCCTCGATCCCGCGCGTATGCTGCAGGAATTGCACGGCATCGAGGCTCTGCTCCAGGAAAGCGATCCGTTGCGCCGAGTCCTGGAAAACCCGTCCATTCCCGGCAACGGGAAACGCGCCGTGCTCGATGCCATCACCATGCGCCTGGGCACTACAAGACAAGTAAGGAATTTCATCGCCGTACTTATCGATCACCGAAGGCTGCCGCTGTTTAGTGAAATCCTGAAACAGTTGGAGCAGGAATTAGACAGCCGCCAGGGCTTCGCCGAAGCGCAAGTAAGCAGCGCGCGCCAACTGAGCGATCCGGAAAAGCAGATGCTCGAAGCCGAGATCGTAAAAATGACCGGCAAAAAAGTCCGCGCGCGCTACCAGCAAGATGCGTCGTTATTAGGCGGAGCAGTAGTGCAGGTAGGCAGCACCATCTACGACGGTTCCGTGAAAGGCCAGTTAGAAAAAATTCGAGAGCAGCTGGTGGAAGGATGACTGCTGCGAGCTACGAGCTGCGAGCTTCGAGCACCCCGGTTCGCTCGAAGCTCGCAGCTCGAAGCTCGCAGCCTGTAGGACTGAGAGCTCAGAGCTGACTTTATGGCACAAATCAGAGCAGACGAAATTACCCAATTAATCCGCGAGCAGATCGAGAACTACGAATCGAAGATCGCCGTCGACGAAGTTGGCACCGTCATCACCCTCGGTGACGGCATCGCCCGTGTCTACGGCCTCGACAAGGTCATGGCCGGAGAGTTGCTCAGCTTCCCGCACGGCGTCGCCGGAATCGCCATGAACCTCGAAGAAGATCAGGTCGGCGTGGTCATCCTCGGCGAATACACCGAGATCAAGGAAGGCGACGAAGTCAAGCGCACCGGCCGCATCATGAGCGTGCCCGTGGGCGACGCCCTGATTGGCCGCGTGGTGAACTCGCTCGGCGTTCCGATTGACGACAAGGGTCCGATCGCCACCGATAAATTCATTCCCATCGAGCGCCTTGCGCCCGGCGTCGTTGCCCGCCAGCCCGTGCGCGAACCCATGGCCACCGGATTGAAGGCCATCGACTCCATGATCCCCATCGGCCGCGGACAGCGCGAACTGATCATTGGCGATCGCCAGACCGGCAAGACCGCTGTTGCCCTCGACACCATTATCAACAACAAGGGCAACAACCTGATCTGCATCTATAACGCCGTCGGTCAGAAGCGCTCGTCGATTGCGCAGGTCGTCAAGATTCTCGAAGACTACGGCGCCATGGAGTACACCATCGTGGTCGCCGCGTCGGCTTCCGAACCCGCTCCCATGCAGTACATCTCTCCCTACGCGGCCTGCGCCATGGGTGAGTTCTTCCGCGATTCGGGACGCCACGCTCTCTGCATCTACGACGATCTTTCGAAACACGCGGCCTCCTATCGCGAAATTTCGCTTTTGCTCCGCCGTCCCCCCGGCCGCGAAGCCTATCCCGGAGACGTTTTCTATCTCCACTCCCGCCTGTTAGAGCGTGCCGCCAAGCTCAGCGACAAGAACGGTGGCGGATCGCTCACCGCGTTACCCATCATTGAAACCCAAGCGGGCGATGTTTCGGCTTACATTCCGACCAACGTGATTTCGATTACCGATGGCCAGATTTATCTTGAAACCGACCTCTTCAACCAGGGCGTCCGCCCCGCCGTGAACGTAGGACTTTCCGTAAGCCGCGTAGGCGGCAGCGCCCAGATCAAAGCCATGCGCCAGGTGGCCGGAACGCTAAAGCTGGAACTAGCCCAATATCGCGAACTAGCCGCCTTCGCCCAGTTCGGCAGCGACCTCGACAAAGCTACGCAACAACAGCTGAATCGCGGTCAGCGCCTGGTGGAACTCCTGAAGCAAGGCCAGTTCTCGCCGCTGCCGTTTTCGAAGCAGATTCTGATCATCTTTGCCGGCACCAGCGGAGCGCTGGACGACCTGCCAGTCGAACAGGTGCGCGACTTCGAGAAAGACCTGTACAAGTACGTGGAAACCACGAATCCAAGCCTGCTAAACACGATCATGGAAAAAAAGGTTCTGGATGACAATCTGAAAACAGAAATGTCCAAAGTAATAAAAGAAGCCAAACAGCAGTTCGTAGATGCAAGGCAAGCAGTGAAGTAGTACCCAGTTGCCAGTACCCAGTCTCGGTGTTTCTGGGTACTGGCAACTGGCAACTGACTTATGGCAAACATCCTCGACATCCGGCGCCGCATCCGCAGCGTGGTCAACACGCGGCAGATCACCAAGGCCATGAAGACCGTCTCCGCCGCCAAGCTACGCCGTGCGCAAGAGAGCGCGCTGGCCGCGCGTCCCTATTCGCAGATGCTCACCAATGTTCTCAAATCGCTCGTCTCGCGAGCCGATATCTACGATCCGATCACCGGACTGCCGCGTCATCCCCTGCTCGCCGAGCGCCCTGAAAAAAACATTCTGCTGATCGTAGTCACCGGAGACAAGGGCCTGGCCGGAGCGTTCAACACCAATATTCTGAAGATGGCTTCAAGATTCATCGAGTCCAAGCCCGATCAGAATATCGATATCGAATGCATCGGACGCAAAGGTCGCGACTTCATGCGCCGCCGCTACCCGATCGCCCCTGAGAAGCCTTCTGCCGGTGGAGCGACGGGCGCCTCGCCCGTCCAATCGGACACTGAAGTCGCTCCACCCCGCGCCGGTCGCGTGCAGATCGCAAGCGAATATGTCGGAGTTCTCGGCAAGGTCGACCATAATTTCGCAAATACTCTGAGCGAAGGCGTGATCGTCCGATACACCTGCGGCGAGATTGACGGCGTCTACATTCTCTTTAACGAATTCAAGTCGGTCATCGCGCAACGCCTCGTCGCCGAGCGCCTGCTGCCCATCAAGGAGATCGGCGAAGTCGACGTCCAAATGGCGGAAGAGCCTTCCGAAGAGGAACGCAAGAAGAGAATCGAAGCGGCGAAGTCGGCCCATGTCGGTCTGCGTCCAGTCGATACCCGCGCCGTCGATGAGGCCGCCGCCAGGTTCGCCACGCTGCCGGTGGATTACATCTACGAGCAGAAGCCAGAGCGACTTTTCGAGGGTATTCTGCCGAAGTACATCGGCATCCAGATCTTTCACGCGCTGCTCGAGTCCGTGGCCGCGGAGCACGCCGCCCGCATGACGGCAATGGATGCGGCCACCATCAACGCCAGCGATATGATCGATTCGCTGACCCTAATCATGAATCGCGCGCGCCAGGCCAAGATCACAAAAGAAATTATAGAAATAGTAAGCGGAGCAGCAGCACAGTAAGAACAGATTTTGACTTTGTTTTGAAGGGGCGCGGCTTCAGCCGCGCCGTAACTGTCGCAAAATTAGCGGCGGCTTTAGCCGCCGAGTCGAGACTTCATTTATGTCAGAAAATATCGGACACGTAATCCAAATCGCCGGCCCCGCCGTCGATGTGCAGTTTACCGAGGCCGCTATGCCTCCCATCTATCAGGCCCTCCATGTCGTCAGTGACGGCTTCACCGTGCCTTCCCCCATCAGCGTCATTCTCGAAGTGCAGCAGCATCTCGGCGAAGGCCGGGTCCGCTGCGTCGCCATGGAAGCGACCGACGGCATGGTGCGCGGCATGAAAGCGATCGATCAGGGCGGACCGATCTCCGTCCCCGTCGGCCGCGGCACGCTCGGCCGCGTGATGAACGTCATCGGCGAACCCGTGGACAATCTCGGTCCGATTGCCTTCGAAAAGAGAATGCCAATTCACCGCCTCGCTCCCGCGTTCGATGAACAGTCCACCAGCGCCGAGATGTTCGAGACCGGTGTGAAAGTAATTGACCTCATCCAGCCGTTCTTGAAAGGCGGGAAAATCGGCCTCTTCGGTGGCGCCGGTGTCGGGAAGACCGTTGTCATCATGGAGCTCATCAACAACGTAGCCAAGCAGCATGGTGGATTTTCCGTGTTCGCCGGTGTGGGCGAGCGCACCCGTGAAGGCAATGACCTCTGGCTCGAAATGAGCGAGTCGGGAGTCATCAAGCCCGGAGTACCCGCCGACTCAAAAGCCGCGTTGATCTACGGCCAGATGACCGAGCCCCCCGGAGCCCGTCTCCGCGTTGCGCTCACAGCGCTAACCGTAGCCGAATATTTCCGCGATGAAGAAGGCTCCGACACGCTCCTCTTCATCGACAACATTTTCCGTTTCACCCAAGCCGGCTCCGAAGTATCCGCCCTGTTAGGCCGCATGCCATCTGCCGTTGGTTATCAACCTAACTTAGCTACGGAGATGGGGGAGTTACAGGAGCGGATTACTTCCACTAAGAAGGGGTCGGTGACTTCGGTGCAGGCGATTTATGTGCCTGCGGATGACTTGACCGATCCGGCGCCGGCTACCACGTTTGCTCACCTTGATGCTACTACCGTGCTCTCTCGCGCGCTGACGGAGATTGGAATTTATCCGGCGGTGGACCCGCTGGCTTCCACTTCGCGCATTCTCGATGCTCGGATTGTTGGGCAGGATCATTACGATGTGGCGCAGATGGTTAAGAAAACTTTGCAGACTTACAAGGACCTGCAGGACATCATCGCCATTCTGGGCATCGACGAACTTAGCGAAGACCAGAAGGTGACGGTTGCGCGAGCGCGCAAGATCCAGAAGTTCCTCTCGCAGCCGTTCTTTGTGGCTGAGCAGTTTACCGGCACTCCGGGACGCTATGTGAAGATCGCCGACACGGTAAAAGGTTTCCGCGGCCTCGTGGAAGGGAAGTATGACGACATTCCCGAGCAGGCCTTCTACATGAAGGGAACGATCGACGAAGTGCTGGAGACGGCGGAGAAGATGAAGGGGGCGGCAGCGTAAGATCAGTCGATTGTCGCTGGTCGTTAGTCGTCCGCAAATGCCCAGCGGCTGAAGTTCTGAGCCAACGACTAACGACTAACGACCATCGACTAACGACCAATGGCGAATACTTTCCAACTCGAAATCGTCACTCCCGTCAAGCTCATGGTGAAGGACGCGGCGGAGGAAGCGCAGATCCCGGGGTTGGACGGGTATCTGGGGATTCTTCCCGGTCACGCTCCTCTGATTACCGAGCTGGCCGTCGGGGTGATTACTTACAAGGCGAGTGGCACGACGCATACTCTTTCGGTGGCGTGGGGATTTGCGGAAGTGCTGCAAGACAAGGTGACGATCCTGGCGGAAACGGCGGAGCGTCCGCAGGAAATTGATGTAGAGCGTGCGCAAAAAGCTAAAGACCGGGCCGAACAGCGTCTGAAGAGCAACGATCTTAAGGTTGACTACACGCGCGCAGAAGACGCTTTGCAGCGCGCCGAAACGCGTCTGAGTGTTGCGAAAGAGAAGTAGCTTCCCGCCGCTGGGAGCGCAAACATCAGAGTCCACTCCGGTCCTGGCCGTCCGGCGGTCCACATCGAGGCGACAAAGGAATATAGGCGGCTCACCCGCGCAAGCCAAGGAGGCGTCGCCGCACTCTCAATACTATAAATAACTAACTGGACGATGTACTACTTTCGCATCAGTATCGGGTCCAGGCGATAGATGTTCGGCGGCATTTTTTCAGTACTTTCGTAACTCTCAGTTTGGGCGGTTGAAGCGGTATTCTAGTTTTTGATTCTCCCCCTGTTTTTAGCCAACTCCATATTCAGGGTGCACTGCGGTTTATCACCGCGAGGCTATTGTAATGGCGACGATGTTTGGCCGGTTCGAAATCCAGAGTGAGCTTTCCAAGTCGGAGACCGCCTTGATTTATAAGGCGATGGACATGGAAAGCAACCAGGTCGTGGCGCTCAAGACGCAGAGTTTGGAGCCGCTTGGCGACCGTGCGAACGCGTTTGTGGAGACGCTGATCGCCGAGGGCGAGAGCACGCGCGATCTCGTCAGCCAGAACATTGTCCTTCTCTACGGCGCAGGCGAGATCGACGGCCAGTTCTGCGCGGCGATGGAGTACGTCCAAGGCAACAGCATCGCCACCATGTTGGCGCGCAAAGAAGGCTTCTCCATCTGGGATCTGCTCGACATTACGCGCCAGGTTTGCGCCGGGCTGGAGCATGCTGCCTCGAAGGGTGTGGCCCACTGTTCACTGGAGCCTGCCAAGATCATGGTGCAGTGGGACGGGATGGTCAAAATCCTCGGCTATGGCATCTCCAACATGAGCCTCATCGAAGCGGAATCGGAAAAAGGCTTGGGCCGGCTGATGCCCTACTGTTCTCCCGAACAGATTCGCGGAGAAGCCATCGACCTGCGTTCGAACCTGTTTACCTTAGGCACGATCCTCTACGAGATGGTGGTTGGCCGGAAGGCTTTCGATGCCGCAGATCCCGTCGCGCTTGTCAGCCAGATTGAGAATGACACGCCCGCCAGCCCGTCTTCGGTAAATTCCAGGATTCAACCGGCGGTCAGCGCGCTGATCATGAAAGCGCTCGCGAAAGATCCGGCGGAGCGTTACCAGAGCGCGCGCGAACTTGTGGATGACCTGGAGAAGTGCAAGGAAAACGGCAAGAAAGCGGCCCCTGATACAAAAAAGACGACCCCGGCACCGAAGGTTGCCGTGGATTCCGCAGCTCGTGCGGCGGCGGCCAGCAAGTTTGTCTCCGCAGCCTCAAGCGCGGCTAGGCCCGAGCCTTCCCGTCAGCCTTCGGCTCAACCCGTGTCGTCCAAACCGGTTGCTCCTGTGTCTCCTCGAACTGACGCGTCGGTGTTTTCACCGGCCGACCCGCCCGCACCCGAAACCAGAGCGGTTGCGGCCGCTGCGGGCGCGGGCACCGGTGGGGGCGCCACACGCTTATCCGATTCGGAATCCGGCGCACGACTCATGGGAGAATTTGAAGTGAGTTCTCCCGAATCCGAGGCCGCGTGCGGCCCGGTTTTATCAGCAGGGGTGGTGGAGCCAGAAACCGAGCAGCATAAGCCCCGCGTGGCCGTTGATCCCATGATGGCCGAGCCGGCGACGAGTTCATCGGGCACAAGTTTTTCTGACCTGGCAGAGATGCCTCCGCTCAAGGAACCCATTTTCGCGCCGCCAGTTCCAGAGCCCGCGGAGCCGTCGCGTCTCGTGACGCAGATCTATCCGCGGAAAGAAGAGAAACCAAAAATCCAGCCGCGGGAAGTCGCGGAGAAGGCGTTCCAGGAAATCGCCACGATTCCGCCGCGGCTGATGCTCTTTTCCATCCTGGGCGCGCTTGGCCTGATCCTCTTGATTGTGATCGCGGTCTTTTTTCATGTTCGTTCGGAAGACGATGGTTCCACGGCGGCTCCACGGCCGACGAAAGCCGTAAGCTCAACCTCAATCCAGCCCGCGGCCCAGACTCCGGTGGCGCCGCGAATCGAGAAGCCCGCTCCACCGGTGGCGCCCATTACGGAACCTCAACCGAGCCTGACGGTACGCCAAGTCGAAAAGCGCAGCTCGGCCAAAAGCCGGCGGGCGCCTGCTCCACCACCGGTGCCGGTTGTGATCCCAGGCGAGGTACTGATCGACTCCAGCCCGCAGGGCGCACAGTTTCAGATCGACGGAAAAAGCGATCCGTCGTGGGTTACACCGTTTACCGTGACGGGCATGAGTCCCGGTAAGCACGTCGTATCCGTGAGCAAGTCCGGCTATTCGTCCGACATCCGGTCAGTCGATGTTGCTGCCGGCAGTAAATCATCTCTGACGCTTCGTTTGTCGCCGATGAATGCGCTAGTGGTGGTGAACAGCACGCCGCCCGGAGCTGAGGTCGTCATGGACGGCAAGCCTTCTGCACGAGTGACTCCGGCGCAGTTCGCCGTCGAAAAAGGAAGCCATACAATTCTGCTGCGCAAGCAGGGATACCTCGACGAGACCATCACTGCCGATCTCGGTCCCGCGCAGAATTTCCAGTACTCGCCTGTGCTCAGAGCGCTGGGCAATACTGAGGACATACGGACCGTCGGCAAGTTCAACAAGCTGTTTGGACGCGGCGGAGACAGCACAGCAGGCATGGGGTCCATCAGCATTCACACCCAGCCGAAAGGCGCCCAGATCGCGATCAACCAGCGGCTCCTTGATAAGGCCTCGCCGGTCGACATCATGCTGGGACCGGGGAACTACATTGTGGATGTCACGCTGACCGGTTTCAAGCCGGTCCACAAAGTCGTGAGCGTCGACAAAGGCGGCAAGGCCGCAATCGACGAAATCCTCGAGCGGCAATGACCGGCAATAACCGGCAATAAGCCTCGATTCGGCGAGCCCCTGGTCACACTTCTAGTTTGGCGCGGGCATTCCCTTCGGCTTCCCTCGCGAAAAACCCAATGCAAAGCGCTACCTAACTGATAAGTCGAAAGGCTTGATCAGGAATAAGCCGCCGGTCCGCTCTCAGGAGGTGTAATCTGGAATCAGCGGCTCCCGGACACCTGTCACCTGGAGCCGTGATCCAAATCATAGTCCGCGATTGCGGGTGTGATGCAGGATAAGGCTAAGGCAGGATAAGGCTAAGGTAAGAGAGAGTGACATCGTGTCGTCGCAGCCCACGCCGGGTAAATTGAGTCCCGACCTGTTGCAGGCCCTGCACGCAATCAAATCGGTGCAACGGTTCCCCAAAGGAGCCACGCTGTTTCAGCAGGGTTCCGCGGTCACGGGTGTTTACCTGGTGGAGAGCGGCGAGGTTCGAGTCCTGCTGCCGACCAGTCACAGCCAAGGGCAGCTTCTGGAGGTCGTCGGTCCTGGAACCGTGCTCGGGCTTAGCGAGAGTATGACAGGGGAAAAGTATCGGGTCACGGCTGAGGCGGGCGACCAAACTACGGCGGCCTTCATTCCGCGCCAGGATTTCCTGGAGTTTCTGCGTGAGCACGGCGATTTCTGCATGCAGGTGGTGCGGCTCTTGAGCGAAGACTTGCACGCACTTTACCACAAATTCCGCAGCATCAGTGCTCATCCGGGACGTCCGCGGCACCGGCCGCTGGACGAGCAGCTGAATTAGCCGTCAGCTCAGTTCTCAGTCGTCAGTTCTCAGTTTTTCTATCTTTGGAGAGAGTCAACGGAATGCGGATGCAACCGAGGTGGCAACTAGAAAGTGCAGTTACTGACGACTGACAACTGACAACTGACAACTAGTTCACTTTGAAGTTGACCGTGATCTGCGTCTGGATTTCGACCGGATCGCCATCGAGGTAGTACGGCTTGTATCTCCACTGGCGGACAGCTTCCAGCGCGGCCTGCGCAAGAACGGGGTCTCCACTGAGCACTTTCAGATTGACAACGTTTCCCTCTTTGTTGATGGTGGCTTCGATCTGCACTGCGCCCTGGGCATGAACTGCGAGCGCGCCTGGCGGATACTTTGGTTGTACCCGCTTGATCAGAAGTGCCTGGGACACACCTTGGGAAATTCTTACTACCGCCAGCGAAGGCGTGGGAACACTTGAAGAAGCCGAAGACATCAGGCCGCTCAAGTTGCTATCGTTTGCGGATGCAACGGCGAGTGGGCTGGGAAGTTGAGGTGCGGACTCCTCGGCTTGGGCCTTCGTTTTGGTTCCTGCGGCGTTCGACTTCACTTGTATGGGCGCCGAATCGGGTTTCTTCGTTCCCGGCTCAGGATCAAGAGCAATCCGAGTCACCGGAGAATTGCCGGCGCCGGCCGACGGTTTGTCGAGCGGCGCCGCTGTAGTCGTTTTGGGAGCTAAGGTTTGGGTTGCGGCATTCGCCCGGCCGGGTGTGCTCTTCGAAGGTGCCGCCACCGGGGAGGACATGGGTGCCGGAGCAGGAGCAGGTTGTCCCAAAGTCTGGGGCGCCCTGACGTGCTGCGGTGCGAGATCTGTGGCGAACTTGCCGAGCTTCCAGCCGAGCGCGGCGAGAGCCAGGACAGCCACGGCTGCGATCAGGAATTTCTTGCTGCCGCCCGATCGACTGGAATCTTCTTCGCCCAAGGCGGCAAAAGACGGGGCATCGGAAACGCTTGCCGACCTATGCGTCGGAATAGGAGCGGCGTCGTACAACGGATTGGCGGGCTCCGATTCAACGCTCTTATACTCTTTCTCTTTCGCTGGCGGAGCCGCTACTTCTTTTGCCGGAGCTGGTGCTGCGGCTGATCCCGGGACCACCGTGAGAGCGTAGCTCGGATTTTGGGTTGGTAGGGACGAGGCGGCGATTTTTGCTACTTCGTTCTTGGCTGCACCAGGGGAAGCGGGCTGCCACGCTTCCGCCGCCGGCTCGGCCGCGAGCGTAGCCGGTTTGTCCTCAACTTTTGCCGATGCTGTCAATGCCGGAATTGCCGCCGGAACCATTGTCGGCAAAGGAGCTTCAAATTCAGGAAGCTCGGGAGGGCTCGGTGGTGGAGCAGTCGCTTCAGTGCTATGGCTTGCCGGTTGGAATGAACTGCCGACGGATATAGGAGCTGTTTTTGCGGGCATTACAGAACCTGCCGCGCTGGTAGCACTGGCGTCGGCAGCGTCAGAGTTTTTCCGCAAGAGTCCCCGCGCGACCCGAAGCGTTCCCTTTGCCTGCTCAACGTTGATCGGCTTGGTGAGCACAAGGTTGGCGCCGATGCGGTAGGCTTTGGCCACGCCCGCTTGTCCTTCGACCAAAGCGAGGGCCAGCGAGTTCTGATTGGAACTGGAGTTTCTTGCGCTCTTGAAGAGCAGGGAAGCGTTCTGTTCGTTCTCGCAGTCCACGACGATGGCGTCATAGCGCTGCGCCATCAATTTCTTGACCGCAGCAAACGGTTCCTGAACCGGCTCGATTGTGAAGTCCAGTTCGCTGAACACCTGACTTATGACGCGAGCCAGTTTTCCATCGGGACAGAAAAGTAAAGCTTGGTAACCCATGATGAGGCCATCCTAGGTAATGTCATGGATACCAGCAAGTTACCGGGGTAATTGAGCGATGATCGCTGGGGGATAGTCGAGGGTCGTTCGTGCTCCGACCTGCGATCGACTAACGACCAACGACCAACGACATTCCGCTAAGGCCGCTGAAAGTCGACGATCACGACGGTCTGGAAGGGCTGAGCCTTTCCGTCGCGGACGTAGGGCCGATAGCGCCACTGCTTTACGGCCTGGATGGCGGCGGTTGCCAGGGTAGCGTTTCCTTCGATTAGTCGCAGGCCGTCAACCTTGCCGTTCTCATCAACCACCGCCTTGAGGACAACCGTCCCTTCCGCTCCGCCCGAGCGCGCTTCGACGGGATATTTCGGCGCAATGCTGTGAGCCAGCCGTTTCTCCGCACCCTTGGAAGAGAGAATGATCGCGCTGTTCTCCCCTGGTAGTTGGACGTTGGACGAAGTCGCAGCAGCGGCGTCCTTTTTACTGTCGCTGGGCCTGGTGGCGCCGGATTTGTCGGCCTCGGGCTTGCTGACAACCGGTGCCACTGTTGCGGCACCGGGAATTGAGGGCGTAACTGCCGTGCCCGGGGTCGCTGCCGGTTGGACAGGAACAGTCGCAGCGGCGGACGTTGTCGCTGTACCTGCCGCTGAACTTGCGGCTGAACTCGTTGCCGGAGCGGTTGCCGACTCCGGCGTAGGTGCCGAGGTGGTGGCCGGAGCCAGTTGAGTCGACCGCTTCGTGGGATTTGCCGCCCGAGTCGGCGGCAGCGCCATTCCGGCGATGGCCAGCACGCGATTAATCTGCGGTTGGGCGATTTCCCGGAATCCGGGTTGATACATCCACGCGGCATAGAAGCCGCCGCCAGCGAGCGCGAGCATCAGCAACGCGACCAGCGGACCGCGTTTCTTCTGCCAGCCTTGCTGGTAAGACGAAGAAACCGGGGCGATAGATTTTGCTGCCGGTTGATCCGGTGCTGCTTTGCCCAGTCCCGAACCTTCCCGTTCCATTTCTTCCAGTTCCGCAAGCACCGGGTCGTCGGAAGGTCTTACTGGGCGCGCGGGCTTCGAAACTACCGAAACCGCTCGAGCCGAAGATGACTCTGACAAAGACGATGCTAAAAAAGATTCGGACGGCGGATTCAACTTTGGAGCGGCTGGTGTGGCATCGATTTCGTCTACGGCGGAATGCATCATCGTCGTAAGGGCTGGCGCGGAGAGCGTCGCGGTTAAAGCAGCGGTTGGAGCAGCGCTTGGAGCAGCGGTCGGAGCGGAGGTTGGAACGAAGCTTGGAGCGGGGTCCGCAAAGCTTGTCAGTTGCGAAGAAACCGCTGCGGCCGCGGCTGCCTGCGCGCGTTCTTCGGTCATGGTTGCGCTGGTGACCACCGCGCTGGGCATGACTGCGCTCGCTGGCTGCGGGGGAACAGGCTCGTTTGGCTGAACGTCTTTTCGCACACGGCTGACAGCCGTGCGAATGGTGCTCCGGGCTTGGTCTTTCGCGACCGGCTTGGTCAGAATCAATTCTGCGCCCAGGCGAAAAGCAGTGGGTAGACCAGCGCGGCCATCGACAATGGCGATCGGGACCGGATTGCTGCCGTTTTTTCCGCGACGGCAAACGTCAAAGATCAGCTTGGCTGCCGGCAGATTTTCGCAATCGACCAACACCAGGTCGAAGCTGTGCGAATTGAGTTTTTGGGCAGCGGACGCTCCGTCCAGGGGACGCTCGCAAGTCACTGACATTTCTTCTAAAACGCCAGTAATTGCGCTGACCGCCTGATCATCCGGCGACAACAGCAGAGCATGGGGCATAGCTCTCCCATGCTAGGAACCGCCATCGAAAGCCGCAAGTTACGGGGGTAAGTGGGGCCGCTCCCTATAGTTTCAGGGAAACTCTTGGGTTTTTCCAATCGCCGACTCAGGCGGAGGATAGACAATCGAACCGCGGAAGGCTGACTTGTCGGCGGCCGCAAAATCGGGGAAGGGCAACTGGTGTTGGTCCCGCCATTGCTGTACCTGCTGTTCGGCTGCGCTGGCTTTTTCCTTGTCAATGCCGGAATCGCGCGAGAAATATACCGTCTGAGACGGGAAGGCGAAGCCGCTGCCTGATTTCTCGACGATCTCCATGATACGCAGCAACAGGTCCTCGCGGATCGCGCTGTATTCGTTGGCATCTTGGGTGAGCACGTAGCTGAAGATCTCAAGGCGCAAAGCGCTGTTGTCGAAATTGGCGAAGCGGATGTATGCGCTTTCGTTTTCGACTTTCGGATGTTCGTATAACATGCGGCGAATTTCGGCCAGCAGATAGCGGAGCTGGTCGGCCGCGGTCTCATATCTGATCGCGAGCGCAGGATTGAACAGAATTTTGTCGCGACGGCTGAAATTCTCGATGCTCATGGTGGCGAGAGTGCCATTGGGAATTGAGACCTGGGTGCGTGCGTCGGTGCGAATGCGGGTGGAGCGCAGGCTGATGTCTTCGACAGTTCCGATGCGGTCGCCGAAGCGGCAGTAATCGCCGACGCGGATGACTTCGTCGCCAAGAACGGAAATCCCGCCGAAAAGATTTTCGAGTGTCTTCTGGGCGGCGAAAGCGATGGCAATGCCGCCGATGCCGAGGCCGGCGAGCAGGGTGGTCAGGTTGAAGCCCAGTATGCCGAATGCGGTCAGGATGGCGGCGATCACTACCAGCGCTGCCAGCAACCGTTCGCCCAGTACCATCAGGGTGCCGGTGCCGGTGCGGCCCGCGCTGATGGCACGCGTGCGCATGCGCTGCATCGTGAGGCTGACCGCGCGCAGCAGAAACCAGAAGAATCCGATGCTGATGAGAACATTGATGGTCCGGTAGTAATAAAGACGTGGCAGCAACGGCAGGCCGAGGTAGCCGACAATCACGCGGTGAGCCAGCGCGCTGAATGACAACAGCAGCGGCCTGGACATTTGACTGTAGGAGTGCAGGTTGGGACGATGTTTGAGCTTGAGCCAAAGCCGGCGCGGAATCGCCAGCAGCAGAACCACCGCCCAGCCGATCGCGAGCGCCACTGGAATCGCGGCAAGAAGCGCCAGCCATTGCCAGAGCGGCATCCCGAGGAAAACATTGCGCACCAGGCTTTGCGGGAGTTTATTTTCAACCTGATGAGCCTGAAGATTGTCATACAGTTCAGGGACTTTGCTGAGCGTCTCGGAAGAGAAGAGCCAGATTTTTCCGGAATTCGGATCCCCGACCCGGACGAGGACAACGGGAACATCCGTATCGCCATTGGAAAAAATTCCGATGGTTTGCTGATCGAGAACACCGTAATCCGGATTGCCTTCCGGACTGGTGCTGAGCTTTCGCAGGCTGCCCACGAAGGTGCGGTCCATGAGCACCTTCAGCTTCTCGGCCAAGTCTGGGCCCTGAGACTGGCGGCGCGCAGTGCTCATTTGCAGGTAATCGGCGGCGGTCTGGTAATTTCCGGCCTGCGCGGCTTGCAGGAATCCAAGCACGGTTCCCGAAGGCGTCCCGCGTCCCAGTTCATCAGTGGGCGCGGGAGTTGGTGTTTGAGCCTTTGCCCCACCCGGCAGCAAGCTGGTTACCGACTGGGCCATCAGCCCATGGAGAGAAAGGAAAACAACAAGAACCAACAGTGCCAATTTTTTCATCGAGGTTCCAGTAAGTGTACGTGCGGGGACGGGCGCCGTCGCCCGTCCAAGCCGAACGCAGCTCGGCAGTTGCCGGCGGACACAGAAATTCCGGAGTTGCCGTAGTTCCCGAAAGCTCCAGAATAGCCGCCGCTACCTCTTTGGACGATAGATGTCGGTGGCCTGTCCGTAGAAGACTTCCGCCGATTCCATCATCGTCTCCGATAGCGTTGGGTGCGGATGGATCGTCATGCCGACATCGGCCGCCAGTGCGCACATTTCGATGGCCAGCACCCCTTCGGCGATCAGTTCGCCCGCGCCCACGCCCACGATGCCGACACCGAGCACGCGCTCCGTCTTCGGATCAATGAGCAGCTTGGTGAGACCTTCGGGCCGGTCGAGTGTGATGGCGCGCCCCGAAGCGGCCCACGGAAACTTGGCGACGGCGATCTCGCGTCCTTGTTCCTTGGCCTGCGTCTCCGTCAGTCCAGCCCACGCGATTTCAGGATCGGTGAACACGACCGCGGGAATCGCGTTCGGTTCGAAAGCCACCTTGTGGCCGGCGATGGCTTCAACCGCGGTGCGGCCCTCGTGCATTGCCTTGTGGGCCAGCATCGGTTCGCCGGCGACGTCGCCGATGGCGTAGATCGTCGGCTCAGCGGTCTGCCGCTGCTCGTTGATTTCGATGAATCCCTTCTGGTTGACTTTGACCTTCGTTTGGTCGAGGCCGGGGATCTCGGAATTCGGCCTGCGTCCCACCGACATCAGCACGCGGTCAAACACCTGCTCTTTTTCTTTCACTGCCGGACCATCGAGTGTTACGCGAATGCCAGTCTTCTCGTCTTTGAGCGATTTGACCGTGGTATTCAGCAGGATCGCGGAGAAAAGTTTTTCCAGACGCTTGTGCAGAGGCAGCACCAGGTCGCGGTCGGCTCCGGGCAACAGGCCGGGCATCATTTCGACGCAGGTCACCTTGGTGCCGAGCGTGGCGTACACCGATCCCAGTTCCAACCCGATGTAGCCGCCGCCGATGACGAGCAGCGTCTTCGGAATGTCCGGCAGGTCGAGAGCGCCGGTAGAATCCATGAGGCGCGGGCTGTCGAGCTTAAGGCTCGGCACAACCGTCGGACGCGATCCGGTCGCGATGATGATGCGGTCGAAAGTCAGGTTCTCGTCGCCGCCGGCCGCGGTCTTGGTCACTTTCAACGTGGTCGAATCTACGAAGGCCGCTTTACCTTGCACGAACTGAACTGCGCGCTGTTTGGACAACTGTCCAAGCCCGCCGGTCAGCTTTTTGACGACACCCTCTTTCCACCCCCGGAGTTTGTTGAGGTCAACTTTAGGCTCGCCGAATTCGATGCCCCAGTTTTTTGCCTGCTCAGCTTCTTCGAGTAGCTTCGCCACGTGCAGCAGGGCCTTGGAAGGGATGCAGCCGCGATACAGACAGACGCCGCCGGGATTCACTTCCGGATCGATCAGCGTAACTTTCATGCCCAGGTCGGCCGCCAGAAATGCGGCGGCATAACCGCCGGGACCGCCGCCAATCACCGCCACACGGAGATTTGATGTGTTCGCCATAGCGTTAGTTGTCCTCATCAACATGTCTTGTCATCCTGAGCGAAGCGAAGGACCTATGCGTTTTGCCGCAGAATACATTAGGTCCTTCGCTTCGCTCAGGATGAGAGTGCTCTTTGTCTTCTCCGCGAACTCTGCGTTCTCTCTGGTCAAAAGCCCTTACCCCTGAACCGAAAGCAGGAAAGGCTGCTCAAACGCTTCCGCGATCCAGCGCAGAAAACGCGCGGCGTCGGCGCCATCGATCAACCGGTGATCGTACGAGAGTGAGAGCGGCAGAATCAAGCGCGGCTCGAATTTGTCGTGCACCCACTCTGGCTCCATCCGTGAACGCGAAAGGCCCAGAATCGCGACCTCGGGATGGTTCACGATGGGAGAAAACCCGGTGCCACCGATTCCTCCCAAATTGGTGATGGTGAAAGTGCCGCCTTCCATCTCCTCGGGAGTGAGCTTGCGCTCACGAGCTTTCTTCGATAGCTGCGTCATCTCCGCCGCCAGCTCGACGATATTTTTCTTGTCCACGTCGCGAATGACCGGCACCAGCAGTCCGCGATCGGTGTCGACGGCAACGCCGATGCTGATGTACTGCTTGTAGATAATCTCTTCCTTCCCCATATCAATCGAGGCATTGAACTGGGGAAATACTTTCAGCGCCGACGCGCAGACTTTCAGCGCAATCGCGGTGACCGTCATCTTGCCGCCGGCTTCTTCCGCTCGTGGCGCGAACTTGGCGCGTAACTGCTCGAGTTCGGTGATGTCGGCGCGATCTTGCTGCGTGACATGCGGAATTGTGTTCCACGCCTGACGAAGGTGCTCGGCAGTCTTACGCCGCACTCCGCGCATCGAAACCCGTTCCGTTTTGCCCCACTTGGAGAAGTCGGGCAGTTCAGGTTCGACGAAGCTCCCGCGAGGAGTTTGTGCAGCCGAGGCGGCGGCTGCCAGAGCATTCTTGGCGCACAGTTTCACGTCGTCTTCACTGATGCGCCCGCCCGGTCCACTGCCTTGCACGCTGTGAATATCCACACCAATTTCGCGCGCCAGACGACGTACGTGTGGCGCCGCCGGCGCTGGATCGCGGTGCTCCGTGCCGGCAACCTTGGCCAGTTGCACGGGCATGCTGAACGCCGGTGCCAGGACTTGCGGTTGATCCGGTGGCAGCGCCTGTTCTTCCGTTTTGCCCTCGGCGCGCATTGCCAGTTGGAACGCGAGCCGCGCCGCTTGCTGTCCGGAGATGTGTTCCACCGGTTCGTGCCTGCGAGCAGGTCGCACCTCGGCGACTGCACCGCCCTCCAGCGTGAAGATGACCTCACCAACTTTGACCTTCTGACCCTCTTTGACCTTGATCTCGCCCACTACGCCGCTAACTGAGGAAGGAACTTCGACGACGGCTTTGTCGGTTTCGAGTTCCATGACGGGCTCGCCTTCAGTGATGCTGGCGCCGGGCTTGATCATCAAGCGGACCAGGTCGCCGCTCTCGATATTCTCGCCCAGCTCGGGCAGCTTAAATTCCGTCGCCATTCTTTCTTGTTACCTCTAGCTCGCCAATCACAATTTCACATTGTCATCCTGAGCGAAGCGAAGGACCCATGCATTGGGGCGGAGTCAAATCCATAGGTCCTTCGCTTCGCTCAGGATGACAATTCAAAACTGATGACAACTTAAACTTATGTCGCACAAATTCAGGGCACCGCACTAGCTGGTGGCCGGATTGCGTTTTTCCGGATCGATGCCAAGATCGCGGATTGCTTTCTCCAAAAGTTTTGCGCTGACCGCTTCGGCGCCGTCCTTCTTCTCAATGGACTTTTCGCTCGCCAGGGCGTGCAGCGTGGCGAGCACGATGTGCTTTGCGTCCACCTCGAAAAAGTCTCGCAGCGATTCACGATTCTCGCTGCGCCCGAAACCGTCCGTGCCCAGCGTCACCAGCTTGCCCGGAACCCACTGCGCGATACTCTCCGGCAAAACCTTCATGTAATCCGATGCCGCAATAAAAGGGCCGGGGCCGGACGCGCCCTTCAGTGTCTGGGTGACATACGCTACCTTCGCCTTCTGTGTGGGGTGCAGCATGTTCCAGCGCGCGCAGTCGTTCGCTTCGCGATAGAGCTCCTTGTAACTGGTTACGCTCCACACGTCGGCCGCAACACCATAATCCTTCTCCAGAATCGCCTGCGCTTTGAGCACCTCAAACATGATGGCACCGCTGCCCAGTAACTGCGCGCGCAGCTTCGCATCCTTCTTTTCAGACGCCCGGTAGCGGTACAAGCCTTTGAGGATGCCCTCGCGGATGCCCGGCTGGCTGGGCATCTCGGGCATCGGCAGCGGCTCATTGGTGACCGTCAAGTAGTAGAAAATGGATTCGCCGTCGACGTACATGCGCTTGATGCCGTCCTGGATGATGATGGCGATCTCATAAGCGAACGCCGGATCATAAGCCAGCAGGTTCGGCACCGGGAGAGCCAGTACATGGCTGTGTCCATCCTGATGCTGCAGGCCTTCGCCCGCCAGCGTCGTTCTTCCCGCCGTTCCTCCGATCAGGAAACCGCGGCAGCGCATGTCCGCCGCGGCCCAGATCAGGTCCCCGATGCGCTGGAATCCGAACATCGAGTAAAAAATAAAGAAAGGAATCGTGTTGATGCCGTGATTGGCATACGCGGTGCCGGCGGCGATGAAGGAGCACATCGATCCCGCCTCGGTAATGCCCTCTTCCAGAATCTGTCCATTCTTCGCTTCCTTGTAATAGAGGAGCGTAGCCATATCGACCGGTTCATAGAGCTGCCCGACGCTCGAATAGATGCCAACCTGGCGGAAGAGCGCCTCCATGCCGAACGTGCGGGCTTCATCGGGAACCACGGGCACGATGAAGCGGCCCACTTCAGGGTCGCGCAGTAACTTTGAGAGCATGCGCACGAAGACCATGGTGGTGGAAGCTTCCCGACCCTCGGTGCCCTTGTAGAACTCTTCAAAAAGCGCTTCAGAAACCGGCTTCAGCGGCGTGGCGCGCACCTTCCGCACCGGCATGTAGCCGCCTAGTTGTTTCCGGCGCTCCTGCATGTACTTGATTTCCGCGCTGTCGTCGGCAGGGCGATAGAACGGCGCATTGTGAAGCTCGCCGTCTGGAACCGGAATGCCGAAGCGCGAACGGAAGATTTGCAACTCTTCGTCATTCAGCTTTTTTTGCTGGTGCGTAATGTTTTTACCTTCGCCCGCTTCGCCCAGTCCATAGCCCTTGATGGTCTTGGCGAGAATGATGGTGGGAGATCCCGTGTGCTCAACCGCCACCTTATACGCGGCGTACACCTTAATCGGGTCGTGGCCGCCGAGCCGCATCCGGGCCAGTTGCTCGTCCGAAAGATGCTCCACCATCTTTAGCAGCCGGGGATCGGTGCCGAAGAAATTCTGCCGGAAATACGCCCCGCTCTCGACGAAATATTTCTGGTACTGTCCGTCCGTGATCTCGCCCATGCGCCGGACGAGCAGGCCATCGCGATCGGCCTGAATGAGCGGATCCCAATCGCCGCCCCAGATAAGCTTGATAACGTTCCATCCCGCGCCGCGGAAAATCGCTTCCAGTTCCTGGATAATCTTGCCATTTCCGCGTACCGGTCCGTCGAGCCGCTGCAGATTGCAGTTGACGACGAAAATCAGGTTGTCCAGCCGCTCCCGCGAAGCCAGCGTAATCGATCCGAGCGATTCCGGTTCGTCCATTTCGCCATCGCCCAGAAACGCCCAGACTTTGCCGCCGGTCGAGGTTTTCAATCCGCGATTTTCGAGATACTTGATGAATCGCGCGTGATAGATCGCCTGAATCGGGCCAAGTCCCATCGACACGGTCGGAAATTCCCAGAAGTCGGGCAAGAGCCAGGGATGCGGATAGGACGAGAGCCCGCCGCCTGGTTTCAACTCCCGCCGGAAATTCTCCAATTTCTCTTTAGGGATGCGGCCCTCGAGGTAGGCGCGAGCGTACATTCCAGGCGCGGCGTGTCCCTGGAAATAGACAACATCGCGGTCGCCGGATTCGGTGGCTGCATGAAAAAAGTGATTGAATGCGACTTCGTAGAGCGTGGCCGCTGACGCAAATGTGGAAATGTGACCGCCGATGCCTTCTTGAATCTTGTTGGCGCGGACCACCATGGCCATGGCGTTCCAGCGCACCAGGCTCTTGATGCGGCGTTCCATTTCCTGGCTGCCGGGAAATGGCGGTTGCTGCCGGGAAGGGATCGTATTCTGGTAGGGAGTGGTCGCCGAGAACGGCAGGTTGATCCCAGCCTCACGCCGGGCATGCAGCGCCAGTTGCTGCAAGAGCCGCCCCGCACGGTCCGGTCCACCGCGTGACAGCACATAATCCAGCGAGTCCAGCCACTCCCGCGTTTCCAATACTTCGATTCCGTTCGTCGGTTGCGTCTCAGCCACTCTGCCCCCACGAGTAAAATGCAATCCCTCATCATAAGCAATCGGGAAGAATTTTGCTGGGGGATGGTTTGCTCGTTGACGGGCGCCCTCGCGAGCCTACCCTGAGCGCAGTCGAAGGGTCCAAGCCGAGCGCAGCTCGGCAGCTGCCTGTGCTATAGCAGCTTTGGATTCGCCATAAAGCGATCAACCGATCAGCGACGAAACACCGCTCCTATTCCAGCGTCACCGCCTTCACCAGGTTGCGCGGATGGTCCACATTGAGGCCGCGCTTGGCGGCGACATAATAGGCAAACAACTGCAGAGGAATGATCTCCAGAATCGGCGACAGCAGCTCCGGCGCCGCGGGAATAAAGACAGTGTGGTCCGCTAACTGCGCAACGGCTGTATCTCCTTCCGTCGCCAGCGCAATCAACGTCGCACCTTGCTTCTTAAACCCTTCCATGTTGCTGACGTTCTTCTCATAGCGCACCACGGAACCCGGATCGTTGCGGTCGCAGGTCGCGATCATGACCAGCGGCAAGCGGAAATCGATCAGCGCGTTCGGCCCGTGCTTGGCTTCGCCGGTGGGATAGCCTTCCGCGTGAATGTAGGAAACTTCTTTCAGCTTGAGAGCTCCATCCATCGCGATCGGGTAATGGATGGCGCGTCCGAGGAACATGAAATCGTCGACTCGATAGTAAAGCTCAGCCAACTTCTCCACTTGATCGGACGCTCCCAAAATCCTTTCCGTTTTTTGAGGTAGCGCGAGAAGTTCGCCGATGTAGCGCTGGGCCAGCGCTTTCGAAACCTTCTCTTTGATTTCGCCGAGGTACAGCGCGAACAGAAACAAGCACGCCATCTGCGCCGTGAATGCCTTGGTCGAGGCGATGCTGATCTCCGGACCAGCGTGGGTGTAGATGAAACCGTCAGCTTCCCGCGCAATCGTCGATCCTTCGACATTCGAAATCGCAATGGTGCGCGATCCCTTCTGCCTGGCTTCGCGCTGCGAAGCGATCGTGTCGGCGGTTTCTCCCGACTGAGTAATAAAGATGCTGAGTTCGCCCCGCCCAATCACCGGGTTGCGGTATTCGAACTCGCTCGCGTAGTCCACATCGACCGGCACACCGGCCAACTCCTGCATCATGTACTGGCCCGTCATCCCGGCATGACGGCTGGTTCCCGAAGCCACGATGTTAATCCGTCGCAGCGCGCGCAGCTCCTCACGCGAGATATGGATCTCGTCCAGGCGAACCCGTCCCTCAGCCAGCGAGACGCGAGGTTCAATGGCGCGACGCAACGCGTCGGGCTGCTCAAAAATCTCTCGAATCAGATGATGCGGAAACTTGCGCGTCTCAGCCATTACTTTCCTTCACCGTCAACCTTCCTAACCATCATTGCTCTAACCATCATTGTGCTAAACCGCCCCGCTTTGAAGGGGCATGGCTTCAGCCATGCCATTAGAACCCGCCACACAAGCGGCTTTAGCCGTCAGACAATCTCTAAATCGTTATCAGGAGCATTCCACGCTGCCGATAAAAGTCCGCAACACTTCGCCTTCCGGGTTGAGGATCACGAAGTCCGCGTCGGCTCCCACCGCGAGAACACCCTTATTCGCTATCCGCGCCACCCGTGCCGGATTTTGGCTGGCGGCCGCCACTGCCTGGGGCAGATCCCATTCTGCGAAATGCGCCAGATTGCGTACGGCGCGGTCCATGGTCAACACGCTTCCGGCCAGCTTGCCATCCACCATGCACTTGCCATCTCGAACATCCACTTCGAAAGACCCCAGGCGATAGCGTCCATCCGGCATGCCGGTCGCCGAAACAGCATCCGTAATGAGCACGGTTTGCTCCCGGCCTTTGGCCTTAGCAACCAGCTTCACGATTGCCGGATCAAGATGGACCCCGTCGGCGATGATGTCCGCGCTCACGCGACGATCCGTAAGCACCGCGCCCAAAATACCGGGATTGCGATGGTCTAACGAGTTATGACCCAGCGGACGCATGGCATTGAAGGTATGCGTCGCGTGCCGCGCGCCGGCGTCGATTCCGCGTTCGGCCGCCGCAAAATCGGCGTTGGAATGTCCCAGGCTCACGCAAACCCCGCGCCGCGCCGCTTCGGCAATAACCTCGGGCGCGCCCTCCAATTCGGGAGCGATCGTCATCATGTGAATACGGCCGCGCGCCGCCTGCCAGAACTGCTCGAACAAGGTCAATGTCGGAGCCCGCAAATTTTCCAGAGGGTGTACCCCTCGACGAGCATGGCTGATGAATGGCCCCTCAAGATGGATTCCGAGCGGGAGGGCTCGACTCTTGCCATCCGCATTCTGTCGTTCGCGCTCCAATTCGCGCTTTTCGATCGCATCTGCCAGCCGTTCCAGTGCGCGCAAGGTCGTATCCAAGGGGGCGGTGACGGTGGTTGGAAAATAACTTGTGACCCCGTGCCGAGCGAGCAGTTGTTCGATCGCCGGCAGCCCCTCAGCAGTATCGTCCATGACGTCATATCCGGCGCTGCCGTGAATGTGAAGATCAATGTAACCCGGCGCCATCACGCCATCGCCGAAGTCGGACACAGAAACTCCGGCGGGAACCTGCCGGCTGCTCCGAGGGGAAATTTCGAGGACGCGTCCTCCCTCGACGAGCACGAGAGGATGCTCGACGACGTCAATCGGAGTCAACAGTCTTCCAGCGGTAAAAGCCAACATAGAAACGTTTTAATAGCGGTAAAAAGACGACTATGACCAAGATTGTAACAGCCTTCGCGTGCCCGCCAGCACGACGGGACGGCTGGTCAGCGAAAGAATCTCTTCTCTACCGGCGAACCTTCCAGGAAACGGTACACTATGGTAGCGTCAGAAACTCGATGCTTCCTGACATCAGATCCTGCAATAACCGCGCAGGAGTGAGTCCTGCAATAACCGCGCAGGAGTGAGCGGCTGTTCCCCGACAGCACCGCATAGCCGCGCGTAATCGCCAGACCGCAGAATGCTATACTGTCTGAGTTCGAGTCGTCATATCGTTCCTATGGCGGCGGTGATCCGGCCGTCAGTCGGGGAGTGGCTCAGCCTGGTAGAGCACCTGGTTCGGGACCAGGGGGTCGGAGGTTCAAATCCTCTCTCCCCGACCAATTTTTCAAGCACACAAACAGAATTTCTGGTTTTCCCGTCAGACCACTGTAGACGATTTTATAGACAGTGCGGGTTTTTTCCCTTTGCGGTTGCACGGAATATCCGGGAAATATCTGTGCATTTCTCGGAACGTGCGGACCAGTTTCGAAAACTCCACCCGTCTCATACGCACCTCGCATCCGGGTTGTAGCTCCGGGGATGAGGAGCATGAGCGTGCGCAGCGTCGCCCTTGCATGGCCCTCGGGTCGCTCAGAACGGTGAACGACTTTGCGCAAATAACTCCGCATTCGATTTTCTTGGAATCAGAAACCTCCGCCCAGCGGGTCTCTCCCCTTACTTTCAAAAGCCGTCAGGCGTCAAAATCGGAAACAGATTCTCGACGTCCACCGTTCCCTCCGTACAACGGTTGAGAATTGCGTGAGATGAGATCGATGTGGGTCCAGTCGCAGCTGGCTTTCACGTGTGGCCCAATTTCGCAACGAGTTGCTCTCGGCCTGAGTCGTCATTCTGACGCGGGATCGCCGCAGCAGTGTCCACACTTCAATGCTGGATTTTGTCCCGCGTACCCTAACTCCTTAATGCGCTTGGCATTAGGGGAAATTTATTCCTCCTAAGAGTTGGCCCCTGAGATGCCTCTAAAAACCTGTTTCGAGAAGCGGAGTTCATTCTCGCTCCATTTAGGAGGTAATATGACAAAAAGCAATACGCAACTGCAGCAAGATGTTCTGTTGGAACTGAAGTATGAACCAAGTGTCGATGCTTCGGAAATTGGTGTCACGGCCAAAGACGGCATCGTCAACCTAGCGGGCAATGTGAGGAGTTATGCCGAGAAGTATGCGGCGGTGCACGCGGCCGAAAGGGTCGCCGGGGTAAAGGCGGTCACTGACGAAATGAAGGTTGACTTGCCAGCTTTTCACGTTCGCAATGACGAAGACATCGCCAAAGCCGCGATCAACGCGTTGCAATGGGATGTTTGGGTCCCGACCGACCTCATCAAGGTAAAGGTGGACAACGGATGGATCACACTGGAGGGCGAAGTCGACTACAAGTATCAACAGACAGCAGCCGAATACGCTGTGCGCAACTTAACCGGAGTCAAGGGCGTGAGCAACTTGATTAACCTCAAAAAGCCGGCCGTTCTGCCGTCGGAAGTCAAAGCGAAGATCGACGAGGCCTTGCGACGGGCCGCGGATGTAGATGCGGACTGCATCAAGGTGAATGTCGTAAAAGACAGAGTGATCCTGAATGGCACAGTCTCTTCCTGGGCAGAACGTCAGGCCGCCGAACATGCTGCTTGGTCCGCTCCCGGAGTCACTTCGGTCGAGGACGATCTCGTTATCGCCGCGTAAATGAGGGTCAGTTTTCTTTGGGTCACAGTCGGCTAGGTGGTGTTGCAAGCCGAAAGAGTATTAGGTTCTTAGATTAGCGCAAAGGAGAATTTATGGTGGACAAGAATAAACCGGTTGTTGTTTACGTCGCGACTTATGCCAGTCTCGATGACGCGAAGGCAGACTACCAGGCAGTGAAGCAGCTGTATTCTGCGGGCATAATCGGCACCACTCTTGTCCAAATTAGGTTTTGAGCGGCGGGGGTAGAACTCTGCTACGGTTTGCGTTGCGAGACGTGAATCGTAGGGAGGGCCACCACCGCCGTGATACGAGTATCCAGCATTTTCAGCC
>JBEKYF010000020.1:0-48715 GCA_049511255.1 Terriglobales bacterium | reverse complement strand
CGATAGCCTGGCCGGTTCTTCCTATGACCCCCTCCAACCACAGGAGGATTGGTCGGACGAGAAGACGGTTGTGGGCTAAATTGCGATCATTCGTGACTTCCTAGGGATAGAAAACCATCCTGAGCGCCAGCGGGACGGCTATCAGAAACAGTTGGCATGGCCGGTGACATTGGGCAGCGGATAGTAGTCAACAGCGCCGTGGCGGTGGGAACGCGCCGCTCGGAAGGTACGGAGTTTTTCGCAGATCCGGCCTGAGTGCAGCAGAAAGTCTGCCCAGAGCAAGACCATGAGCCATCGTGTGCTCGATATATTGTCTGGCGAACAGCTCCCGAGGATTTTTTGAAATCCGTAGCGTCAGGGAACAATCACTGCCGATCCTTTCTCAGTCTCCTCTTTGACAGCCAGAAGAGCCCTGTTCGCATCCTCGAGTGGAAATACTGTGACTTTCGGGCGGATCTGGAGGTCATGAGCGATCTTGAGAAAGTCGCGTGCATCCTGTCGGGTCATATTGGCCACACTACGGATCTGCCGCTCACCCCAGAGCAACTTGTCGTAGTCAAAGGCCGGCATACGGTCGAGATGGATGGCGTTGATTGCCACCATGCCGCCCTTACGCAAACTCGCGAGGGCACTTACTACTACGTTTCCGCTGGGCGCGAATGTGATGGCACGGTCGAGCGCCACGGGCGGCTTTTCATCTTCTTTGCCGACCCACGTGGCGCCGAGGGAAGCTGCCATTTTCTGATGCGATTCGCCTCTGGTCACGACATAGACCTCGCACTTCCAGGATTGAAGAATGGCAATCGCCAGACTTGCGGAACTGCCAAAGCCAAAGAGTCCAACTCGCTCGCCATGCTCAACCCCAGCAACGCGTAAGCTGCGAAAGCCGATGATGCCGGCGCATAGCAGAGGGGCGACGTGTATGTCATCCAAACCAGGAGGCAATGAGAAGGTGAAGTCGGAGCGCACCACCGCATACTCGGCATAGCCACCATCCACCGTGTATCCGGTGAAGGTAGGCCTATCACACAGATTCTCCATGCCGTGGTGGCAATACCAGCAGTCGCCATCTACGCCGCCCATCCAGGAAACGCCGACTCGTGTTCCCAGATGCAACTCCGCGGTCGCGCCTTCCACCACTTCCCCCACGATTTGATGGCCGGGAATGAGTCGCGGCCGAACCGGTGGCAGATCTTTTTCCACGATATGCAGATCGGTTCGACACACTCCGCAAGCGACGACCCGAAGTAGGACATGTCCCGCTTCGAGTTGTGGACGGGGAACATCCTCGATATGAAGGAACGATCCAGGCGTGGTCTGCGCTGAGGCAAAAATGGCAGCTTTCATTGCCCTCATTTTCTCCTGAAGCCGCTAGCGAGAGCTCTGGCCAACAATAGCAGCCCGCTATTGAATCAAGCTGAAATCGGCCGCCTTACACCTTTGCTTCCGGGGAGTCGGCAACTCCTCCCGGCGGCAAGGCGTCCGGCAGGTCAAGGCGCACCACGCCGATCCGATTATCGGCCATTCCGTAGTAGACGTCGAAGCGGTCTGGAAAGCCGAGATCGTCGCGCCGGTCGATGCCGGTAGGGAACACGACGTGAGCGACGGTCCCGTTCCATTCCTGCGGCAGCACCGGCGTCAACACCGGTTTTGGCGAACGATAGCGAATCACTTGTGGCTGCTCTTTCGAGAGCACCATCACCCCGGCCGAGTAACAGAGTTGATGTCCGTCTTTGCTCGCCTTTTCGACTTCGCTGACGCCGTGATAAATGATCAGCCAGCCATGCCGCGTCAGGACGGGCGGAGTGCCGCTGCCGATTTTGATCCGCTCCCAGGGCGACACTGGAGTCGCCAGCCGGTGATGAGAAGTGAACCGGCCGAGATGATATTCACCGGATTCCACGGGCATCGGGTAATAAGAAATCCAAATGCTTTCCCGATCGAGATCGACCTCACGGGACGCGGGAAGGCAGACGATTTCCTCCGGATGAGTGCCGGGAAACAGCGGCCGGTGGAGCATGGCGAGCTCGCGATGCCCGGACGGACTCGGAATAGCAACGGGAAATAGACTGGCATCCTTGTCATCCACGTCGCGGAATTCGATGCCGTGACGCGGAGCAAAGGTCACCAACCCCAGGCGCTCCCAATGGAAGAGATCTTTCGATAGTGCCAGGGCGATCCGTGGGCCTTGGGACGAGAATGCGGTGTAAGTCATTATGTAGCGCTGCAACGGCTCCACGAACGTGATACGGGGATCCTCGCAGCCACCGGCGCCGTCGGGGCGCCGCTCATAATCGGCCTCCGGCTCCAGCGCGATGCCGAGCCGCTCGACGCCTGCGGGATCGCCGGCTTCATTGAACCGCACTCTTGCAATGCCGATACGCGAGTAATTTCCGCGCGCAATCAGCCGCGGGAAGAGGTAAAGCTCGCCGTCCGGGCCACGAGCGGCAGCCGGATTCAGGACGCCTTCGACCTCCTGGGGATTGCCCGGCTGCGGCTCCATCAACATTCCCAGCCGCTGCAACGTAAACCCACTCATCAATCCCCCTCAAAAAGTCACGCCGCCTGATTGCAATCTGCTAAGCAAGCGATGATTGCTTGTATAACCCGCTTTGTCTCGTTGGGATCCTTAACTGGGATAGAATCCACGCCTACTTTTTCGGCGGGATATCATTCCCTCCCACGAACAAAACATCGCCGATGTAAATCATCTCTTTCAATGAAATGTGCAGGTGGTCAAAGGTCAGCACTTCTCGAAGCAGCTCGTGGGCGCGCCCTCTTCCCCGGCGGAGGTCGCGCTCACGCTGTCATGCCCTTCGGATCGATTGTCTCTTCGCTTAGGCGCGATACCAGTCTTCCCGCGTCAGCGGCAAAACACTGTCGCCGCATGGCTTAGCGAGCAACGTCTGGTACACGTTCAGGCGACCAGTGCGGAATCCATGAGCAGAGCCGGCCATGTAGAGGCGCCATATCCGGTAAGTTCTATCATCCGTGATCCGGCGCGCCTCTGGTCCATGAGCTTCCAGACGCCGGACCCACTGGTGAAGTGTCAAGGCATAGTGCTCACGCAGGCTCTCTAGATCCCTAACCTCAAAGCCACTCAGTTCCGCGGCTCGAATGGTGGCATTGATCGGGACCAAGTCGGCATCGGGAAAGACATAGCGATCGCTAAAGGACGGGCCCTGCCGGCGGTAGGTGGAGGAATATGCGATACCGTGATTCAGAAATACACCGCCCGGCCGCAACAGCTCATACGTTCGGCTGAAGTATTCCGGCAGGAACGCTTCGCCCACGTGCTCACACATCCCCACGCTGACAATCTTGTCGTACGGCTGGCCAAGCTGAATGTCGCGGTAATCTGAAACCTCCACGCAACAGCGGTTGCTTAAACCCGATTTGCACACTCGTTGTCGAGCTAGTTCCGCTTGCGGCACGCTCAGCGTGATTCCTACCGCTTCCACGCCATAGTGAGTGACAGCGTGCATGATCAATCCACCCCAGCCACAACCAATGTCCAAGAGATGGTCGCCCTGGCGAAGCCGCAGTTTTCTGCAGATGTAATCCAGCTTGCGCTCCTGGGCCGAGTTCAAATCTTCTTCCGGCGTTGCGAAGTAGGCACAGGAGTAAACCATGCGCTGATCGAGCCACAGCGCATAAAAGTCAGCCGGAAGATCGTAGTGATAACTGACGGCTTGCCGGTCTCGATCTCGAGAATGAACCGAGCCGCGGAAATTGGCCGGTTCCCGGTTCTTATGAGCGCGGTTGCTCACCGGCAACTTCTGCCGTCGTTTAGCAAGATCAAGACTCTTCAGGAAGCTGCGTTCCTGCTGAAGGAGATAATCTGCCAACTCGAAGCTTGCTTCGATGTCGCCCTCGATGTCGAAGTCATCGTAGATGTAGGCTTCTCCAAGCGTGAGTTCACTGGGGCGGGAGAACATCGCACGCAACGCTCCCGGATGCTTGAGCACCAACGTAAAGCGCGGTTGCCGTTCCGATCCCCAGGTAGTGCCGTCCCAGAAACGAACCTGAAAATCTCGCTTCGGGCAGTCTGCCAGGAGCGCTTCCAGGAACTCGGCGCTGGACAGGGAAGCTTTCTCCCCGAATGGAGAGTTCGCCAAGGCTGCCATACGCACCTCTCATGAATTAAAGTGGAATCAGCCGAATAATACTCGGCATTAGGGTTGGGATCAACAGCGAGTGATCTAAGATGGCAAGGTAGACAGGAAAGTTGTCACGATAAGCCGTAACGAACACGCGTGCATTTTTCACTATGCAATAGGGAACAGTTTTCCTGTTCGTGCCCCGCCATGGTTCAGGCTGGGACTTGGCTTAAAATGACGAGGCTGGGCAACTTCAGACCTGTGAGTACTCCCAGTGCTGCAAATTAAATTGGTGGAGGCCAATATGGCAAAAACGGCAGTTGGTTTGTTTCAGAATCCGGGCTCGGTCGACGAGGTTGTTCGCGAGCTCAAGGCCAGCGGTTTCGCTCAGAAGGACGTCCGTGTTTTACGCGAGCCCCGGGAGATGGCGGGCAGTGGAGTCATGAGTACCCCGCACACTGATTTTGAAGTGGACTTGACTCGGGACCTTATGGCGATCGGGGCTTCCGAAGCGGACGCGGAAGCTTACGTCCGAGGAATACGGCGTGGAGGAGTCATGGTTTTCGCAACGGGCGAGAAGGCGGACGCGGCGGTTAGGATTATGAACCACCATCGTGGTGTGGAGATCGAAGAGCTCAGCGCCTCAGCACCGCAACTCCCTAGCCCAGTCGGCGATGACGTGGCTCCCAATCGCGATAGCTCTGCCCAAACTGGGAGGGTCCGCTCCGCTGGCACCGATGCCCGCTTGTTCGTGTGGTAGCCTTTTCACGAAAAACAAACGTGCTGAAAGCCGCGGCTAGAGGCCATCTCATAATGAACGGAAGGAGTGAAACCACCGCGTCCCTCACGGGCTGAAGCCCACGTCTTTATTTGCTCTGGGCGGCACGGCTGAAGCCGTGCCGTTCCCAAAACGATTTATGAGATAGCTTCTAGATTTGCACCATTGGTCTGGTGCTATGAAGAGGCAGACAGGTTTGACTAAGTGTCATAAGGCTCGACACCTGTCGAAACCCGTGTCAAGGCGCTCGACAAACCCCGCCGACTGGCGACTCCAGCACTGACTGCACTGCGGATACCCTGAACTTAGGCGTTGAAGGCGAATGGAAGGTGACGATGACCCAAAACCCCACCAGTAGCAATCCCCGTTGCCTCATGCGCAAGAGACCTTGGCGCAACCACGGCATTTGAGGAGAGAATCATGAAAGTAAGTCCTTTCGCAGGAAAGCCGGCCGAAGCATCGATGCTGGTGAACGTACCCAGACTCATCACGGCCTACTATACGGAGGTGCCCGACCCTTCTGTGCCGGAACAAAGGGTTGCCTTCGGCACCTCAGGACATCGTGGTTCCGCATTCCAAAAGGCTTTCAATGAATGGCATATCCTCGCCATCAGCCAGGCCATTTGCCTGTACCGAGAGCAGAACAAGATCGATGGCCCGCTGTTTCTCGGCATGGACACGCATGCGCTTTCGGTGCCGGCTCTTGCCAGCGCGCTTGAGGTGCTGGCGGCCAACGGGATGGAGGTCATGCTGTCGGAGGGCGATGAATATACTCCAACCCCTGCCATTTCACACGCGATTCTCACGTACAACCGCGGGCGCAAGACAGGACTCGCCGACGGCATCGTCATCACGCCGTCACATAATCCGCCCCATGACGGCGGGTTCAAATACAATCCCCCCAACGGCGGCCCGGCGGAGGAAGTCGTCACGGATTGGATTCAGGCGAAAGCAAACGAATTCCTCCAAGCCGGGCTGGAGGGCGTGAAAAGGATTCCTTTCGAGAAGGCTCTTCGCGCCCCCACGACGCACCGGCACGACTATCTCAATACTTACATTACCGATCTCGCCAACGTGCTCGACATGGGCGCCATTCGCGGCGCGAAGATCAGCATGGGAGTCGATCCGCTTGGCGGCGCCGGGGTCCACTACTGGGCGCCGATTGCGGAGCGCTACGGGTTGAACCTCACGGTCGTGAACGACGCCGTCGACCCGACCTTCCGTTTTATGACTGTCGATTGGGACGGCCAGATCCGCATGGACCCATCCTCGCCCTATGCGATGCAGAGGTTAATCGGCATGAAGGATCGCTTCGAGATCTCTTTCGCTTGCGATACCGACCATGACCGGCACGGAATCGTCACCCGAAGCGCGGGTTTGATGCCGCCCAACCATTACCTTTCCGTCGCCATCTTCTATCTCTTTCAACACCGGCCGAAGTGGCGCAAGGAAGCGGCGATCGGCAAAACGGTGGTGAGTAGCCAGATGATCGATCGCGTCACCGCGAAGCTTGGCCGGAAGCTCTACGAGGTGCCGGTTGGCTTCAAGTGGTTCGTGGATGGCTTGCTCGACGGTTCGCTGGGCTTCGGTGGCGAAGAGAGCGCAGGAGCCTCTTTTTCTCGTATGGATGGCACCGTTTGGACGACGGACAAAGATGGAATTATCCCAGCCTTGCTGGGGGCGGAGATCACGGCGCGGATGGGCCGCGATCCCGGCGAGGTCTACCGCGAGCTCACGCGCGAATTCGGCGAGCCTGTTTACGACCGCGTTGAGGCGCCTGCCACACCGGAACAAAAAGAGATTCTGGAGAAACTCTCGCCGGAGCAGGTCCGGTCCACGGATCTGGCGGGGGAAAAAGTCCAGGCCATCCTTACCCGCGCGCCTGGCAACGGCGCCTCGATCGGCGGGTTGAAGGTGGCGTCGGAGAACGGATGGTTCGCGGCGCGTCCATCGGGAACTGAGAACATCTATAAGATTTATGCGGAAAGCTTCCGGGGAGAGGATCATCTGCGCCAGATCCTGGAGGAAGCCCAGACGATTGTCAGCGATGCTTTGGCGGCGTCGGAGCCGAGGGAAAAATCATGAGCGACCAAACCCGCGCCAGCCACCCAATCTACAACCTTCTACCCACGGAAATCGAAGGGTTCGATTCCCTGGCGGAACTTGCCCTGGACATGCGCTGGTCGTGGAACCATGCTACCGACGGAGTGTGGCGCACGCTTGATCCCACACTGTGGGAACTCACTCAAAATCCCTGGGTTGTCCTGCAGACGGTCTCGCGCGACCAGATCGAGCGCGTGCTGGCCGATCCGGCCTTCCGTAAGAACGTTGATGACCTGCTGCGAGGCAAGCGTCAGGCGGCGGAGACACCCGCATGGTTTCAACAAAAGCATCCGCAAGATCCCTTGACCTGCGTCGCATATTTCAGCATGGAGTTCATGTTGAGCGAGGCGCTCCCGATCTATTCGGGAGGACTTGGTAATGTGGCCGGCGATCAGCTCAAAGCTGCCAGCGATCTGGGCGTGCCGGTGATCGGCGTGGGGCTGCTCTATCAACAAGGCTATTTTCGCCAGGTGATCGACAAGAACGGAGAGCAACAGGCTCTTTACCCGTACAACGATCCCGGGCAGTTGCCGATCACGCCGTTGCGTCAACCAAATGGCGAGTGGTTGCGGCTGGCGATCGCGTTGCCTGGTTACCCGGTCTGGCTGCGCGCCTGGCAGGTCCAGGTTGGTCGAGTCAAGCTTTACCTGCTGGATAGCAATGACGCGGCGAACTTTCCCATCCATCGAGGGATTACGAGCGAGCTGTATGGCGGCGGGCCGGAGTTGCGCCTCGTGCAAGAACTGCTTCTCGGGATTGGCGGATGGCGGTTGCTCAGCGCGCTCGGCATCAAGCCGGAAGTCTGTCACTTGAATGAGGGACATGCAGCCTTCGCGGTGTTGGAGCGTGCCCGGAGTTTCATGGAAGAGACCGCGCAGACTTTCGAAGTCGCGCTGGCCGTCACGCGAGCGGGGAACCTGTTCACCACTCACACGGCGGTGGCTGCGGGCTTTGATCATTTCGCTCCGGCCCTCATCGAGCAATACCTCGGACCTTATGCCGAGCAGAAGCTCGGCATCACACTCCACGATTTACTGGCCTTAGGGCGCCAGAATCCGAACGACTCGTCGGAAAGTTTCAACATGGCCTATTTGGCAATCCGGGGGAGCGGGGCGGTAAATGGGGTGAGTCGCTTGCATGGGAAAGTCAGCCGGCGCCTCTTTCTACCCCTGTTTCCGCACTGGCCGGAGGACGAAGTTCCCATTGGACATGTGACCAACGGAGTCCATATGCCAACCTGGGACTCGGCTCCGGCCGACGATTTGTGGACGGGAACCTGTGGCAAGGGGCGTTGGCTGGGGACAACGGAAAACCTGGAGCAGGACATTCGCCGCGCCTCCGACTCCGTGCTCTGGAAATCTCGCACTGCCGCCTGCAGTTCTCTCGTGGAATACGCTCGCGAGCGACTATCCCGGCAACTGTCTGTCTCCGGCGCGCCGCCCGAGGCCATTGACGAGGCGAAACATCTATTTGATCCCAACGCACTGACATTGGGCTTTGCGCGTCGCTTCGCGACCTACAAGAGGCCGAACCTGCTGCTGCACGATCCAGAGCGGCTGCTTCGTTTGTTGAGTAATTCTGAGCGCCCGGTGCAGCTCATCATTGCTGGCAAGGCCCATCCGGCCGACGATGCGGGAAAGGCTCTGATTCAGGAATGGGTGCATTTCATCCGGTGGCCCGAGACACGCCCCCATGCGATCTTCCTCAGCGATTACGACATGCTTCTGACCGAGCGCCTGGTGCAGGGCGTGGATGTCTGGATCAACACACCACGGCGGCCTTGGGAGGCTTGCGGGACGAGCGGCATGAAAGTGCTCGTCAATGGAGGCATCAATCTGTCAGAGTTGGATGGCTGGTGGGCGGAAGCCTACACGCCTGAAGTGGGGTGGGCATTGGGGGACGGACAGGAACATGGCGATGATCCTGCTTGGGACGCTGCCGAAGCCGACGCGCTCTACGACCTGCTCGAGCGGGAGGTGATCCCGGAGTTTTATGCCCGAGACCAGAGCGGCATTCCCACCGCATGGGTCAAGCGGATGCGGGAAAGCATGGCGCGACTGACACCGCGCTTCTCCGCAAGCCGCGCGGTGCTCGAATACACGGAACAACATTATCTTCCCGCTGCAGCCGCCTGCCGTGAGCGCGCTGCGAACAAAGGCGCAGCGGGCAGGCAAGTGGTCGATTGGCAGCACAGTCTGGAACAGAAATGGGCCACGCTGCACTTCGGCGCAGTGAAGGTTGAGACTCGTGGCGAACAGCACGTATTTGAGGTTCAGGTCTGTCTCAATGACCTCGACCCCGAGGTGGTGCTGGTAGAGCTTTACGCCGACGGCGTCATGGGCAGCGCTCCTGTGCAGCGGGAGATGAAGCGCGTTCGCCAACTGGCCGGCGCGCCGGGCGACTACGTTTACAGCGCGACTGTGCCTGCGGGCCGCCCGCCAGCGGACTATACGGCGCGAGCGATACCGCAGCGCTCCGGAGTGGCGGTTCCGCTGGAATCCGCTCTAATTCTGTGGCAACGATGATCTGGTCGACGGAAGAAAAGACGATGAAGAAACCGACTGCAATCACCTGCTTGTTTCTGGATGTCGGCGGTGTCCTGGTCACCAACGGGTGGGATCATCAAGCCCGCAAACGGGCGGCGACGAACTTCAAACTGGAGTGGGCTGAAATGGAGGATCGGCATCGCCTGAACTTCGACATCTACGAGGAGGGAAAGCTCACGCTGGAAGAATATTTAGGCCGGGTGGTCTTTTACCAAAAGCGGCCGTTCACCCGGGCTCAGTTTCGGGGCTTCATGTTCGCGCAATCGAAACCTTACCCCGAGATGATCGATCTGGCCGCTCAGCTCAAGGTCCGTCATGGGCTGAAGATCGCCGTGGTCAGCAACGAAGGGCGTGAACTGAATGCGTATCGGATTCGCAAGTTCAAGCTGGACGGGTTTGTGGATTCTTTTATTTCCTCCTGCTTCGTTCACATCCGCAAGCCCGATGCGGACATCTTTCGGCTTACGCTGGACATTGCCCAGGCGCCGGCCCGGCAGGTGGTCTATATCGAAAACACCCCGATGTTTGTCCAGATCGCGGAAGGTTTGGGGATTCGAAGCATTCTTCACACGGATTACAGGTCCACCTGCGCGCAACTGGCCGCGTTCGGATTGCAGAATGACAAATGACAAAGTGCCATTGATGACGCCAGCTAACCCAGGCATTCTGACGCGCATATTAACGATCAATGGCGGCTCGTCGAGCATCAAGTTCGCGTTGTTCGAGGCGAGTGAGTCGCTGCGAAGGATTCTGGAGGGCGAACTTGAGCGGATTGGACTGCCGGAGGCCACCTTCCGGGTGAAAGGCTTGGATCAGGCGGACAACTTTTCGCGGCCAGTCAAGGCGCCGGATCACACGGCAGCGGTGGGCGCACTGATGGATTGGATCGAGAAACGCTGCGGGCATGATGCATTGACCGCGGTGGGGCATCGCGTGCTGCATGGCGGGCCGAAGTATTACAAGCCGCAGCGAATCAATGCGGAGATGGTTGCGGAGCTGCATCGGCTCAGTCCATTCGATCCTGACCATATGCCGGAGGAGATCCTATTGACCGAGGCGTTTCATCGCCGATTTCCCGACCTGCCCCAAGTAGCGTGTTTCGACACGGCTTTTCACCATGACCTGCCGCGCGTGGCGCAACTGCTGCCGATACCGCGCCGCTACGAGGCGCAGGGGGTGCGGCGGTACGGGTTTCACGGGTTGTCGTATGCGTTTCTTATCGAAGAACTGGCCCGCCTGGCCGGAACGGAAGTGGCACAGGGCCGCGTCATCCTAGCGCACCTCGGCAATGGCGCGAGCCTGGCGGCGGTGCGTGACGGCAAATCCGCCGACACGAGCATGAGTTTCACCCCGACCGCCGGGGTGCCGATGAGTACCCGCTCCGGCGATCTCGATCCCGGACTGGTTTGGTATCTGGCGCGCACGGAAAAAATGAGTGCGAAGCAATTCAATGAGATGGTCAATCTTCAGTCCGGGCTGCTCGGCATATCCGAAACCAGTTCCGACATGCGTGACTTGCTGGAGCACGAGACGCAGGACGTGCGGGCGGCGGAAGCGGTCGCGCTGTTCTGTTACCAGATCAAGAAATGGATCGGCGCATTCGCGGCGGCGTTAGGTGGACTGGACACGCTGGTGTTTGCTGGCGGCATCGGAGAAAATGCGCCCACGGTCCGCGCCCGGATTTGCCATGGGCTGGGATTTCTTGGAATCGAACTCGAAGAAAAGGAAAACGCGGCGAATGAGGGCGTGATTTCCGCCGCGGCCAGCCGAGTTGCGGTCCGCGTCATTCGCACGGACGAAGAACTCATGATTGCCAAGACGGTTTGCCAGGTTCTCGGCCTTGATGTGCCCAATGGGCCTATCCCGTCTCGCTCGTCATGATGAAGAGTGGTTTCATCTCGAAACTCTTGTAGTGCGGCCGGAGGCGTTCGGTGTTGTAGAGATCCTTCACATTCACTACTTTCTTTGAAGCGGTCACTACGTCGATCGCCATGTTGTCGTAACGGCCGTCCTTCAGCACAACCAGCCTGCCGTGAATCTTGCGGAGGATCAAGTCGAGAGCAAGATTGCCGTAAGCCATCGGTACGATGGAGTCAATCGCGTCAGGATCACCGCACCGGACGAGGTAGCCCAGCTTTTGGTTGATGGTGTCTATGGTCTTGCCGTCGTTGTACCTGGGCGAAAGCTCCTTCAGTTTTTCAGAGACCAGATCGCCGATTCCGCCCAGCTTCTTATGGCCGAACGCATCCGTGGCGTCGCGTTCGAACACCATTTCTCCGCCTTCGAACATCGCCCCTTCTGAGACCAGCACCACCGAATACCGGCTTGGGTTCTTGCGGCGATCGGCCACCAGCAATTCCGCGAGCCGCTCAATGTCGAATTTATGCTCAGGGATGACGCAGCGGTTTGCTGCTCCTGCCAGCGTTGGCAGCATGGCGGTGAACCCAGCATAACGTCCGAATACCTCGATCACCAGGAAGCGTTCGTGCGAGCCAGCAGAGGTCCGCAAGCTATTGGTCATCTGGATCGTACGGGTAACACAAGTGCTAAACCCGATGCAGTAATCGGTTCCTGGAACATCGTTGTCCATGGTTTTAGGAATGGCGACTGCGCGCACGCCTTCCTGGTCCAGGCGCACGGCGTAGCTGAGCGTGTCATCCCCCCCGATTGGAATCAAGAAGTCGATGCCCAGCCACTCGAGATTTCTCAGCACTTCTGGAGTCAGGTCGTTTTTCTCGGCGTTGTAGGCTTCCTGCAGATGCGCGGGAACCGCGGACTTCTTTACTTTACTGGGGTTAGTACGCGAACTGTGCAGGAAGGTTCCACCGGTGCGGCCGGTCCGGTTAACGATTTCCTCCGACAGTACTTGAAAGTTGTCGCTGTTGTCATAATCCTTGTCGCGCACCATGTCGACGAGCCCGGCCCATCCCCGACGCAGACCAATCACCTGGTATCCTTCTCGAAGCGCCCTGATGGTCACCGCACGGATTGCGGGGTTTAAGCCAGGCACATCCCCACCCCCGGTCAGAATTCCGATTACACCTTTTCTTGTGCTGAGATTCACCATCGGGTTCGTCCATTCTGAGCGGATAAGGCGGGTCGCTGTTCATTCCTCGGCGATCTGCCGGATCGCTCCTCGGAAGGAACCACGCACGCCGAGTAGATGTTGGATCCAAGTGCCGAGCGATGCCCACAGCGTAGGGCAGCGCTGCTGTAGAGGCTGGTGAATCAGTCGCAAGAAAGATACGGTTAAAGAGGATTCGAGTCAACGGGCGAAGAAATTGCTGAAACCCTCGCTATCGCAATACACAGGATCAAGCACACGGCCGGAAACACCCGGTCTTTCAGGAGCTCACTGCCGAGACAGTATCCGGCGTCAGCGAAAAGGAACGATCTCTTGGGCAACCGGCGCCACTATTTCTGTGGAGTTCTGCGTCGGAGTTTTCTTCGCTTCGTACCGGTCAATGATTAACTCATCGCCAACTTCTGTCCGGCTCCTGAAGATGGTATGCGCCGGCAACTCGATCACGCTCTCCGCCTGTAGCTTAGGCAAAACGACACGGAAAGGTTTCACCAGCTCCTTCAGGCCCACGACCCTGAAGTGTTTGTCGATCATGACCAAGTCGAAAGAAAACAGCATTCCGACGGTATGAATCGAGTTTGCCGGCACGATCCACACTCCCCCGTCCGGATTGAGAGACTTCCTGCCGAGCAGCCCGACCAAGCGGCCCAAAATCGAGTCTGCGACAGCGACCCGAAAGGCGAGAAAGGTCTCCTTCGACTTGTTATAGACAAAGACTTCGCGTGGCTTTGCTAGCATAGTTGTCCCCGGGTAGCTGGGCGCTCCAGACCTAGCGAGGAGCTTTTTTCTTCATTCTGTAGATCAACAGAACGAGCGTGCATACGGCCAAGATACCCGCGATTATCCTGATCAAAGTAACGTTATCCATGTTTCACCTCGTTTGATTTGAAAACTGCAAACTTAACTATGCAAAAAATGTGCAAAGAAATAACTGATGGCAACCAGGGCTGGCCCGATTACCACCACTCCCATAGCCGGAAAAATGCAGAAAACGAGCGGTGGCACCAGCTTGATGGTTGTCTTCGCAGCCTTTTCTTCAGCCTGTTGCCGGCGCTGCGTTCGCAGTGCATCCGAAAAGGCGCTCAATGACTTTGCGATCGGTGTTCCGAAGCGATCGGTCTGAATCAGCATGGCCACGAACGAGCGCGCACTTTCGAACCCCGCCCTCACCGCAAACGACTGCCATGCCGCGTTCCGCTGAACCCCTGCGCGCTGCTCAAAGTTAATGAGCAACAGTTCTTCACTTAATTCAGGGTGGCTCACCTCAAGTTCCTGACCGACTCGCACCACTGCCTGGTCCATGCCCAATCCAGCCTCCAGACAAATGGACAACAAATCCAGGGCGTCAGGCAGGCTCAGCCTGAGCCGTTCTCTTCTCCGATTAATCGCGTAGGAGAGCCAGAAATCCGGGGCAAAGAAGCCAACCACGAGTGCCATTAAGAAAAAGACAACTGTGTTGCTGCTGAACACCACTGCAGCGCTGAGCCCCAGCACTGCGGGCACCGCTAACCTCATTCCCAAGAAGATGTCGGCATGATACGGCTTGCGATACCCGGCGAGCATTAACCGGCGCACGATCTCCGGGTCAGGTTCAGTTGCGAAGAAGCGCCGGAGAGCGGTGAAGGGTTTAGCTACAAGGTCGGCGCTCATCGAAGGCCGCCAGGGTCCCGAAACCGCGCCCGTGCCCCGCCGCGCATCTCGAACAACTTGTTCCAGCAGAGCGCCTTGTGCCGAAGAGCGCCCCATCAGGAGCAGAAAACACAGGATAAAAGCGATAAATAAGCTCAGCCCGAAAATTATGGTAAGCGTCATGGTTAAACCTTGATGTCAATAATCTTGCGTATTGCCAGGATTCCGATCGCCATCAGCCCTAATCCAAAGTAAACCATCTTGAGTCCGAAGGGATCGCTGAACAGGGACTTCTCATAGTCATGATTAACGAGGCTAATAATGCCGAACATAAGAAATGGGGCGGCGCCAAGGATCCAGCCGGTGATGCGCCCCTGGGCAGTGTAAATTCGGAGCTGTCCGCGCAATCGGGCACGCTCTCGCAGCACCGCTGAGGTCTTATCGAGAATTTGTGCGAGGTTTCCTCCGGATTCCTTCTGCAGAAGAATCGCGGTGGCGAGAAACCGCATGTCATCCAGAGGCACTCGATCGATCAGACGCATCATTGCGTCCCGGATGGGGAGCCCCAGGGTCTGCTCTTTATGCAAAGCACGGAACTCCACTCCGACGGGGTCTGAGATCTCATTGCCGACCATCTCCAGCACCGCCTGGATGGAGTGTCCTGCCCGCAAGCCCCTTGACATCAGGTCGACGGCTTCGGGCAGGAGATCGCCGAAACGCTTGAACCTGATTTCCCGAAGAATGTAGAGAAACACGTACGGCGCCGAACCCACGGCAATACCAAGGCCGGCGCAAACCGGGATACTGGCATTGAATAACGATGCCACCCAGTAGGTTACCAGACCCGCAATCAACGAAAACGCGGAAACAGAACCGAAAGACCAGCCTCGACCCGCTTGCCTGATCAACCGCGATACGGCCGGAGACCAGGGTAGTTTTTGCGCCAACTCTTCGATCGAACCCGAGCGAACGGACTGTTCTTTAAGGATCGTGGTGCGATCCGACTCTTGGGGCTGGGCTTCTTCGATACTCGCCAATTGCTCTTCGACCGCCTTTTCCATCGAGGTCGGCTTCAATAAATAAACAAGCACGCCGAACATCAGAATCAGGAGCAGTAGAAATAGAAGTATCAGCGACATAAGCTTTATCCTCAGTTCCAGAGCCTGGTCGTTTGCTCAAAGACGTTTGGCGGCAGGGTAATCCCGGAGGCAGCGGCACTCGGGTGGACGTCGCCAGCGGGGATGCGCTGGCGGAGACGGCCGCTGGTGGTGGCAGCAGCAAGAGCTCGGGCGCCTCTGGCAGTGGCAACGGTGGGCGATACGGCAGCGGCACAGGAAGCGGCTTGAATCCGGCGGGTGAAGCTGCCGGGACGGGTCGCGGGACTGCGACTGCGGCTGGAGCCGGCACGGGAGCCGGAGCCGGAACTACGCCGGGGAGCGGTAAGGGTGCGGGAAGCGCTCCGGGGGGAGGCGGATTTCCCGGCATCACGATTCGTGGGGGCAGCTATGGAAACGGCGCCGCCGGAAGCTTGCACGCCAGCCTCGCCCCACATCGCCCAACTCCTTATGGAATGAACATCACCTCAACCGCCAGCAGCGGCGGCGGACTTCCCGACTTCGGCGTCTTTCAGAATGAGAAGGTGTACACCGTTTATCTCGACATGCGCGCCAACGACGAAGACCCCGCTCCTTCTTGGATCTTACAGTATGCGCTGTTGCAACCATCGGCAGACAGCGCCGCTGGCGGCGGCACTTCCGACCGCGTTCGGGGAACACCTACGCCACCGTACGCGATGCTCAAGGAGATACCGGAGCTTACTGCCGAGCTTGCATCGAAGTGCGCACACCAGTTGATCGTTGCATCGGCGATCATGAACGTCACTGGGAAACTGGAGCAGGTGTCCGTGAAATATACCCCTGACAGCCAGCTCATTGTTCCTCTGGTCGAGGCGCTGAACAACTGGGCGTTCGAGCCCGCGCAAATCGACGGGAAACCGGTGGCTCTCAAGATCCTGCTGGGCATTCGCCTGGCGGCGCGCTGAAAAGGTCGTGCCAAAAGGCTCGAACCTTTCGGTCTCATCTGGTCATGAAGCGCCGATCTCCATCTGAAGTGCCGTTCGCGATTCGGCAATTCGCCTGTACACTGAGAAATCTATGGCATCGATCTCATCCGAACCTTGTGCCGGCGAAATGGGGAATTCGCGGAGCGAGGGATTCAAGCGGATCCTGCGCTCTCGATGGACCTTTGTAGGCTTGCAAGTTATCGACCTGCTCACCACGCTGTATGCATTCCACCTGGGAGCGTTCGAGGTTAATCCTTTAGTCGCACACCTGACGGTGGTATTCGGCCGCTTTCGTGGCGTGCTCATCAGCAAGCTCATGGCGGTGGCAATTGCGATGGGAGTGAGCAGGCTCACGTGGGTAATCAACGTGATTTATATAGGAATCGTCGGCTGGAACCTGATTACGATTGCCTTCTTCGCTTTGCACGGGAAATGAGCGCATGAGATTGCCCTAATAACTCCGCACGGCGATGTCGAGACAACGCCGCGCTAGCGGATGCGGGCCGCTTCTTGCGGTTGGTGGTTGGGTTGATGTTCAAACGAGAATTTTTCCGGCATACAGCGCCATTCCCACCACGGCATCAATTCCCAGCGCATCAAGGCTGTCGATTTCCTGCTGTTCGGTGATACCGCCGGCGACCACCAGATGTCGTTGAGTGGCGCGCTTTATGGCATGAATCGTCTCCATCGGAATTCCGCCCATTAAGCCCTCCGTGTCGATGTGGGTATAGAGGAAGGTCTCGCAGAAGGGCTCCAACGCGCGAATCATGTCGAAGGCAGTGAGGGAAGTCTGCTTGCGCCAGCCGTCAATCGCAACCCGGCCTCCTCGGGAGTCGAGAGCGAACATGAGCGCCGCCTTTGGAAGGTTGTCTGCCAGTGTGCGAGCGTGCTCCTGGTTGATGCGTCCGTCGGTTAACAACGCGGACCCGATGATCACCTTACGCGCACCCAGGCTCAGAAGTTCCTGTGCAGTTTCGAGATTGCGAATGCCGCCGCCAACCTGGCAGTTGAGGCGACCGACGATCTGTTTGACCAAGGGCCGGTTGTCGCCGGCGCCGCGCGCTGCGTCGAGGTCGATGAGTTGGATCAGCGGATAGTCGGAGAAGCGCTCGATCCAGTAGTCGAAGTTGTCGAACTCCAGTGCCTTCTTCTCGCCCTGAATCAACTGTACGATCCTGCCGCCCATGAGATCGATCGACGGAATCAGCATGGCCACCTCACCGGCACGTTGGCAGCCTGCAGTTCGCGTTTCAATTGTCCTATGTTTTCCAGACCGAAATGGAAAATGGAAGCGGCCAGAGCCGCGTCCGCGCGACCGCTCTGGAACACGTCAATGAAGTCTCGCGCCGACCCGGCGCCGCCCGACGCGATCACGGGAATGGAAACTGCGTCGGCCACAAGCTGTACCAACTCACAATCGAAGCCAGCCTGGGTACCGTCGCGGTCCATGGAAGTGAGCAGAATTTCTCCTGCGCCGCAAGCGGCGGCCTCCCGCGCCCATAGAATCGCGTCCCGTCCCGTTGGAATGCGTCCTCCGGCAACTAAGACCTCGAAACCACCGTTCACCCGCCTGGCATCGATGGACACCACGACCGCCTGCGAGCCAAAACGCGCGGCAATTTTCCCGATCAGCCTCGAATCCTTTACTGCGGCCGAGTTGATGGCGATTTTGTCTGCGCCTGCCTCAAACACGTCGGCGGCGTCAGAAAGTTTACGAATTCCTCCGCCGACCGTGAACGGAATAAACAAACAGCGTGCCGTGCGGGAGACGACGTCGAGCATTGTATTGCGTTTGTCGCTGGTGGCCGTGATATCGAGCAGAACGATCTCGTCTGCGCCGTCGCGGGCGTGGGCAGCGGCACATTCCGCGGGGTCCCCGGCGTCGCGCAGATTGACGAACTGCACGCCTTTCACCACGCGGCCGTCGTCCACATCGAGACAGGCGATAATGCGCTTGGTCAGCACTTATCCAACCTCATTTATCGGCATCACAGATCGGCCTCACAGAAATTCTTGAGAATGAGCAGCCCCACGGTCCACGATTTTTCCGGATGGAACTGCACTCCGAAAATGTTTTCTTGTTCGACGGCGGCGGAAAACCGCGCTCCGTATTCGGTCGCCGCCGTGGTGGCGGCAACCACCGGCGCTTGAAAAGAATGCGTGTAGTAGACAAAGGAGTCGGGTGCGACGTTACGCAGCAACCGCGAACCTTCCCGGACCGCTAGCGAGTTCCATCCCACGTGCGGCGATTTCACCGACGAGGGAAATTGCCGGCATCTTCCAGCAAAAATTCCTGCCCCAGCGAACTCGGGAGCCTCGTCACTACCCTCGAACAGCCACTGCATTCCGAGGCAGATCCCGAGGAATGGCTTGCCGGCGCTTGCGCCTTGCAGCACGGCATCTCGCAAGCCGGTGTTGTCGAGGCCGCCCAATGCGCTGAAGTGCCCGACGCCAGGCAGCACGATCTTGTCGGCGGTTGCCACGATTTCAGGCTGCGTGGTTACCACAACGTCGGCGCCGAGATAGTCAAATGCCTTCTTCACCGAATTCAGATTGCCGGCGCCGTAATCCACTACAGCGATCATAGAAGCCCCTTGGTGCTCGGCAGCATGCGTCCCAGGCGTCGATCGCGGGAGCAGGCTACACGAAGCGCGCGCGCAAAAGCTTTGAACAGCGCTTCGATCTTGTGATGGCTGGAGCGACCGTAAAGCACACGCGCATGAACATTGGCGCGCGCGCCGCGGGCGAAACCCTCGAAGAAGTCGCACACCAATTCCGTCTGCAGATCGCCGACCCGCCTCGCGCGAACCTTAGTCTGAACCACAGCCACCGCGCGGCCGCCAAAGTCCACTGCCGCCAAACCGAGAGTTTCGTCCATGGGCATCAGAAAATAGCCGGCTCGCAGAATGCCGCGCCGGTCGCCCAGAGCGCGGTCGAACGCCTCACCCAGAGCGATCCCTACATCTTCCACGGTGTGGTGCTGATCCACATCCAAGTCGCCCAGAGCGGCGAGTTTCAAATCGAAGCCACCGTGACGCGCGAACAGCTCCAACATGTGGTCAAGAAAACGGATTCCCGTGGAAACCTCGTACTTGCCGCGGCCCTCGATGGTAAGGGCAATTCGAATCTCTGTTTCCGCGGTCTTGCGATGCAGTTTGGCTTTCCTCACGCCCGCACCTCACGTCCCAATCCAAGCTGCTCAACCACGTTCCGCAGAGCGCCGATGAGAGTCTCTGTGTGTTCATCCGATCCCACTGTCAAGCGAACACAGCCTTCGCATCTTGGGTCGGAATGACGGTCGGAGTGCCGATCACGCACCAGAATTCCTTGGTCGCGCAGGGCTTGAACAAATTCCGCGTGAGCTGAGCCAATGCGTACGAGCACAAAATTGGCGCGGCTTTGCCAGTAATGCAACCCAAGTACGCCAAGTTCCTGCTGCAATCTCTCGCGGTTGCTTAGCACTTGCGCGACATAGCGGCCGACATACTCCTGATCTTGAAGGGCCTCTGGCAAGACTGCGAGGGCGGCCGCGTTGACGTTGTACGGCGAGGCAACGCGGCGAACCATTGCCATCTGGCGGCCTTCTCCCGCAAGCACGCCAATTCGCAAACCGGCGAGGCCGTAGGCCTTGGAAAAAGTCCGCGCCACGAAAAGATTCTCGATCTGCCGGGCGTGGTCTATAAGCGTTTCTCCGTGAAATTCGAAATATGCCTCATCAACGAGCACGGCAGCTTGGGGCGCGGCTTGCGCAATCTGAATCAGGACATCGCCCGCGCCCGCGGCTCCGGTCGGATTGTTAGGATTGGCAACCGCGATGAGCCGGGTGCGTGGGCTGAGTTGAGCGAGCAGGTCTTTTTCCGGAAAGGCGAAGTTATCGCCGGCACGCACTTCGATAACGCGCGCGCCTTCGGCCTGAGCGAAGATGGCGTACATGGCAAAGGTAGGCACGACGATGAGCGCTTCGTCCCCCGGATCGAGATACGCAGAACAAAGCAAATGAATCGCTTCGTCGACGCCGTTTGTGAGCAGAACCTGTGCCGGATCGAGTCCGAGAGAGCTCGCGACTTCTTTTTCAACCGGCTCACGTTCGGGATAGCGCGCCAAGAGTTCGGAATCGAGCGAGCGCAACCGGGCCAGCACGCGCGGCGAACACCCCACTGTGCTCTCGTTGAAATCGAGACGCAGTCCCGTTCGGCCAGCCAAAGGAGGCCGATAAACATGCAGATTTCTCACCGCTTCGCGAGCTTCAAGCATAGGAGCACCTCACTCGGAACGCCTCCGCGTGTCCCATCAAGCCTTCGGCGTTGGCCAGCGTAATGCCCGGCGGCGCGATTCGACAGATTCCCGCGCGAGATACTTGCTGGCAAGCAATGACACGGACAAAATCGAGCACGCTGAGGCCGCCACGCACACGGGCCATCCCACCCGTGGGCAGCACGTGGTTCGGTCCGGAGACGTAGTCCCCGGCAGCCTGAGGTGTGAACTCGTCGAGGAAAACCGCGCCCGCGTGCTGCACTGCCGGCGCCAATGCCGCCGGTAGTGTGAGATGCTCGGGCGCGATGCGATTTGCCGTCTCGACAGCCTGTTCAAGAGAAGCGACCAGAAGAATGGCTGCGCGACGGGAGAGTGATTGAGCGGCGATCGGGTTGGTGCGCGTGCGCTTCCGCACTTCCGTCTGAACTTTTCTCGCTAGCGTGCGTGAAGTTGTAATGAAGATGCACAGCGCATCGGGATCATGTTCCGCCTGCGCCACCAGGTCGGAAGAGATGCAAGCTGGATCGCCGTCTTCGCTGATGATAACGGCTTCGGTGGGACCAGCCAGGAATTCAATGGCGCAATCGAAAGCCACCAGCTTCTTGGCTGCGGTCACGTATCGGTTGCCCGGGCCGACGATCTTGTGCACGCGCGGAATCTCTTCCGTTCCATAAGCAAGGGCAGCGATGGCCTGTGCCCCACCGACTCGGTAGAACTCGTGCACGCCGAGGAACGCGGCCGCCGCCATGGTCGCCTGCGCCGGGCGCGGAGACGCAACGCGAATCTGTCTGACACCGGCGACCTGCGCGGGAATCACCGTCATGAGCAACGTTGATGGCAAAGGATAGCGGCCACCCGGGACATAGCACCCAACCGATTCCAGAGGGCGCACCAACTGACCCACGACAACGCCAGGCTGGATTTCGTGCCGCCATTCATTATTATTATTCTTGTCCTTGTCCTGGGGTGCTTGCCACTCCGCATAGCGACGGATATTGCCCGCAGCCTGCTTGATCGCGTCCTGCAGCTCTGGATCAGTTTGCTTCCAAGCCTGGTGGAGATCGGCCTCGGCAACACGGAGTGGCTCATCCTTACCCAATCCGTCCCAATGTGTAGCATAGCGGCGCACCGCGCGATCGCCGTTGCGGTGGACGTCACTCACAATGCGGCGGACTGCCGGCTCGACGTCTGCCAGGTCACTCGCACCGCGTTGCGCCAGCTCGGTCACAAGACGAGCTTGCTCGGCGCCTTCGAGAATGCGCATCACGCCATCGCGCATCACATCACCACCTTGTTCAGCGGATATTCGACGATGCCCTGAGCGTTGGCTTGCTTGAGCTTCGGAATCAGCGTCCAGGCGGTGTGCTCCTCAATCACTGTGTTTACCGCGACCCACTCGCCATCGGCCAGAGGCGCGACGGTCGGATTCTTCAGCGCGGGAAGAAGACCGAGAACAGCGGGCAAGTCTGATTTGCGCACATTGAGCATCAGGCCGACCCGCCCCAGCGCAGCGATAGCCCCACTGAGCATGACGGCCAGATTCTCAATCTTTTGCCGCCGTGCGGGATCGGCCCAGGCGGCCTGGTTCGCGACCAGTTGCGTGTTGGACTCAAGAACTGTTTCAAGGATTCGCAAATGATTGGCGCGCAGTGAACTACCCGTCTCCGTCACCTCGACAATGGCGTCTGCCAGTAATGGTGGCTTGACTTCGGTTGCGCCCCAGGAAAACTCGACCCGCACGGAAACGTTGCGGCTCGCGAAATAGTTGCGGGTGAAACTGACCAGCTCTGTGGCAATGATTCGACCTTCAAGGTCTTCCAGTTTGTGGAAGCCCGAATCCTCCGGGACGGCCAGCACCCACTTGACCCTGCCCATGCTTTGTTTGGCATAGATCAGGTCGCAGACCTTGACGACATCGAGGCCGCTTTCGAGCACCCAGTCGAGGCCAGTCAAGCCGGCATCAAGCGCTCCGTGTTCAACGTACCGGGCCATTTCCTGGGCGCGAATGAGCAGGCATTCGATCTCGGGATCATCGGTCGCGGCGAAATAAGAGCGGGCATTGGTATACACACGCAGTCCGGCGCGCGTGAAGAGGCTCAACGTTGCCTCCTGCAAGCTCCCTTTGGGGATGCCCAGTCGCAATTTCATCGCGCAGCCCTCTTTTGCCCGTCCAGCGCGGTTCCCAAAGGAAGTTCCTGAGTAAAGCAGGAGCGCGTCCCGGTGTGGCAGACCTTGCCCTCGCCCAGCACGCGGACGCGCAGCAGTACCGTGTCCCGTAATCCGCTCGACAGTGTGCCCAATGTTATCTTTAGGAGGATAGTGACGTAATTCATGGAAGTTCTCAAAAGACTTTTTGAGCAACATTTCCACTCACCGGTCGAGCGGGTGCAGCCGCTGCAGGGCCAGCTCGGCGGTTCGGGCCGCAAGATCGTCCGGCTTGCCAGCGACAAAGTCAGCGCGATTGGCATTCTGTATGGCGTGCGCGAAGAAAATGTCGCCTTCCTCGAATTTTCCAGGCACTTTCGCCGGCACGGTCTGCCAGTGCCGGAAATTTATGCCGAAGATTTGAGCCAGGGCGCTTATCTCGAAGAAGACCTCGGCAGCACCACGCTTTTTGAGTTTCTCTCGGACCATCGCGACGGCCTGACCATCGCTCCCGAGGCAGTCGCGGCCTATCGCAAAGTTGTCGCCGTGTTGCCGCGCTTTCAGGTCGAAGCAGGCCGCGATTTGAACTACAAAGTCTGCTATCCGCGCGCCAGCTTCGATCGCCAGTCCATCGCATGGGATCTGAATTATTTCAAATATTACTTTCTCAGGCTCGCCGGCATTCCCTTCAACGAGCAGGCGCTGGAACGCGATTTCAGCCGCTTGACGAAATTCCTGTTAAGCGCCAGCCGCGATTATTTTCTCTATCGCGATTTCCAGTCCCGCAACGTCATGTTGCGCAGAATTCTGAACGAAGACCAGCCGTTTTTCCTGGACTATCAAGGCGGTCGCAAAGGCGCGCTGCAATACGATATCGCTTCTCTTTTGTACGACGCCAAGGCCGACCTGCCCCCCGATCTGCGCCAGCAATTGCTCAATCATTATCTCGACAGCCTGGCCGGTTTCCTCGATCTCGATCGCTCCGTGTTCATGCAGTTTTACTACGCCTACGTTTATGTCCGCATCATGCAGGCGCTGGGCGCTTATGGCTTTCGCGGCTTTTACGAGCGCAAAGAGCATTTCTTGCAAAGCGTGCCGTACGCGCTGAAAAACTTGCGCTGGCTGCTTCACAATGTGGAGTTGCCCATCGCGTTGCCAACGCTGATGGAAGCCTTCAAAAGCATGGTGGCCTCGGATAAGTTGCAAGGCCTGACTTCCGAGCCGGAGAAGTTGATGGTGCGGGTTTTTAGTTTTTCATTTCACCGAGGCCTTCCGCAGGATGAAACCGGAAATGGCGGCGGATTCGTTTTCGATGGCCGCAGCCTCCCGAATCCCGGACGCGAAGAGCGCTTCAAAACGCTCACGGGCAAAGACGCGCCGGTAATCGACTATCTCAACCAGCACGAGAGCGTCCGCCAGTTTCTCGCCAGCGCCATGTCGCTGGTGGACGCGAGCGTGAGCGCTTATCAGCGTCGCGGCTTCAAGCACTTGATGGTGTCGTTCGGCTGCACCGGCGGCCAGCATCGCTCGGTGTATCTCGCTGAGCAACTGGCGAAACATTTGCGCGGCCAGGATGGAGTGGAGGTGGTGGTGCATCATCGCGAGCAGGAGCAGTTAAATCAATGAAAGCGATGATTCTCGCCGCCGGCCTCGGCACGCGCTTGCGTCCGCTCACCGATGATCGTCCCAAAGCGCTGGTCGAAATCAACGGCAGCACGCTGCTGGAAATCACGCTCTCTCGTTTGCGCAACTGTGGAGTTCGCGAGGTGATGATCAACATGCATCACTTTGCCGACATGATTGTGGAGTACTTGAAAGCGAACAACAACTTCGGCATGCGCATTGAAGTCTCGCGCGAGGAGGTCTTGCTCGACACCGGCGGTGGTCTGAAAAAGGCTGCTTACTTCTTTGTTGAGGGTCCCAGCTCTGCAGAACCCTTCATTGTGCACAATGTTGATGTCCTCAGCACGATCGATCTCCGGCGCATGGTGCAATTTCATACTGACAAAAAGGCTCTCGCCACCCTCGCGGTGCAGGACCGCAAGACCTCCCGATACCTACTGTTCGACGACCAACTGCAGCTTTGCGGCCGGCGATCCGGGAGCGATCAGGAACCTGAACTTGTTCGATCTTCTCTTGTTCGATCTGCCCAGGAACTGCACATGCTGGCTTTCTCCGGCATCCACGTTATTTCTCCGCGTCTTCTTGCGATGATGATCGAAGACGGGGCGTTCTCCATCATCACGTCCTATTTGCGCCTCGCTGCCCAGCGAGAAAGAATCCTCGCCTTCCGCGCCGATGAATATTATTGGCGCGATCTCGGCAGGCCTGAGGGCATCGAGCAAGCCGCCCATGACTTAAAACTAAAGGTCATTACGCAGTAGGCTGAGCGCCGCACGCCCCGCAACTGTTACTCTCAAGCAGGACGTCGATATCTCGGAGACCGCAAATCATTGCCGCCCATCGTCAACGCACAAGAAATCACGAAAGCCTTCGGGGCGAACCCGCTCTTCCAGAATGTTTCTTTCACCATTTCTGAAGGAGATCGCATCGGCCTGATTGGCCCGAATGGATCCGGCAAATCCACCCTGCTACGAATTCTGGCTGGCGAGATTGCTCCCGACAGCGGGGAAGTATCGTTCCGGAAACGAACTCGTCTCGCCAGTGTCGAGCAAGACTCGCGATTTAAATCCGGAGCCACGGTGCGGTCGGTGATCGAAAGCGCTCTTGATCTCAGCGGCGTCTCCGGATCGGAACGTGGCGCCCGCTTTGCCGAGACCCTCGGCCGCGCCGGCTTTGAAGATCTCGAAGCGCAAGCGACCGAGTTATCCGGCGGCTGGCAGAAACGTCTCGCAATCGTCGAAGCCCTGGTGCAGCATCCCGACATCCTCCTGCTCGACGAGCCGACCAACCATCTCGATCTTCCGGGAATCACCTGGCTCGAAGATTTGCTTGAGGGAGCATCTTTCGCCAGCGTCATCGTGAGCCACGACCGCTACTTTCTAGAGAACGTCACCACCGACATGGTCGAGCTTAATCGGATTTATCCCGATGGCTCCCTCCGCGTCCGCGGCAGCTACAGCGCCTTTCTGGAGAAGAAAGAAGAATTCCTGCACGCGCAGTCCAAGCGTCAGGAAGCGCTGGAGAATCTTGTTCACGGAGAAATCGAGTGGCTCCGCGGCGGAGCGAGAGCCCGGACGCGGAAGTCCAAGGCGCGCATCAGCAAGGCCAGCGAACTCATGGGAGAGCTTGCCGACCTGAATGCAAGAACCCGCAGCACCACAACTCAGATCGATTTTTCAGCCACCGACCGCAAGACCAAGCGACTAATCGAACTGCAGAACGTCACTTGCACCATGGGTAACCGCGCCTTGGATAATCGAGAATTGTTCGACGGGCTCAACTTCATCCTCACGGCTGGAATGCGGGTGGGCCTCGTGGGGCCGAACGGCAGCGGCAAGACGACGCTGCTCCGCTTGTTGCAGGGAGACTTGGCTCCGACCGGCGGTGAGATTCGCCGCGCCGATTGGCTGCGCATCGTGTGCTTCGACCAGAGCCGCACCCTCGATCCCGACGTAACTCTGCGCCGGGCGCTCGCGCCGGACGGCGATTCTGTTGTGTATCGGGATCGCGTAATTCACGTGGCTGGATGGGCGGCACGATTCCTGTTTACCGGCGAGCAACTCAGCCAGCCGGTCGGGCGGCTTTCCGGAGGAGAACGCGCACGCGTCCTGATCGCGCAGCTCATGCTCCAGCCCGCCGACATTCTCCTGCTCGACGAACCCACCAACGACCTCGACATTCCAACCCTGGAAATTCTGGAAGAAAGCCTGATCGATTTTCCCGGCTCGCTCGTGTTGGTGACGCATGACCGCTACATGCTCGACCGTGTATCCAGCATCGTGCTCGGACTGAACGGGAAGGGCGCCGCCAACACCTTTGCCGACTACGCGCAATGGGAAGCATGGCAGGCCCAGCGCTCAAAGCCAAACGCGGCAACAGCGACGACGGTGGCGATTTCGCAGGCGGCGGCCGGTTCCACACCGGCAGCACTAGGGAAAAAGAAGCTTTCATATCTGGAAGCGAGGGAATACGCCGGCATCGAGCAGCGAGTTGAAGAAGCTGAAGAGTTGGTGAAAGCGAAACGTGCGGAACTAGAAGATCCAGCCAACGCGATGGATGCTCCGCGTCTTGTAAGCGCGCAGACCGCGCTGGACGCCGCTCAACAAACGCTGGATGCCCTCTACGCGCGCTGGGCCGAACTGGAAAAGAAGAGCGGCTGAGATCTTCCAAATTGGGAAGTCCAGACACTCAAAGTATCTTTTGAATGAAATTCCTTGCATAACTCTGGTAAAATGAGCTGTTTTTAGCGCTAAGTTCCTGTGTCCGAACCGGTTGCATAACGCGGTTTTGGACGCCCGAATGCTTTGTATACAATTGATTGGCTCTCCCCCTGCCGTCCCACTGGCCCTAATGCTGGGTAGGAGTGTTATTTTGAACGACGGTATGATTGGAAAAGCCGTGCGAAGAAGGCGGACTTGGTATCGGCGTCGTCTGCGCATGCAGCGAATCCTGGCCGCTGTGGTCGTCGGGACGGTCCTCGCTGGCGCCTGCTGGCTGAATGCGGTGCGCTATTTCTCATTGCCTTCCTTGCATGCCTCCCAGGTTTTGCCCGACTCTTTTTGGGTGCGGGCCAACATCCGCAAAGATCTCGCTTTGATGGCGGCGCAGTCCTCCAGGCCCACGAAGGTTCTCGCGCCGATCCCGGGTGTCTATCCTTACTCGGTGGTGCCCGGAGGCGTGAAAGATCCAGACGATCTCCGTTATGCGGTGGCGCGCGACCCTGTAGTTCGACGGCATTACGCCCATTTCGATTACAGCCACGCCCATCTGGTGCGCGCCACCGAAGCTCGCGAAGTTTATCTTTCTTATCGCGTTCGTGACACAGTCTTCTGGACGCGCAGAAAAATTCGCCTGCACCTCGGTGAACTGCTGCTGAGCGACGGCACAATCACGGCGCGTACCCGTTGCGGCAACCAGATTTCCGACACGGCCAAGCCCGAAGTTTCCAACGAAGAGCCTGCCGAAGATGTTCTGGACCGGCCCGTAGCGGAGCTCGAACCAGGACCGTCGTTTCCCATCCGGCCCCTGCTCGCCGCGCCCGACTTGCCCGGCGGCGAACCGATTCCACCCCAGCTTTTCGCCGGGCCAATCTTATTCCCGTACCTGCCTGTCGGTTTGCCGATTCCTTCCGGGCTTTGCCCCGTCGACCACGGAATCGTTCCCCCAGGCTGCAGTGCCAAAGGCCATAAACCGCCAGCGGTTCCCGAGCCCTCGACCATGGTGCTGATTGGTTCCGGCCTGGCGTTAATCCTGTGGCGTTATCGAAGAACCGCTCGCTCAGTCGCGGCGTAGCGGCCCCGGCAGCCCAGTTTCGCATCCAACTATCTTTGCGTTCATGGCGTCCCATCCTTGACGTTCCTTGTCAAGGCTGGGATTCCACGGTCGTGTCCCGCTTGGGGCCGTATTGACTTCCGCAACTTGTGCTACGACTTCTGGTGCGGATTGCCGGTCCCATAACTGCTAGACTTTGCTCAGAGCCCCAATGCCACGCCTCTCTTATGTCGGAGCCCTGCTGGGCATCGCGACCTTCTTGTCTACGCCGATCTTTGCGCAGGAGTCCGCGCGGAATACTCCGGCAAAGAGTGCGCCGAATAGCGCTCGCGTCCGGAACGTCGTAGTGCGCGGAACGGGCGCTGCGATGGAAGTGGAGATCCAGACTTCCGGAGCGCCGGTCGCGCCCGATACCCAGGCCATTACCGGACCCGATCGCATCGTCGTCGATTTTCCCGGCGCGCTTCCGGCCGCCGAGTTGCGCGCCCTGAAAGTCAATCGTGGCGCGCTGAAGGGAATTCGCGCAGGACTTTTTTTCAGCAACCCCCCGATTACGCGGATCGTGCTTGATCTTGTGGAGCCCCAGTCGTATCGGGTTTCGACGATCCAGAATGCGATCGTTGTGAAACTGGGTCCGGCAAAGCTGGGTCCGGTCACCGCAGCTGGAGCGAAAGCTCAGGATGTGCCGGCTGCGCCCGCCGCAAAACTTCGAAATGCATCGCTTGCAGCGGGCAAGAATGTTGCGGCCGCCAGAGTCGCTGCCGCAGTTTCCAATACGACGGCGCCGCCGCCCGCCGCCGTCAGTGAAGCGCCGCCCCCGGCCAAGCCGGTGGTGACCGTGACCTTTGAAAGCGGGATGCTGCGCATCCGCGCCGAGAAAGCTACGTTGGCGCAAGTGTTGTTCGAAGTGCAGCGCCAGACGCAGGCCGAGATTGCCATCCCGGCCGGCGCCGAGCAGGAAGAAGTGGTCGCCGATCTGGGTCCGGCCCCCGCGCGCGATGTGCTGGCATCGCTGCTGAACGGCTCACCCTATAACTTTATTTTTGTCGGCAACGAACTAAGCCTGGAGCGCGTCATCCTGACTCGCCGCGACTCCAACATCTTCTAGGACTCATCCTCATAAATGATTTCCAAACTACGGCGGCGAGATCAGACGCACCGCCACGGGAGACGCGCCGTTGCCGAGAATCGCCTGTCCGGAGGCGCCAGTTCCGCAACCAACTAGGTTGATGACCTGCGTGTGGATGTGGCCGCTAAAGGGAGCTGCTGCCCCGGTCGGATTTAGGAAGAGCTGTAGAAAACCGATGATTTGAACGGTAGGGTAGTTGGCAGCAAAATTCGGGGGGGGGGAAGTGTCGATCACCGGTACGATCACCAGCGAATCGCTGACCATGACATCGGTTCCAGCCGCCATCGCGCCGGATAGCACGATCGGATTTTCTGTGCCCGCCAGAAACTGAAATGGCGGGCTCGGCACCGCGGCGGAATCGACACTGTCTCCCCCGGTGCCCGTCGAGTGGGTCAAACCATTCACAGCGGTCCCCGTCTCGGTGTCTCGAGTTGGGTCCACATCGGTCACGTCGACGTTCACCTTGCTGTTACAGGAAATTGGCGTTTGTATGCAGCCCGCAATACTTAACTGGTAATTGGGATTGGTGAACCCAGCACAGCCGGGGCATGCGACGGACGACGGGCTGGGTGGCGGGAAGCTGCTGTAGGGATCGCCAGGATAATACCTCCACACGGTCGGCGCGGGCGCCGGCGCGGAGCAGTTTGTACAATCGGTCCTCAGCCGGGTTGCCTCTGGACCATTCAGCAGATTCGACCCGGGGTTAATGGCGCCGCTAACCGGATCAAAGATTTGTTTGCTCCCATTGCTGGGATCCATGTTCGGCAGCAGCCATGGTTTCACGCAAGTGGGCGCGACCGGGGAGGCACTTGCGCCCGAAGGATTGTAGGCTTCCGCAGAGGCCGACGCGCCTACCGTGATCTGCTTGCTTCCCCAGATGCGCGCGAAAAATGTTGGCAGATCGGTTCTTTGCACCCGTACGGTTACAAGCGGGTTGGTGGTGGTTCCGGCAAAACTGACCACGACCTCGGCCGCTTTCAGATTCCTGCCCCCCACTGGGTTATGCTGCGCCACCTGGTTGGCGACCGTGCTGGCGAGGGCCTCCGCGCTCGCCGTCAACGCGCCGGTCGGATCCGAAGTCATCCCCGAGTTGGCCAGCAAGCGCGCCCCGGCCAGCGCCGCCCCATCCGCCGCTAGTTGAGCCTCGCTGCGCGCGGTATAGATCGTTACCACGTCGATCGAAAGCGCGGCCATCGCTCCGACGACAAACAACATGACGACCGCAACCAGCATGATGATGACCCCCTGCTCGTTGTCGCGTCGCGAGTTAGTTCGATGTCATCGCAAGCATCCTCACATCTGGCTGTGGACCGTCGCGCTCTCGGTCAAGTTCGTGACGGCCGCATAGGATACGCCCGGAATCAACAATTGAATCACACTATTGAACCGCCAATGATATGGATATGCAACCTGAACGATGGTGCCGACGGCTGCGGGCGGACCGGAGGCAGATACCCATCCGCGGTTGATGGTGATGACCAGGTTGTCCCCGGCATAAGCGCCGGAACATCCGGAAATAGTGTACGTCCACGCGAGGCCCACCGGTCCGGATGCCGTACCCGGTGGTGTGCAAGTTCCGCTGGGCAGAACTCCATTGCCGACGAGCGAATTGAAAACTGCGGTCACCACCGGCTGTAGAGAGTCCGGGTTGGCGTTGCCCGCCTGAATGTCGCTCATCGGCTGAGCACCGGCAACAATGGCGCCTTCCTGCGCCGCCTGCTCGATCTTCTGCTTCTGGTTGAAAGCGCCGCTAAAATCGTAGATGCCCACTACAAACACCACCAGAAGCGGCAATGTGATGGCAAATTCCAGCAGCGCCGAGCCCTGCGCATCCAGCAGCAGGCCGACTGGGCCGGGAACCCCACTTCTCGCGCTTTTCGGGAAGTAGGGCTCTTTGCGGTGATGGAGAATTCCGAAGCGAAGCATCTAGTTCTCCATCCTGCTTTGCGCTTGCGCCGACAGCACAATCTTCTGCATGTTGAGGGAAGTGAAAGGCAGGTAGAACTGGAATGGATATTGAAAGCTGACGATGGTTCCACATTGTGGGGGCTGGGTCCCTCCGGGGGAATTCAGCAGGGCGTTGCGGCAGATCGTGATGTTGGCGGTGGTCGTGCACCCTGCGACCACCGGCATCGGCGGATTCACGCAAAACAGCGGGGAAGGAGGGCTGGAGTTTATGGGAATCTGAGCCGGATCGAGATTTGAGGATTTCATCACGGCGTCAACCACGCCGGTCACCGTCGCATCGTTGGGAAAACTGGTGGCACCCCAAGGGTTGGCCTGCGTACAGGTGCCACACGCCGGCCGCGCCGCGGTGATCGCTCCCTGCTGCGCCGCCTGCGTTATCGTCGAATAAATGTTGAAGGCCCTTCCAAACCAGACGATGCCCAACAGAAGCATGAACACCAATGGCAGCACCAGCGCGGCCTCGGCGATCTCGGCGCCGTCAGTACTTCCGAGTTTGCACGCGATTCGTTTGAGTCTCAGCAAACTGCAGATACCTCGCTTCGCTCGGGATGACAAATCATAAATGGAATGACAAATTACAAATTACATATCACAAATTCCCCATCGCTCTGCCCATCCCATAGAACAGGACCGTCAACGCCATGGCCACGCCGAACGGAATTTTTGTTGACTGCGGATCTTCGATGGATACCTCGTACGCGGGCATCCGCAGACTGAACAACGCGGCCAGCAAATGCGCGATGTTCAAGAGCGTCTGCTTCAGCCGCCCTTTCCAGATAACCACGGCCAACGCCATGACTCCCGCAATCAGAATCGTACCCATGAGCACGGAGAGCAGCTGCCGCGGACCCAGACAGGCTCCTAATGCGCCGGCCAGTTTCCAGTCACCGGCGCCGAGGCTGCGGAAGAGTACGAACGGCAGCAACAGCCCAAGGCCCAATAGCGTCCCCAGCAACGCGGCTTTCAACCCCGGCCAGCGGCAGAGAATCGTGTTGACCACGATGCCAGCCGCGAAGCCAGACACCGTAAGCCAGTTCGGAATCCGACGGTAGCGCCAGTCGAGAAATCCCGCACCAATCGCCACCAGCATCGCGGGAATCCAGGGCCCAGATTGATGCATGATTGCCGCTGGCAGACAGGGGCCTCCGCGCGTTTCGCTTCCTGTACTTTAGGGCTTTCGGAGGCCACACTCAAGGGCGAAGTTCTCATCGCTGCCTTTGAGCCAAGCAAAAAGCCCGATGGCCCGGGCCTAAAATTGGAATCGAAATAAGGCTTGCCTAGCGCGTGACCGGTGCCGAGTTTCGTTCGGCAACCACTTTCTTGGCATTGTCAGCCAGCGCGCGCGCCTGCGGCATCAGCTCCAGAGCCTTGACCACGTCCGGATCGGTTTCGGCCCGTACCTTTAATCCTTCTTCCTGGCCGAAGGCATCCACGAAGAGTTCGCTCTTGATGTTGGAGCGCAGCCAGTCGTTGCTCTCGATCATCTCGGCCTCGGTGTACGGAATCTTTTCTTCGTCGAGGAATTTGCGCAAGTCCAGCAACAGCGCATCGTCGACTTCAAAGTTCTGCGTGATCTTGTGAGTAATCGCGTAGCGCTTGGCAAAATTAAACAGGGCATAGTGCTGCAGTAACGAGTCCTGGAACTTGTTGGACTTGTAGGGCGCCAGTTTCACATCTGGTGTGATGCCGCCCCCGCCGTATACGGTGCGTCCGCTATCGGTGAGCTTGACTTCGTGGTTGGCGTTCTTCTCCTCACTCTCGCGATTGTAATAATAATCGTAGAGAGAAAGATTCGAGTAATCGCGCTGGATCAAACGTCCGCTCGGGGTGTAGTACTTTGCGGTGGTGAGGGCGAGGCCGGTATTTTCGGTCAGCGGATACACGGTTTGCACCAAGCCCTTGCCGAACGTGACCTCACCGACGATCAGGCCGCGATCGTGATCCTGGATGGCTCCGGCAACAATCTCGGCTGCCGAAGCGGTGCCGCGATTAACCAGCACCACCAGCGGATAATCCCTGCCACCATTGCCATGGGCGGCGACGTATCGCTTTTCTGGAGATGAGCGGCCGTGGTGCGAGACGATCAACTGGCCCTTCTTGAGAAATTTGTCGGCAACGCCTACGCCTTCACTCAGCAGTCCTCCAGGATTCTGCCGCAGATCGAGGACCAGGCCCTTCAGATCGCCCATCTGATCGAGAGCCTCGGAGACTTCATGCTCCGTGGTTTCCTGGAATCCGGAAACGTGCATGTAGCCAATGCCGGGCTTGATCATGAAGTGCAGGTCCACGCTGTAGCGCGGGATCTCGTCGCGGATAACGCTGAATTCGAGCGGACGCTCGGAACCTTCTCGCAACATCGTAATGCGGACGGTGGTGCCTTTCGGTCCCTTGAGCAGATCGGCAACATCGGAAGTGCTCATGTTGTCGGTGGGCTTGCCGTCGATGGCCGCGATAATGTCGCCCGGCCGGATGCCGGCGCGATAGGCCGGGGTGTTGACGAAGGGAGCAATGACGATGACTTTATTGTTGCGCGGGCCGACCGTCATGCCCACGCCGTAATACTTTCCACGCTGCTCTTCCCGAAGCGCGGAATAGGATTTCGGATCGAAAAAGTTCGAGTGGGGATCGAGTTGGTGCAACATGCTGGGGATGGCGCCGTTATAGATTGCCTTGTCGGCATTCACCGGGTCGGCATAGTTCTCTTCGACCTTTTCATACACCTCGGTGAACTGCTTCAAGCTGTCGCGGACGTCGGAGTCGCTGCTGGGCGTGGTTGCCGGGCTGATTCTCTGCGCGAACAACATTCCCAGCAAGCCGAACGCAGCAAGCACAAAAACTATCAGGACGAGTGAACGACGAGAACTACCAGCCATGTTTCGAAAACCTCGGGCAGGGACGTGGAGGGACCCAGCTACCCCATCTGACGCAGTATAACACGCGAAAGCGCCTGTTTACTTGGATGCTAGAACCCGCCGGAGGTTACTCCGGGGCGACGGCTTTTGGGGGTTGTCTGGGAATTCCAAAGACTCAAAGTCCAAAAACTCAAAGAAAGTCCCACGTTTGACACGGCCGTTGAATCCCATCCTTGACAAAGAACGTGAAGGATGGGCGCCCGGCCGACACGGCTATCTAATCAGGCTTTCGGCGTAGGGGAACAAACCAATGAGGTTTCCGGGGCGAGTGATGCCGCCCCGGAGACCTCCACGGGGGAGGGCCCGCGTATCCAAAAACTGCTAGCTCCGGAATTTTCTTGGGCCGCAATCAGGCTAGTAGCGATCCTGTTCGACCCAGAGACGAACCTGATCTTCGACCGAAAACCGGCTCGCGGGCGCGCCCGCAAACTTTGACTCAAGAGAAAACGCGTGCGATTCGAGCGGCACCAAGAAATGGAGTTTGGTATTCACGAAGCTGCGTACGAAGAGATTGGCATAGCGTTCGAGTCCCAGGACTTCAAACTGGACGACATGCACGAGCCCGTGAAACAGGAACCTCTCGACGATCTTCTCGCCGAAGACCACAACATCGAGAAAGGTCAAGGAGCGCATGTGCATAACTTCGGGCAGGTTCACGAAACCTAAAGTCTTCGCTTCCTCGTAAAAAGGCGGATTCGGGACATGCGATCCTTCGAGTTCGACGATCCTCACCCGATCGAGCAGAGCGGCAGAAAAATATGGCCGCATGACAGCCTTCTGGTGGTTATTCAGGGGTGCTGCCAAGTGGAAGTAGTGTTCGCGCTGCTCGCGCAAATAGGAAGAAACGCGCTCGACCCCATCGAGGATGCGCTCTTCGGTCAGCTTGGTGAGAGGTTCGGAGGCGGCTTCCGCGCTGGGGATTTTCCTTTCGATGGAGGCGTAATATTCGCTCAGAGCGGTGGCGGTCTGGGCGGCTTTGCGCAGGATATTGCGCTGGCCGAAATGGGCCAAATTATCGGCGGAAAAACGGAGACGAAGCTGGTGAGTGGCGCAATGGGCGCTGAGCAACTCCAGCTGCGCATGCTGAAGTTCTGAATTCATCTGGGCGATAGAAACTCTATCGTCGGGGTTTTCCCACGAATACATCTTAATCAACTCCTGAAGTTGGATACCGCTGCGGGGGCCCGATTACTAGTAATGTATACATCGTTATGTTTACGTTGTCAACAATATAAGTCGCGGATTATTCAGCGGGAGTAGCTGGCAGCGTGTGCATTTATTCCCTGTACATTGTTATGTTTACGTTGTATACATAACATCTGAGGTTTCCTTTTCCTTGGGGAGGCAACGTGCCGCGTCAACCGGACCCTGATCTGGAAAGCAAAATCCTGGATGCCGCTCAAAAGCTATGGAAGAAGGGAGGGACGAAGGCTCTCACGATGCGGGCGGTCGCCAAAGCGGCCGGGACGAACACGCCTTCAGTTTATCGGCGCTTCCGGAGCCGGGAAGATATTCTGCGTAGGCTGCTGCAGCGCATCCGGCGGGCGATTGCCGCCCAGATGGAAGGCGCCTCCTCTCCGGAAGAGGGTTGTGAAAGGTATCTGGATTACGCGCTGAGCCATCCTCACGAGTACGAACTGCTTTTCCAGCAAGAATACGAACTCTTTCATTCGGCCTGTTCCATCCGCGCCGGGGTCAAGCTTACGGGCCGGCCGACCAGGCAAATCATGAGACAAAAGCTGACGGAAAAGTTCGGCAGATCGCCCGACAATTACGCGCGCCTCCTTACCGCCTTGTGGATGCTGGTCCACGGAGCAGCGATGCTGCTGATCGCAAAGACGATCCTGCCAAAAGATGCGGCGGCCGCGCGCGCGGTGTTCACGGCGTCGGTGGCGACGCTGTTGCGGGAGGTTCATGCGTGAAGGAACACAGTGAGCGAAATTCCCAGTGTGACCAGTGACATGCGTGCGCAAGCAGAAGACCGACAAACGAGGCGCGGCCCACAGTCTGAGCTGGTGGTGGAAGGCCGGTTTCCGCCAAGCGGGGCTTACAGACCCTCCAGGAGAAGTTTGCCCTTGACAGAGCCTTCGCTCTTATTGAGGGGCACCCAGCTTTGGCCTTGCAAAAGCACGCACAAGCAGTACAATTCGGGCGATTCAGAGCTAAGAAAAAAGATTCCCGTTTAAACGGGACCAGATCACGGCGGAGCTGACCTGCCTTGTCGTAAGACACCGTGATGGAGCGGAAAAAGTAGTCGAGATCATGAGGATATGGGTTCAAAATACTCTTGGGAGGAACGGAGCATGAAATTATATCGTCTCGCATTTGCCCTTAGTGTAATCAGCATTGCAATCCTGACCGCAGGGTGCAGCTCAACCGAGAATAAGCCAAAGGAGAACACGCCCGAAAAGCCGGCCACCGCCGCACCGCCGCAGACTGCGCAACCCATCCTTTACACCGGTCAGGAGGCATTCAATCGAATGATGGGTCTCGCCTTGAAGTGGTCGCCGGATGCTCAGCCGGCTCGGTTGGAATCCGTTCTCACCACGGAAACCACCGGCCAGGACGGGAAATCAACCGTCTGGCGAGGGTACTTTGCCTCGCCCAGTCGCCATGCCACCAAGACCATCGTTTGCTCGGGAAGCCGTCGGCCGGATGCGCCGCCGTTCGGAGTTTCAACCGAGGGGGCTGAAGGCGCCTACAACGCCCAATCCGCCAGTCTTATCTTTTCCCAGTACCTGCTGAAAACCGATACGGATAAAGCCTTCGCGATCGCGCAGCAACACGGGGGCGAAGCCATCGTGAAGAAGGATGCACAGCAGCCCATTACATACGTGTTGCTCAAGGACCCGAAGCAGAACGTGCCCGTCTGGTATGTCATTTACGGCACGAGCGAGACGGACAGGAAGGGCATCGGTGTGATTAACGCGACCACCGGCGCTTTCGTACGCGCCGGCAAGTGAAGTGGGCGGGCGGCCCGGCCTATCGCAATCACTTGAGCTCCGGAGGGTGCCCCGTCCAAGCTCGCTTGGGCGGGGATCTTGATCGACTCACATCCACCGGCTTCAGAAAATGTGGTAGACGAAATGAGCAAAGAGAATCACTAACAGCAAACCTCCGAGGCCACAAACCCAGAAGAGAAAATGCTCGGTCAACTTTGGGGAATTGATCTCCTTCTTGTCCATGACTGAAGAATACTCCCTCACCTCGAATTACATTCAGGACAAAGGAAGACACTCGCAGGCCATCGGAGCCCTGTAAGCATTATTATCAGCACGATCTGGCATGGGGCGAAGCGCAGGTGAGTCCCTAGGGACAAAAGAACGCTTCAAAAGAAGCGGGCGACGCCTTCTTCGAGCACGACCACTTTGTCTTTCACGCCGGCCTTCAGCGCTTCGCGCTCCAGCAATTGGAGAGGCTCTTCGATCGGTTCATGCGACAGGCGAAACGTTCCATAGTGCATGGGCACCATCCAGCGGGCCTTCAGATCGAGAAAGGCCTGGGTGGCGTCGGCGGGACTGGTGTGCACATTGCGGAATTGCGGCGGATTGTAGGCGCCGATGGGAAGGAGCGCTAGTTCCGGCGACAAGCGGCGTCCAATTTCACGAAAGCCAGCAAAATAGGCGGTGTCTCCGGCGTGGTAGACGGAGTGTTTGCCGCTGCGCAGAACGTAGCCGCCATAGCCGCGATGCGAATCTTTGATGACGCGCGCTCCCCAATGCCGCGAGGGGACGTGGGTGATGTCGAGCGTGCCATGGCGATAGGTGTTCCACCACTCGAGTTCGACAATTTCTTCAAAGCCCAGATCGGAAACCAGGTCGAACAAGTGATGGGGGACGACGAGCGTGGGCGCGGTTCCGGTCTGCCGCCGCGTTTGCCGCGCAATGGTGCGCAGAGACTGGCGATGCAAGTGGTCGAAATGAGCGTGCGTCACCAGTACGACATCCATCGGAGGCAGGTCGCGCAGGTTCAATCCCGGTTGACGCAGGCGCTTTAGAACGAACAGCCAGCGCGCAAAGTTGGGATCGATGACGACGTTCTGTCCGCCAATTTGTAGAAAAAAGCTGGAATGCCCGATGAAGGTGACGCCCAGTTCGCCATTTGAAACCAGTTGCGGCTTGTGCGTCTTGCCGGTGCGAGGCGTGACCGCGGAATGCCGCACCAGGCGCGTGAACTGGCTGGCTCGCTTGCGCAGAGCAGGATTTTTCAATGAGGACTTTAACATCAGTTCGCCACTATGATTCGATCCGTCCGTCAGAAACGACGGACTGCTGATCCCATTATCTGATTACATTATCGGCTTTGTTTAATCAAGTTCCTAGTCGATTTAGATGCTTCGGGCGCCAAGAACGACGCGCAGGCGGCGAGTTTCCTCCGTTATTGTTTCTTGGGCGGTTGATTTCCCAGCGTAAACAATCTTGATTTCCTTGACCGTTACCTTGCCGGTCATATTTATAATCCAATGTTCAGGCGAAAAAAGTTCAGACGAAATGTGTTTGGAGGAACCCGCCGATGCGCGTCGCTTTTCTTGGCATGGGAATTATGGGACGGTCGATGGCCGCTAACTTGGTCAAAGCCGGACACGAGGTCGCAGTCTGGAATCGAAGCGGCGGTAAGGACGTGGAAGGCGCACGTCGCGCGGCTTCTCCCGCGGATGCGGCGCAGGGCGCGGAAGTGGTGTGGATGTGCGTCTCCGACACGAAGGCGGTCGAGGACGTGCTGTTTGGTGCGGGCGGCATAGAGCAGGTTCTGGCCGCAGGCATGATTATTGCCGACTCGAGCACGATTTCGCCCTCCGCCACGCTACGCTTTGCCGAGCGCGTGAAGGCGCGCGGCGTTGATTATGTGGACGCTCCGATGACCGGTTCAAAGATCGCGGCTGAAGCTGGAAGCCTGATCTTCATGGTGGGCGGCGACGAAGCTGCGCTCGCTCGTCTGCAGCCGCTTTTTCAGGCGATGGGCAAGCAGGTGTTCCACATGGGCAAAACCAGCAAAGGACAGGCGACGAAGCTGGTCATGAATCTGCAGATCGCGCTCATCTACGAAGGCTTCGCCGAAGCGCTTACGCTTGCCGCCAAGCTGGGCGTGGACGTGGAAAAACTGCTGCCGCTGATACAGGCTTCCATGGTGCGTTCGGGGGTGGTGGACTACAAAGCTCCGTTCATTCTGAAGCGTGACTTCTCGCCCAATTTTCCTCTGCGGCTGATGCTGAAAGACATTCGCCTGGCGCTCGATGCCGCCAAGGAATCGCGGGTGCGCCTGCCCGGACTGGAAGCGGTAGAAGAGGTATACGATGTCGCGGCCGAGGAAGGGCAGCAGGATTTGGACTACGCGGCGACACTCACGCTGCTGGAGAAGTGGGCGGGCGTGGAAGTGAAGGGCGGCGCGTAGCGTTCTGGAATCGCGACGGCAGGGTCGCCGATGCTGCTACGTCTTCCTTCTCCTACTTCTTTGCCAGCGAGCGGATGTAGTTCACCATGTTCCAGATGTCTTGATCCTTGGCACGGTCGCCTTCGGGGGGCATTTCGCCCTTGCCATTCCGGATCACGTAGAAGAGTTCGCCGTCGGTGCGGTTTTTCAACGCATCGGGATTGGTGAAATCGGTGACGTTTTTCATGTCGGTCGCCATGTCGCCCTTGCCGTCGCCGTTGTTTCCGTGACACATCGCGCAATCGAAGCCATACAGCTTCTTGCCCTTGGCGAGCGACTCCTCGGTCGGCTTGACGGGATTTACCCTGGCGGCAGCTTCGGGGGGAATTTTGTACTCGGGGGCGGGCGCTTTTGCGGGGGGCTGATCCTTCTGCGCCCACAACGCGAACACAAAAAAGAGCAGTGTGAGAAGGATCAGTGGAGTTTTCTTCAATGCTTCTTTTTTCGACAATCTCCCTTTCAACACACACCTCCTGTTCGGAAACACGGTTGAAACATTCAACGATACTCCACGACAGGGGGAACGTGCACGAAAAGGTTGCAGGCCAGGAATCGCCGGGGAATCACGCATGACACTGCAACGCAGTGACTCCCGGTTGCGTCAAGATTAAGTCTCTTGGTCGGCAACGCATTACGCTCGTAACCCCTTTAATGAGCGGGGATTACAGAACTATTACAAAATAGTTCGCGCTCTCTTGGTATTGTCTAGGCTGACCTGAGTCGGACGGTTGTGGGGAGAAGGATGATGCCCGAGACAATGAGCGAGACAGCGAGCGAGACAATAATCGAGACCACGATGGAAGCAACAAGCGAGAACAACGAAGCAACCAGCTTTCGCAAAGACCGGGCGACCCGCGCCGGCATCAACTGGGGCACGGCGATCGCCATGGGCCTGTTTCATGTAGGCGCAATCGCGGCGCTATTTTTCTTTACCTGGCCAGCATTTTTCGTCGCCATTTTCTTGTGGTGGATTTCGGGTAGCCTCGGGATCGGGATGAGCTATCACCGGCTGCTGACGCATCGCGGATACAAGACGCCGAAGTGGGTGGAGTACTTCCTGACCTGGTGCGCGACGCTGGCGCTCGAAGGCGGGCCGATTTTCTGGGTGGCGACGCACCGGATTCATCATCAGTTTTCCGACGAGGAAGGCGATCCGCACTCGCCGATCGACGGCAAGTGGTGGTCGCACATGGGATGGATCCTGATGGGTAAGTCGATGCATCACGACACCACGACCCTGGGCCGTTATGTCCCCGACCTGACCAAGGATAAAGTTCACGTCTGGCTGACCAAGTATCACTACACCTCAAACATTATTTTGGGCATTATTCTTTATGCCATCGGCGGATGGCCGTGGCTGCTGTGGGGAGTGTTCGCGCGCGTCGTGGTCGGACTGCATGCTACCTGGATGGTGAACTCGGTCACACACATGTGGGGAACGCGGCGCTTTGTGACCAAAGACCTCTCGACCAATAACTTTCTGGTGGCCTTTCTCACCTTTGGCGAAGGCTGGCACAACAATCATCATGCGCATCCAGTTTCCGCGCGCCATGGCATGACGTGGTACGAAATCGACATGAACTGGTACGGCATTTGGGCGCTGAATAAACTGGGGCTGGCGCGGCACGTGTACAAGGTCGCGCTCGATAACCTGCCGCCCAAGCCGCCCCTGGTTCGGGATGTGAAGGCGGCTGGGGTGATGGCGGCGGCGGGCAACGACTAGGGGAGCATTAACCGCAGAAAACGCAGAGAGAACCGGGGAAGGTGCCCCGGTTTTTTTGTTTGCTAGTCTTCCTCTGCGAACTCTGCGTCCTCTGCGTTTAAACGCATTTCCCGTTAGAATCTCCCTGTGCGCATCATCAGCCGGCAGAAGGCGATTTATTTTTTCATCACGCTGGGCGTTTGCCTGATTGCGGCGGCCGTCGCTCTAAACGTCAGCTGGATCATCCTGAACTGGCGCGCAGGGCTGATGCTTTTTTTCGGCGCCATACTTTTTCTGGTCATCATCGCGGGACTGGTGCTCAATACGATTTTTCTGGTCCGCGAAATTCGCCGCAACGAGCAGCATGACAGCTTCATCAACGCGGTCACCCATGAATTGAAGACACCGATCGCGTCCATCCGGCTCTACCTTCAAACCTTGCAGAGGCTCGAAGTGGGAGAAGCGCAGCGGCGGCAGTTCTACCAGTTGATGCTGCTCGATACCGAGCGCCTGCTGCACACCGTGGAACAGGTGTTGAAAGCGGGTGAGGCCGCACATAAGAAAGGCCCGCCACAGCGCTTGCCGCTGGAATTCAACACGCTGGTGCGCGAGTGCGTGGAACTGGCGCGAGTGCGGCATCATTTACAGGCGGCGGATCTCGACTACTGCGAGTCTTTGTCTTTATCTTCATCTCTGGCGAACGGCGACGGAGCGCGGGTGATGGGCGATCCGGAGGAGTTGCGGACCGCGGTTTCGAACCTCTTGGACAATGCGGTGAAGTACTCGCCCGATGGCGTGCATATCTCGGTGGAACTGGATGCTTCCGATGAGGAGCGGGTGGTGTTGCGGGTGCGCGATCGCGGCGTGGGCATTCCGGAGCAGGAGTTGAAACACATCTTCAAGCGCTTTTACCGGGTGACGCAGCGCTCCCTCTCGGGAGTGAAGGGCACCGGTCTCGGATTGTTCATCGTGCGATCGATCGCGCGCAAGCACGGCGGCCGGGTATTCGCGCAGAGCGAAGGCGCAGGGAAGGGAACCACGGTGACCCTGGAATTGCCGCGGAGAGTGGCATGAGCCGGGTGCTGGTGGTGGAGGACGAGGCGCATCTGGCGCAGGGCTTGCGCTTTAACCTGCAAGCTGAAGGACACGCGGTGGAAGTTGCGGCGGACGGCGAGACGGCTCTGGAGAGGCTGGTCGAAAAAAGAGAGCGCTTCGACGCGGTGGTTCTCGACGTGATGCTGCCGGGTAAGAGCGGCTTTGATGTCGCGGCTTTGCTGCGCGAGAAAAAGAATTATGTGCCAATTCTGATGCTGACCGCGCGCGGGCGTCCCGAAGATGTGCTGCAGGGATTCGCGGCGGGGGCGGACGATTACCTGCCGAAACCGTTTGAACTGGCGATTCTGATCGCCCGCCTGGAAAGCCTGCTGCGGCGCAGTGTGTGGATGAAGGATGCCAAGCCGGCGGGCAATGGCCATCACGGTGATAAGACGCGGCCGGCGCCGTTCGGCGAACCGGAAGCCGGCGCGGATACATTCAGTTTTGGCGGCAAGTCCATTGACTTCGGGGAACTCGAACTGCGTTCGCTGGGGAATACGATCCACTTGACGGTGATGGAGGCGGAGTTTCTGCGCTATCTGGTTCGCAGCGCGGGTCGCGTGGTTTCGCGCAAGGCGATTTTGGAAGATGTGTGGGGATTGCACGAGGATACCGATACGCGCGCCATCGATAATTTTGTGGTTCGGCTGCGGCGCTACATCGAAGAGGATCCATCGCAGCCAAAGCATTTGCAGACCGTGCGGGGAGTGGGGTATCGGTTTGTGGCCGAGCCGGAGTAGCGGACGTGACGTCTGACTTCCGTGGGAGGTGAATGTGAACGATCGTCAATCGAAGAAGTGCGGCCCTCTTGACCAGCGTCGGGATGATGGCGCAGGACGGGCAGCTAGCGGTTCGTTTTCGACGAAACACGGGAGAAGAAATCAAAATCCCCCGGCACTTCTAGCGAATCCGGAGTTGCTGTGACCGCAGGCGCCTGCCGAGCTGTGCTCGGCTTGGAATAGCCGGGGGTGGCTGTCCCTGCGCGAGCAAGAGCTACAGCAACTCTGAATCCGCTTCAGTTTGTTCTCGAACCGCTATTTGCCTGGCAGGTAACTCAAATCGGGACGAAACTGGATGATCTCGCTCGTCTCTTTCTCCACTGAACGATCAATTCGATCGACAATGGAATCGGCCTCCGCGTGTCCAAAAGCTTCTTTGAGCATGTCGCGGAAGGGCTTCACGTCAGGTTTGTCCTCGAAGTCCGCCCAATTGTTGTGTGGCAAGGACAGCACATACTCCCCTGTCTGTCCACCGTTCACCAACACGTACCATTCGTAATTGAGGGGCCACTTCGTCTTCTGTGACGCCTCGTAGATGCGGTCGATAGCGGACCGAAAATCCGAGCCCTTCCCGTAGCGCACGTGGAAGACGATGACTTCCGAGAACTTGGGAGGCATTGTGGCACCGCTGGGCGGGTTACTAATCTTGGGCAAGAACTCATAGTAGCGAGCAATGACGGAATCCACGTAGGCCCCCACAACCTTCTGGAACTGCGCCAGGTCGGCCTCGTCTGAAATGGCCGGCTTGTCGAAATCCGCCCAATGCTGGCGGAACCGGCCGACAAGGTACGCTCCCGTATTCTCGCCGCTGAGTGTCTCCCATACCAGCAACGGCTGCGGGTCGTTCTGTTGCTTATGCCATGCCGCCTTCTGCTTCCGTCCAGCTTCGTACTGCGGCACCATTCCGTTCTTTGGTTTCTGGAACTCGATAGCGGCCAGCGTTCCGGGTTTTTCCTGGGCGGCCAGCGAACACGCTACAAACAACATGATCCCAACAGCGGATAACAACTGATTGCGTTTCATCGTTTCCTCTTTTCGTTGGTAGGTTGGTTGGTCTCCCACACTTCAACTACGCCAGCAACACTCAAAGTCACTTGCTCGTGACATCAAGTTCCAGTTTCAATTGGTTGCCGGAGTGTGGACGAAAGGAACGCCAGCATCCTACACGATTTCGCGCAGGCCTGGCGAAAATAGTGATTGGCCAATTTCGAGCGGATTGTTAGTGCTGTTTGGCGGAGGAACTGGCTGCCAGCTCGCGAAAAAGGCCGAGCAATGCGGCGGCAGCTTTCTGATCGGAGAGGTTTTCGAGCGCTACTGTGCCCGTAAAGTGCGGCGAGGCAGAGTTGAAGCGGACGCCCACAAAATCCTTGTCGCGCCAGGAGGCCAGCGCATTCACCACCGGGCTAAGTTCGGCGGGCCAGTCTTCCTTGGTGGTCAGAATGACAGGGCCGGGGCGGGTGATCGTCCAGGCGCGAGTGCCGGTCGAGCTTTTCGACCCCGGGTCGTTCGCTCCCGAGCTTCTCGCTCCCGTGTGGCCCGACCAGCGATGACGTATGACGTCGAGATGGAAGCCCGGGGGGAATCCCATGTCAGCTTCGAAAGTGAGCGTTTCCTGCTGCTGGCGCCAGCGGCTCAGAGCCCACTGTACCGGTAGCGGGCGCGGCAACAGGCGAATGGTGAGATGGGCGTCCTCAAACCAGCGCGAGGAAAGATTCAGGGTGGCATTCAGCCGGGAGCTGCTGGCGTGCCATCGCAAATCAACGACGCGGCCTTTTCCAAGGCATGCCGCCTCGACCCACTGCAGCACCTTGCCTGCCCGCCGCCGGTTGTAACCGGCAAACCAGGCATACCAGAGGAAGAAGAGGGCGAGCGCTGCGATCACGTCGATGAGAATGAAACGGGCCACGGTGCTGCTGCCTCTGGTGAGAAATCGTACTTCTTATAGATGCAACTGCGCAAGGGGAAGAAACGAAAAAAAGGGGCTGCAGAAAGTTGGCCATTCTTTCCCGCCACTCTCCTGCTGTTCTCCTCCCACAATCCCGCTACAATGGCGGCGTGTTGTTTCGAATCCGACAATTTGAGAAAGCCGATTTTGACACGCTGTGGCGGATTGACCAGGCATGCTTCGATCCGCAACTGGCGTACTCGCGACCGGAGATGGCCTTCTATATGCGCCGGCCCGGGTCGTTCACTTTGGTGGCTGAAGGCGAAGGCGCGGGGGTTCCGGGCAACGGCAGCGCGCCGGCGGGGATTCCGGGTTTCAGCATTCTAGGTTTCGTCGTGGCGGAGACTCGCCGCAAGGGTGGGCACATCATTACCATCGATGTGGTCGCGGAGGCGAGGCGGACGGGCGTCGGCTCGGCTTTGCTGCGCGCTGCGGAAGATCAATTGCTGCGGGCGGGCGCGCGCGCGGTGGCGCTGGAGACGCCAGTGAACAATGAAGCCGCGATCCGCTTCTACAAGCAGAAAGGCTACTTTGTGGAAAAGATGGTCACCGGATACTATTCCGGCCAACTGGACGCTCTGGTTATGACGAAAGAGCTGGCGCGGTCGCCGGTGGGATGAGTTGCAGGGTTAAGCAGTGTGCAGCCTCTAAAGGGGCATTGGATGTTCCCTTCGAGACGCGGCAAGCCCGGCCTTTACAAGTGGAAATTCGCGGTGCGAAGAGGGAATGGCTTCATGAAGATTGCGATCCAGGGAGAACTCGGTTCTTTCAGCCACGAGGCGGCCGAAGCGATGTTGCCGCAGGCGAAGGTGGTGCCGTGCGCGCGTTCGCTCGATGTCTTCGACCGAGTCAAGCGGGGAACGGTGGACGGCGCGGTGATCCCGATTGAGAATTCGCTGGCGGGTTCGGTCGCCGAACATTTCGATCTGTTGCTGGGTCGCGACGTTCACATCGTCCGCGAGTTTCGCCTGCGCATTGTTCACAACCTGATCGCGCTGCCGGGCACCAAGCTTGGAGACGTCCGGCGCGTGTTCTCTCATCCTGTAGCGCTCGATCAATGCCGCGACCTGTTTACGAAGAATCCGAGGCTGGAGCCGGTGCCGTTCTACGACACGGCGGGAAGCGTGAAGCATGTGGTGGCAGAGGGCTTGCGCGATGCGGCGGGCATTGCCAGCCGGCGGGCCGTCGCAGTGTATGGGGGAAAGATTCTGAAGGCGGGGATCGAGGATGACAAGAAGAACTTTACGCGTTTCTTTCTGATCGAACGGGGAAAGATCAAGCGGGGAAAGCCGCGGGCGGCGCGGAATGGAGATAAAACTTCGCTGGCGTTCAGCGTGAAGAATATTCCGGGGGCGTTGTTCAAGGCGCTCAGCGTGTTCGCGCTGCGTGACATCAGTTTGAGTAAGATCGAGTCGCGGCCCATGCGCGGGCGTCCGTGGGAATACGTGTTTTTTGTGGATCTGCTGTGCGGCGACGATGAAGATTCGCGCAATGCCTTGCGGCATCTGAGCGAGGTTGCGGAACTGGTGAAGGTGCTGGGAATTTATCCGGAAGCGTGAGGCAGGGTCAGTGGCCAGTGGTTCGCTTCCAGTCTTTCGTCACAACCTGCTGTGAGGCACTGCACTGCGGGAACCGCACCTTCGTTCTAGTCTCAATGTGGGCCGTTCCGGCCCGGAGCCATAAGGAGGGCTTGTATGCGTCATACCTTTGTAGGAATTCTTATCTTGATGTGTGTCTTTATACTGGGCGTGGTTTCGGCCGCCGAGAATCAGTTGGGAATTAGAGACAACTATCAGGTGAACTTTTCAGAGAAAGTCCGGGTAGCGGACACGCTGTTGCCGAAGGGGAACTATGAGATCCGTCACGTGATGGAGGGTTCGGACCACATCATGGTGTTCCGCCAGCTAGGGACGAAGAAGCCGATTGAGGTGCGCGCGAAGTGCACGCTGGTTTCGTTGGGCGCGAAGGCGACTAGGGATGAGAAGATTTTCACCCTGAATGCGGCGAACGAGCGAGTTCTGCATGAGCTGGTGTTTAAAGGCGACCTCGCGAGTCACATGTTTTAGTGGGAGGCGGGGAACACGAGAAAGTAGCTGATTTGACGGGAGGGCGTGCAGGAGGGGGGAAGCACGTCCTCGGAAGGACCAGTCCCAGCGGGGGCCGAAACCTTCCGTGTCTTGCAAAAAGCCAAAGAAGGTTTAGAATTCAACAACCTAGCACGAAGGGTGCATCTTTTTGGCAGTTAAGTTCATCCAAAGTTGAGTGAAACACACTCAAGGAAAAATCATGAGCGATCCTACTTCTTCCGAGCTCGCTGCTTACGAAACCACAGAGCGGTCGTTGCCGATTCTGCCAGTGCGCGACACGGTCCTGTTCCCCCATGCGGTGCTTCCGCTGACGGTGGGGCGGGAAAGTTCGGTACAACTGATTAACTCGCTGGGCGAAGATAAGACCATCGTGGTGGTGGCGCAGCGCGAGGCGCGCGTGGACTCGCCGCAGCCGACCGATCTGTACTCCATCGGAACCCTGGCGGTGGTGCACAAAGTTGTCAAGATGCCGAACCAGAGCCTGTTTGTTTTTGCGGAAGGACTGGAGCGGGTGCTGCTGGCGGATTTCACGCAGCTTTCGCCGTTCATGCGGGCGCGGGTGACCACGATTCCGGAGACGATTCCGCCAAAGGATTCCGAGGTGGAAGCGCTGCAGCGCAATGTGCTGACCTTGTTCCAGCAGATTGTGGCCGGTTCGCCGACGCTCTCGGACGAGCTTTCAACGGTTGCGATGAACATCGAAGAACCGGGACGGCTGGTGGACTTTATCGCCTCATCGCTGCCGTCGCTTTCGACGGCCGACAAGCAAGAGACGCTGGAGACGAGCGACGTCCGGGTGCGACTGGGAAAAATCAATCAGCACCTGGCCAAGGAACTGGAAGTGCAGCAACTGCGGAACAAGATCCAGTCGGAAGTGCAGGATCGGGTGCAGCAGACGCAGCGCGAATATTATTTGCGCGAGCAGATGAAGGCGATCCAGAAGGAACTAGGCGAGCAGGACGAGGGCCAGCGCGACACCGACGAACTGAAGCAAAAGATCGAATCCGCGGGCATGCCCGACGATGTGAAGAAAGAAGCGCTGAAGGAACTGGGGCGGCTGGCGCGCATGTCGCCGATGGCGGCGGATTATTCGGTCACGAGGAACTATATCGAGTGGCTGGCGATCCTGCCCTGGGCGAAGACTTCGGGTGGAGAAATTGAAATCCTGAAGGCGAAAGAGATTCTCGACACCGACCACTACGACTTGCAGAAAGTGAAAGACCGCATCCTGGACTACCTTTCGGTGCGGCGGTTGAAGCCCAACATGAAAGGGCCGATTCTGTGTTTCGTAGGGCCTCCGGGCGTGGGCAAAACTTCATTGGGCAAATCGATTGCGCGCGCGCTGGGACGCAAGTTCGTGCGTCTGTCGCTCGGCGGAGTGCACGACGAAGCGGAAATTCGCGGCCACCGGCGTACCTACATCGGAGCCTTGCCGGGACAGATCATTCAGGGCATACGGCGCGCGGAGACGAAAGATCCGGTCTTCATGCTCGACGAAATTGACAAGGTCGGGCGCGACTTCCGTGGCGATCCGGCGTCGGCGTTGCTGGAAGCGCTCGATCCGGAGCAGAACGC
>JBEKYF010000019.1:0-48881 GCA_049511255.1 Terriglobales bacterium | reverse complement strand
CTGGGCGATGCTCCTTAGATCGGACTGCTGTTGTTTGGAGAGTAAGATTTCACTGCCAGTGGCCATGACAGCTTTGATGCTAACAGTCTAGTAATGGTTACTCTGCGACAAGCCACTAGGAGGGCCACCGCCACCAAAGTCTGCACAAGCGGGAGCGAGTATTTCAATTTCAGGCGCATGTAAGCCTCACCGGAGAAGCCGCCTTCGTTCTCTAGTGATGATTAGACACCAGCACTGGGACTCTTAGTCGGTAACTGTCGTAATCAGGCGTGGGTGTTGAAAAAGTCACCGCGATTAGCAGGCTGAATGGAAGCAAAAGCGTGGTAAAAGAAGGAGAAATTTCTTCGCCATGCTTTGCTGGATCACCATTCTCGGAGGCGTGCTCATCATGATGGGGCAACACGATCGTTCGGAAGGGCTGTTCTACTACTTCCGCCTGGAAGATCAGGTTCCTGAGACTCATCTGCTACGGCTCATCGAAAAACACATCAGCTTTGCTTTTGTGCGCGAAAAGCTGAAGGACAGCTACAGCGAGACGGGCCGTCCGTCGATTGATCCCGAGCTGCTGCTGCGCATTCTGTTGATCGGCTATCTGTATGGCGTCACCAGTGAGCGCAAGCTGGTCGAGGAACTGCGCATGCATCTGGCGTGGCGCTGGTTTACCGGACTGGGTTTCGATCAGGAGATTCCGCACCACTCCACGTTCTCGAAGAATCGACACGGAAGATTCCAGGAGTCGAAGCTGTTCGAGCAACTGTTTGAAGAGATCGTAGCCCGTTGTCTGGAAGCCGGACTAGTCCGAGGGGACAACCTGTCGGTGGATGGCAGCTTCGTGGAGGCCAATGCCAGCAAGGCGAGCCGCATCCCCCGCGAGCAGTTAGCGGAAGCGGCGCAGGTCAACCAAACCGTGCGCCAGTACCTGGTGGAACTGGAGCAGCAGAATCCAACCGAAGAGCCCGTGCATGAGCAGAAGCTGGTGTCGACCACCGATCCGGATGCGACCTACGCGACCAAGGGTGGAACTCCGGCCCGGCTGGGGTATTACGACAACTATCTGGTGGACAATCACAGTTGCGTGATCGTGGGAGTGCAAGCAACCGCAGCCCGGATGAGTCAGGAGACGGTGGCCGCACGAGACATGCTGGCTCGCTTCGCCCGATGGCAAGGACGCGATCCCGAGTCGGTGGTTGCCGATGCCACGTACGGCAACGGCGAGTTCCTGCAGTGGCTAATGGAGCGGGGGATCACACCGTATATGCGCACTCGGGACAGCGCTCTCCGTAAGAACAACCCACTCTACGGTCCGGAGCGTTTCACGTATCTTCCCGAAAGCAACAGCTATCGCTGTCCCGCAGGTCAGCCGCTCAACTACGTCGGTCTGAATGTTCGGAATCGTGCCCATGCTTACATCGGAAGCCACAAACGTTGCGGTGCGTGTTCGCAAAAGGCGCAATGCACCACCGGCCAGTACAAATATCTCGCCATCCACATCCACGAACCTTCCCGGCAACGTGCTCGCGACTTGGCCAACTCGCCAGGCTTCGCGAGCGCACAACGGGAAAGGAAGAAGGTAGAAGCGCTGTTCGCGGAACTCAAGAATCAGATCGGACTTCGTCGCCTACGCCTGCGGAGATTAAAGTTTGTTCGCGAGCAGTTCTTCATGGCGGCGGCTGCGCAAAACATCAAGCGATTGGTTCGCTTCCTCAGCCAAGGGCCGCAGCCACCGCTCCCTGCAACGACTTAGTTCCCAGAACAGCAAGAAGTTCGTCCTCGCCGCGGTGCTCACACCCACTAACTTCCGATTTCACTCAGCCCTTTTTCAACACCCACAGGCGTTTACACTCAGAACCCCGCAGCGTCAGGCCACCTATTGGGCGTGGTCGCGAATGATACGGAGCTTGTCTTCGCCCAGGCCATGCAGCTCATCCGGGTTGAGACGCCCTTCCCGCACGAGGTCAGACAAGACGAGGAGGAGCACGGAGTATTTGAATTCGTACTTGGCGTCGATCTCTTTCCGACGCTGGGTCAAATGGCGTTCAAGTTCCCACAGCTCGTCTGGCTCTTTGATCCGCGCTGCCATCTGCCTCGCTTCGTGGATGGTTGCTTCCAACTCTCGATGCAGGGCGCGATCGAAGGCTCGACGCGCAATCGCCTTCTCCTTCGGTGACCAACGCAGGTCCCGCATTTTCGAATAGACGTTTTGAGTCGGTAGGGTGGCCATGATCGCAATCTCCTCGCCGAATTGTATCTCCAGCCCCTGTCGCCTGCATGCTTTCGGACGGTTGTTGTTCCGCAGAAGCTGCGGCCACGGTTGCCAGGTTGAAGCGGTCGTTTACAGGGTGCCCTAGGTTCTGCTTGCAGCCCAGGTATCGTTCGGTCGTCTGCACCGAGGCGTGGCCGAGCAGAAATTGAATCTGTTCGATCTCCCCGCCACTCGAATGGCACAACTTCGCACACGTTCGCCGCAGATCGTGCGGCGCGATGCGCTCCAGCCCGGCTTTTTCGCAGCAGCCCTTGACCACGTACCAGACCACGTTCTGGGAGATCGCTTTGCCCCAAACCATTCCGGTCCGGCTCACTCGTCGAAAAATCTTTCCGTCCCTGATCCCGGCAGCCACCGTCCACTCGTCGAGCGCTCGCTTCGCCCATTCCGGGATCGGAACCGTGCGAATGTGTCCGCCCTTGCCGATTAAATCCACGATGGCCCAGTGCTCCTGCCGTTGTTGCACATCGCTCATCTCCAACCCGACCAGCTCTGATCGGCGGAGTCCACAACCAAAAAGCAACGCGAGCATGGCATAGTCGCGTTTCTCACGCATGAGGTCGCCTCGGGCGCGGCTCAGCACCTCCGAGCTTTGCTCCAGGCTCAGCCAGTTGCCCGAGCGCTGCCCGAGCTGCTTCACGCCTTTGACTCGACTGATCCCGGCTGCCAGGTCGGGACTCAGCAGCCCGGCGTCTGCGGCCTCGTGCGCCAGTCGCCGCACGGCGGCCAGTTGCTGATTGATGGTGTTGGCCGCGAGCCTACGGGATTCCAGGTACATGCGATAGCGCACGACAACGATGCGATTGAAAGCTAAGCGGGGTTCGGAGCAGTACCAGGTGATGAACTGATTGATCGCAAACTGATAGACCCGGCGCGAACCCGGCGAAGTGAGGCTGTTGAGCACGGCCATTTTGGAATGGTCGAGGTCGGGCAGTCGGAGTACGATCCGACGATAGTTCAGTTTGGCTTTTCGCTTTCGCATGCTGGCGGTCCTCCACTCCGCAGCATGGAATTAAGACACAGGCGGGCCTGGGGCGAAAAGCTGGATGGCGCTGTTCTGGAATCGGAATAAGACGTTCTGAGTGAAATCGCCTGTGGGTGTTGAAAAAGTCACTGTGATTAGCACGCGTAGTGGTGGCAGAAGCGTGGTACAAGGAAGAAATCCTTGCCATGCTCTGCTGGATCACCATTCTCGGAGGCGTGCTCATTATGATGGGGCAACATTCCCGTTCCGAAGCGTTGTTCTACTACTTCCGCCTGGAAGATCAGGTGCCTGAGAATCATCTGCTGCGCCTGATCGATAAGCACATCAGCCTGGCTTTTGTGCGCGAGAAGTTGAAGGAGAGTTACAGCGAGACGGGTCGGCCCTCAATCGATCCGGAGCTTTTGCTGCGCATCCTGCTGATCGGCTACTTGTATGGCGTCACCAGTGAACGCAAGCTGGTGGAGGAGTTGCGCATGCATCTGGCGTGGCGCTGGTTTACTGGTCTGGGCTTCGACCAGGAGATCCCGCATCACTCTACGTTCTCGAAGAATCGGCACGGCCGGTTCCAGGAATCGAAGTTGTTCGAGCAATTGTTTGAGGAGATCGTGGCACGTTGTCTGGAAGCCGGACTGGTGCAAGGAGACAGCCTGTCGGTGGATGGCAGTTTCGTGGAGGCCAATGCCAACAAAGGCAGCCGGATTCCCCGCGAACAGTTAGCGGAGGCGGCGCAGGTAAAACAAACCGTGCGCCAGTACTTGGTGGAACTGGAGCAGCAGAACCCAACCGAAGAACCAGTGCATGAACAGGAGCAAGTGTCGACGACTGACCCCGATTCTACTTACGCGACGAAGGGTGGAACTCCTGCTCGGTTGGGTTACTACGACAACTATCTAGTGGACAATCACAGTTGCGTGATTGTGGGTGTGCAAGCGACGGCGGCGCGCATGAGTCAGGAGACGGTAGCCGCGCAAGACATGATCGCTCGCTTCGCCGAATGGCAAGGACGGGAACCCGCGTCGGTGGCCGCCGATGCCACCTACGGCAACGGAGAGTTCCTGCAATGGCTCATGGGGCGGGGCATCACACCGTATATGCGCACGCGGGACAGTGTTCTCCGCAAGAACAGTCCGCTCTACGGTCCCGAGCGTTTCGCTTATCTTCCCGAAAGTAACAGCTACCTCTGTCCCGCAGGCCAGCAACTTAACTATGGCGGACACAATGCTCGGAACCGCACCCACGTCTATATCGGCAACCGCAAACGTTGTGGGGCGTGCGCACAAAAAGCGCAATGCACCAGTTCACCGTTGAAGTATCTTGCCATCCACATGCATGAACCCGCCCGGCAACACGCGAGAGACTTGGCCAACACGCCTGGCTTCGCGAACGCACAGCGGCAAAGAAAGAAGGTAGAAGCGCTGTTCGCGGAACTCAAGAATCAGATCGGACTGCGTCGCTTGCGTCTGCGGAGAATGAAGTTCGTTCGTGAACAGTTCTTCCTGGCAGCGGCTGCCCAGAACATCAAACGGCTGGTTCGCTTCCTCAGCCAAGTGCCTCGACCACCGCTCGCCGTGACGGCTTAGTTTCCAACCCGCGCAAGAAACTCTTCCTCACCGCGGTACTCACACCCCACCAACTCCCGCTTCTGAGCAGCACTTTTTCAACAGCCACGCCTGATTACAACAATGATCTTGGTTCAGTGCACGAACTTGGCGCATACTGCCGATGGGGAGAGTATTTGGATGATCGAGCCAGAGGCTGGAAGGGATCATCTCAGTTGGCGGATGCCGTTATATGCGGTGCTCTGTGCGGTCTTTGTCATGATCTTGTTGTTTGTCTACGACAAAGACCCTGTCCTGTCTTATCTATTTCTGATGCTTCCTGCCGGATGCTTAGCATTCCTCGTCGTGCTTGTGGTTGCCATCATCAAAAGGACGCGCAAGAGTTTCTCCGTGGTGTTAGCGGTTGTTGCGTTTATGTTCGCGGCGGGAGCGCTACTCGCGACGCAAAACATAGTCCGCCCTTCGCTCCGATGGCTGCTGTGGTCGCGTCGTCTGAAGGCTGAAGTTCTCGCGCAGGCGACTCCGGTTAACGAGGAGTTCAAGCACATCGAGTGGGACGGTTGGGGCGGTGCGCCAGTGGGCGATTGGACGGCCTATGTTGTTTTCGATCCAAAAGATTCGCTTTCATTGGTGGCCAAGAGCCGTTCATACGGCAAGTTTGGTGGCATACCATGCAATGTGGATCGTGTGCGTCGTCTGGAAAGGAACTGGTATTCCGTCGAATTGAGCATGAATGAGTGGTGGGATCAGTGTGTCTTTTTTGCTCAGGAGAAGCCAGCGCAACCCGTCCTGAAAGTAAGTGTAATGGCGGATGGGCGTATCGCCGTCAACGGAGCACCTGCCACGATACAGTCGCTGCGGGAATCGCTGAAGAAACTGTCGCAGCAGAAAGGAGTGGTCTGTTACTACCGCGAAGCAGCCAATACAGAAGGGTCACCTGAAGTGAAACAGGCCGTGCAGGCTATTGTCGATGCGCGGCTTCCGGTCAGATTTTCCAGTCGCTCTGACTATTCCGATGTCATCGGGCCAGATGGAAAGCCAATGAAGCAATAGCGATACTTCGCCGTAGTTGGCGAAAAATCGCGATTGCACTCATTGACCGGGGCTTTGAGCTCGCAGGGACCAAGTAAACTAGTCGAGAACGCCTGCGCACAGTTCGTAGAGGGGTGTTGCCTTCGCTATAGTTGCCGGTAGGTGTTCAAAAATAGCGTCGATAGGGACGCCAAGCACTTAATTTATTCTCAACGACTTACGTCCTGATTCGCCGCAGAACACCGCAAAATTCTGCTAGAATACGCGGAATTCAAACTCCTTGGAGTCGCGCATGCGCCGATGGTGGGTAGTTTTGACTGGACTTGTTTTGGCGGGAATTGCTCTGTCGTTCTCATCTGCATCTTCATCCCGGGCGGGCACATCGGAGACCGAGTTGAAGGGTGCTTTCCGGCGGCCTGAGAATAACGGGTGGACGTTCGTGCATTTGCAAGGTACACCGCACCAAATCGGCTTCCAGAATGGCTACTTGCTGGCGCCGGAGATTGAAGACACGCTAAAAGTCACAATCCTCGAACAGATGCACGACAGTAAGAAAGACTGGCAGTTTTTCCGGGATGCCGCGCAAAACATGATGTGGCCGCACATTGAGCAGGAGTATCGGGAGGAGTTGCAAGGCATCACCGATGGCGTCAATGCTCACGGCGTGAAGGATGGCGTGAAGATCGATCTCTGGGATGTGGTGGCTTTGAATGCCGCCGAGGAATGGAGCTATTACGTCAAGGAATACGACCGGGTGCACGGGATCAAATCCACGGCTTCGCTGGCGGTTCCCGAGCATTGCAGCGCGTTTGTCGCCACAGGCAGCTATACGAAAGACGGCAAGGTTGTGATCGCCCACAATAATTGGACGAACTATTTGGACGGCGAGCGCTGGACAATCATCTTCGATATTGTTCCAGCCAAGGGCAAACGCATGCTCATGGACGGTCTGCCGGGTGTCATCCACAGTGCCGACGATTTCGTGACGAACTCGGCGGGGATCATCATTACGGAAACGACGATTGGCCACTTCTCCGGATACGACCCGGCCGGGATTCCGGAATTTGTGCGGGCGCGCAAGGCGGCGCAGTATTCAGATTCCATTGATGATTTTGCGCGCATCATGAAGGAAGGCAATAACGGCGGCTATGCCAATACCTGGCTGATCGCTGATATCGGGAAGAATGAAATCGGCCGCCTCGAATTAGGGTTAAAGAACGTTACGCTGGAGCAGAAAAAAGACGGGTATTTTGTGGGCTCGAATTTCCCGATTAGCGAGAAACTCATCCGCGAAGAGACTGACTTCGACCCCCATGATATGAGCTTGAGCGCCAACGCCCGCCACGTGCGCTGGGAACAGCTCATGGCGGAGAATAAAGGCAAGATCGACCTGGCGGCGGCGCAGCGTTTTCTGGCCGACCATTACGACACATTCGAGAATAAAGAAGATGCCGACGAACGCACACTGGACGGCCACATCGACCTCTCGCCGCGAGGTGACGAGTCTTGGCAGCCACCTTTCGGAATGGCTGGGGCGGTTCAGAACAAGGTTGCCGACGCCAGCCTCGTGGCAGAAATGAGTTTCAGCGCCGCCGCGGGTCATGCCTGTGGCATGGATTTCAAGGCGGCCGATCATGTGCGCGCCCACCCGGAGTTCTCCTGGCAGAAAGCTCTCCAGCGAGACATGAACTCGCATGCCTGGACGACTTTCAGCGTGGCGAAGTAGCCAGCTTACACGCGCAACGCACTATTTCAGGCTGCTGGCGCGCGAAGCCAGAATGAGCCAAGTCGAGTTTATTGTTTCTCCCAGGAGGACCCATGTCCAGGCGGCCGTCGCTGCTCTCGCCGTCGCTGATCCTGCCTCTGCTGCTGACGTTGCTTTATTCCCTTTTCGCCGTTGCTCAAGCCAAACCGGTCGATGCGGAGGGCCATCAGTGGTGGCAGCACGCCGTGTTTTACGAAATCTATCCTCGCAGTTTTGCGGACAGCAATAACGACGGTGTCGGCGACCTCAACGGCATCAGCTCCAAAATGAGTTACCTGCATGAACTGGGTGTCGACGCCATCTGGATCACTCCCTGCTATCCCTCGCCCCAGGTCGACTTCGGCTATGACATCTCCGATTACGAAAACATCGATCCCATATACGGAACTCTCGCCGACTTCGATCACATGGTTGCCGAGGGCAGGAAACATCATGTCCGCGTCATCCTCGATTTTGTGCCGAACCACACCTCCGACCAGCACCCGTGGTTTCAGGATTCGAAATCGTCCCGCACCGCACCGCATCGCGACTGGTACATCTGGCGCGACGGCAAAGCTCCCGGCCAGCCTCCCAACAACTGGATCTCAATTTTCGGCGGCTCGGCCTGGAAGCTCGACCCCACCACCAATCAGTACTACTATCATTTCTTCTATGCCCAACAGCCGGACCTGAACTGGCGCAATCCCGCGGTCGAAAAAGTGATGCTCGATACCACGCGCTGGTGGTACAAGCGCGGCGTTTCCGGATTCCGCCTCGATGCCGTTGACACCCTGTTTGAGGATCCCGAGCTGCATGACAATCCCGTCCTCCCTGGCACCAACAAGCAGGGCGATCCCAACATGGACGACAAATACAACACAAACCTTCCCGAGGTTCACGAGGAGCTGAAGAAGCTGCGCAAAGTGGCCGACGAGTCTGGGGCGGTGCTCATCGGCGAGACCTGGACATCGAACGTCGCCGAGCTCGACCGCTACTACGGCCAGGGCGGCAATGAACTTCAGATGCCCATGGACTTCATGTTTACTATGGTTAAGCAACTTTCCCCACCGGAATTCCGGCGCCAGATCGCGGCCGTCGATGGCGCCCACGGCTGGCCCGTGTTCGTGATCGGCAATCATGATATCGTCCGGTCCTACAACCGCTACGGAGACGGCAAGAACAACGACGCCATCGCCAAGCTGATGGGCGCCTTATATCTGACTCTGCGCGGCACGCCCATCATGTATTACGGCGAAGAAATTGGAATGGAGAACAACGACCCCACCCGTAAGGAAGACGTGAAAGATCCGATCGGCCGCACCGGATGGCCGGAAGAAAAAGGCCGCGACGGCGAGCGCACGCCCATGCAGTGGAACACCGCGCCCAACGCCGGATTCAGCAAGAAAGATCCGTGGCTTCCGGTGCCGCCCAGCTACCAGACTCACAACGTGGCGACCGAATCGGAGGATCCGAGCTCCGTTCTGAACCTCTACAAGAAAGTTCTCGCGCTGCGCCACACGAACCAGGCGTTACTCGAAGGCAGCTACACTGCTCTCAACGAAGAAGATCCCAACGTGATGTCCTACTTGCGCAGTTACAAGGGAAAAGCCGTGCTGGTAGCGCTGAACATGTCGGCCACCCCGCAAAAGACGACCTTCCATCTTTCCCAGCAAGGATTCGGCCAGGCTCCGCTGAAAACCCTGATCGCGTCGCCCGAGGCATCGGTAAAAGGCAATGAAGTTACCCTCGAGCCCTTCGGACTCCTGATCGCGGAAGTAAGTCAATGAAGTCTTCCGAGCGGTCAACACGCTGTCTGCCAAATGTGTTTTCGCGAGTTGCCGGGCCAGCTTGAAAGTGCAAGAAGGCACTTGTAAGATTTGATCTGACGATGTTTGCCGTCACATCTCGATGTGACATAGCTCACAGACTCAGGAAACAATTGGGAGCCAGCTTGAGTATGGAACTTGCAATCCCGGGCTATGGACCTTTGCAGGCCAGCCCACTTTCCACCGCGAAGGGCTGCGGCATGGACTTACCCAACATGGACCTGCCCAACATGGACTTGCCCAAAGAATGTGCGATGCTGCTGGCTCCAGCCGGCAATCTCGAGGTGGCCAAGCATGCGTTTCAGGCGGGCGCCGACGCGGTGTACGTGGGATTAAGGGGTTGGAGCCGTGGCGGCGCGCGAGGTGAGTTTGACCGTAAGCAGTTGCGACTGTGCATCGAACTGGCTCACGCCCTCGGGAAGAAGGTACAGCTTGCGGCAAACATCATACCCAAGCCGCAGGAGCGCCAAAAACTGCTGCGCCAACTGGCCGAATTGGCGGACTGGGGACTGCAAGCGGTGATACTGAACGACGTCGGATTTCTGCGCGAGGTCAGGCGAAACCTGCCGGGATTGGCCATCACCGCCAGCATCGGCTGCGGTGCGCTGAACACGGCCGACGCCCTCTTCTATCAGGACCTGGGCGCGACTGCTGTTGTGCTGCCGGGGTACGTTGAGCCGCAGGAAATCGCGGCGGTGAAGGCGGAGGCTTCGATCCAGATCGAGGTCATGCTGCACATGGTGCAGGAATTCATTCAGCTCGGAAAGTGCTGGATGCCCAGCTACCTGAACTTCGCCGCGGCGGAGCGGGGCTACCCTTCGCCACGTCTAGGTGGCAGCGTCAAACGCGGCGGAGTCGGCAGTTGTTTCCGCATCTGCCAGCAGCCGTGGAGCCTGCTGAAAGATGGCGTGGAGGCTGACCAGCGGTTGTTTCCCAGCCGGCAGATTAGCCAGGTGGCAGGACTCGCGGCGTTCCTCGATGCGGGCGTGGACGTGATAAAGATCCAGGGCCGCAGCCTTCCGGCGGAGATGGTGAGTGCTATCATCAGGATGTACCGTTCGGCGGCGGACGACTGGAAACGCGGTCAGAAGGCCGAACAGAAGACCAATGGGAACCGGGCCGTGCTGCCGGTAATGTGGACTGTACAAGGACGTTGAATGGGCCCCTTCGAACTTAATACCACGATCTCTAACCTCCGCAACCTGCGCGAATCCGATCTAAGCGCTTATGACGCGGTTTACCTGGGCAACATTTATTGCCGCATCTACGAGGACAACTTCCTGGAGTGCCTGGACGACCTCAAGGAAGGTATCGCGCGTGTAAAGGGCCAGGGCCTGCGTGCCTACGTGACTTCGTACGCGGCGCCGCGCAATGACGTGCTGCCCAAGGTGCAGAAAGCGTTGGAGACCGCAGCTGCGGCCGGCGCCGATGCGGTCGAGGTGCATAACCTCGGCGTGCTGCGCATGGTGCATGAGCAGTTTCCCGGCATGCCGGCTCACGTCGGCGGGTTTGCCAACGTGTACACCGATGCGGGAGCCGAGGTGTTGAAGGAGTATGGTGCAGTCCGCTTTACGCCGAACTACGAGATCAGCCTCGACGAAGTAGGAGCGATAACGAGCGGCGTCGGTATGCCGGCGGAGTTGGTGGTTCACGGCAAAATGCCACTGGGCGTTTCCGATTACTGCTTCTTACTGGAATATGAGCAGAAGTGGCCGGAGAAATGCCCGACGCTATGCCAAAAGAACTTGTTCCTCAAGCAGGGCGACTGGGCCATGCGGTCGGTGGGAAAGGGCGTGCTGAGTGGCAAGGACGTGTGCATGCTAGAGCATTTGCCAGCGCTCATCGCGGCAGGACATAATGTATTCCGGATCGAAGCAGCCTATGAGACGCCTGCGTACCGTCTGAATATTGCCCAGATCTATCGCGCCGCGCTGGAGCAGGCCGCCGCCGGCGGCGATGGGACGGTGGACGAGTCCGCGTGGAATACGATTCGCGAGCACACGGCTATCGGTTTGTGCAACGGTTTTTATTTCGGCCGCACCGGCGCTGAGTATGTCGGCAAACGCATGCAATCGGTTGTGGCCTGCTGAGGATTCTTTGTTCTTGTCTTTTTAGAGGTGAGCGATGGTTGAACTATTAGCGCCCGCAGGAAACCTGGAAATGGTAAAGGCGGCCGTGGAAAACGGCGCCAATGCGATTTATGTCGGAGCGCGCGGCTGGAGCCGGCGGCGTGACGCCTACGAACTCTCCGACGAGAAAATCCATGAAGCCATAGCGATCGCGCACTCCGGCGGAGCCAAAATACGCGTTGCTATCAACACGAACATGCAGTCGTCGGAAATCCCCGCGCTGCTGGAGAAGATGGAGAAGTTCGTCGGTTGGGGTATCGACGGAGCGATCATGACCGACGTGGGCGCAATCGCGCAGGTGCACCGCCGTTTCCCCTATCTCATTCTGCACGCCAGCATCGGCGCCAACATCCTGAACAACGAAGACGTGAAGTTCTATCGCTCGATCGGAGTCTCACAAGTCGTGGCCGACACCAAGCTCACGCTGAGGGAACTGGCTTCGCGTGAGGCGGATATCGATGTGGGCATCGAAGTCCTGATTCATGCCAACAAGTGTTACACCTACCTGGGCAAGTGCTGGATGTCGCCGTATATCCGGTTGGAGCGGACCGCCGACGATTTCGGCAAGGACGTGTTCCGCGGCAGCCCTAACCGCGGCGGCTTGGATTACCGCGTCTGCCTGGAACAGTGGGAACTGCTCGATGACAAGGCGCTGCTGGAGCCAGTGATCACGCTCAAGAATGACGCCTTCTTTTACCTCGACGATATCCCGCCGCTCCTTGACCTGGGCGTCCACTGCCTGAAGATCCAGGGGCGGGAGTATCCCGTGCCCTTAGTGGGAAGCATCGTGCGCTTCTACCGCGAGTTGATTGACACATACCTTGCGAAACCCGCCGAGCAGCCTTTCGATCTTGCGCCGTGGCGCTCGCGCCTGGAAGCCATCCAAGCGGAGCGCGACAGCAAGCGCAGCGGCATGACTTTGGTGCTGTTGAACGAAGCGCGCCAACCGGTGCCGCAAGGAGCCTAGCGCGGTTCCACGGTCGCTATACCCGGAACCAACGTGCTGAGTCAGCCCTTGCAGAGGCCACTTTCACTTGCTAACCAAACCGTCCCTTGCGGGGGCTAGTATAATTGCCCCGTGTCCGCTCCCACCATTGCTGTTCACTGATGGTTTGCGGCCTTCATAGCTCAATGAAAAAGGAGATCCTGCCATGTTTGTTCGCGTTGTCGAAGTCAAGACGAAACCCGGAAAAGCCAAAGAGGTTTGTGGCACACTGCATGAGAAGATACTGTCCTCATTGAAGGCGCACACGGGTTTTGTAGATGAGATCGTCCTCGTGTCGGATGCAGAAGGCATCCTGGCGCTCAGCTTCTGGAAAACGAAAGAGGACGCCGAACGTTACAGCCATGTGGATTACGCCAAAGTCAGCGAGCTGATTCAGCACCTGGTGCATAGCAAGCCCACGGTGCACGCCTTCGACGTGGAGACCTCTACCTGCCACAAGATCACGAAGGGCAAGGCGGCTTGAGGACGCAATCTTGCCAGCCGGGTGCCCCACTCATTCGCGGCTTTTGCGAATGAGTGGGTTGTCACACTCTGACTGAGATCCATTTCATTACCAAAACTGAGACACTACCAACCGCTCACGATATCAGACAAGACCCAGGCCAGTTCCTTGATCACCGACTGCCACGTTCATATTCAGCCGTTCGAACTCCTGCTGAACCCACCGGCCCTCGAGTTGATGAAAAAGCATCGGCCCGATTTCGATCGGGTATTGGAGTTTACCCGCTCCCCCAAAGCCTTTTTGAAATATATGGACCAGGTTGGGCTGGATCGTGCAGTGCTGATCAATGCGGCCGCGCCCGATGTCACCGGCTTCCCTGCTGGACTCAACGCCATGGCCGCAAACTACGCCAAGGAGGATCCCCAGCGGCTCCTCTCCTGTGGCAGCTTGCATCCGCGGCACTCCCCAAACGCCATGGCGGACATTGATGAGATAGTCCGGCTGGGTTTGCGGCTGATCAAGATCCATCCCCCGCATCAACTCTTCTACCCGAACGACTACCTCAATGGGATGAAAGAGCTGGAGCTGTTGTATCGCGCAGCGCAGAACAATGGCATTCCGATTATGTTTCACACCGGCACCTCAATCTTTGCTGGCGCGCGCAACAAGTACGGGGATCCGATCCACATCGACGATGTAGCGGTCGATTTTCCGGACTTGAAGATTGTGCTTGCACATGGGGGCCGGCCTCTCTGGATGAACACTGCCTTTTTCCTGGTGCGACGCCATCCCAATGTTTATCTGGACATCAGCAGCATTCCGCCGGCGCACCTGCTCCAGTACTTTCCTCGCCTGGCAGAGATCGCCGACAAAACGCTCTTCGGTAGCGACTGGCCCGGCCCAGGCGTGCGCGACATCAAGGAAGCGCTCGACTCTTTCCGGGCATTGCCGTTACCGGCGGAGACCAAACGGCGCATTCTCGGGCAGACGGCGCTTGCCATCTGGCCGTGCTGAAGGTAAGAAAAAGCCCATCGAGCTAGGCTCGATGAGATCAAAGGCCGGTCAGGAAGTTGCATGCGTAGAATGCCGGCGTGCGCAGCATTCCGCTCGGGCTGAACTCATGAGTCGTAGCTGCCGCCTTCGAGGCCCGCGCCGGCGTCCACCCGCTCGGCTTGTATCCCGCCCCCGGCACCGTTTTGCGGCGGTTGGAGGCCAGCGGCCAAAAAAATCACCTTAATTGTGACCGCGGTCACAGACAGCGCATTCTGCGCCAAAGGATACTTCGGCGCGTTCGTTTTTGGAACTCCTAGGTTCTCCTGCCAGGAAACACCAGGCAGCATACGTCGCAGAAGCACTGACCACGACACGCATTAGGAGGCTACACATGGCAGCACCTCAAGCCAAAGTTGCACCTTGGCCCGCCGTCCCCACCGCGAAACCCGAAGAGGTGTATGCGGGACTAAGCGACCAAGCCAAGGCGTATCCGCTCTTCCTGGAGTCGATCCTGCGCCCGGAACACAATTTCGAAAAGCCGGAAGCGCTTTCCCGCCTGCGCGTGCTCGATTGCACGACCAGCATGATGATTGGGCACTGGTGCTCCTCGCAGCTTTCCGAGCTGGGGGCCGAGGTCATCCAGGTTGAGCCCCCGGGGGGCGATCCCCTTCGTAAGCTGACACCCTTTGGCCGGCAGGAATACATGTTCGAGGACAAGGAGACGGGAGAGAAAGTCGGCGGACAGTTCCTGCATGAGATGCGCAACAAATCCTCCATCACTCTAAACGTGGAAACCGAGGAGGGCCGCAAGATTCTCCGGGAGCTGGCCGTCCACGCCGACGTGATCATCGAGAACGCGCCTCCCGGCCAGTGGGACGAGTGGGGCATCGGCTATCGCCAGCTCCGCGAAATCAATCCTCGCCTCATTTACTGCTGGGTCGGCCAGCGCGGACAGTGGGGTCCCCTTAAGGACAAGCCGGGCATGCTCGATCCGATTGCCCAGTCGGCCTGCGGCTTCGTTCACGGCACCGGAGATCCCAAGGAATTCGGCGGCCAGCCGACCCGTTCCGCGCTGTGGATGGCGGACCACGTGGGCGGAAGCTGCGCTGCCATGGGCATTCTGGCGGCTCTGATTTATCGCGAGAACGTGTCGGGCGAAGGGCAGTTCGTCGAAGCGACGTCGGCCGAAGCCATCATCCGCATCCTCGATTACAGTTGGGCGTGGTACTCGATGGATGGCAGCATTCGTCCGCGGTATGGCAACTGGGACCTGGCCATCAATATCTATGCCGTCAACCCCTGCAAGGACGGCTACATGATGGTGGGCGGCGGCCATGACCGTCTCTGGTACCGCATCTGGCGCACGGTGGGTGACGAGTATCCCGCAGTAGAGGAAGAGATCCTCGGCGACCAACGCCTCCGGGAAGTCGCAGACCGTCTGGCGCACAACCAACAGGTGAAGACCTATACCCTGCTGGGCGAGTGGCTCAAAGACAATCCGCGCGCCGACGCCGAGCGCAAACTCTCGAAGCAGCAAGTGGCGTCGGGCGGCGTGCTCTACGTCAATGAAGTCGCGGAATATCCACACTTCAAGTATCGCCAGCATGTGGCCGAGTACGATTCGCCGCACTACGGAAAGATTCTTTACGGCACCACTCCTTACCAGCAGCACAAGACTCCGGGAAGGCTGAAATGGCTGGGCCGCCCGACCGGTTACGACAACCAGGATGTATTTCGGCGGCTACTCGGTTTCACGGGCGAGGATTTTGCCCGGCTGGAGAAAGCCCACGTCATTTGACGCAGGAGGAATGTAATGGCAACGCAACCCATTAGTAAGGCGCAGTCATTCGAGGAGTTCTGCCGGGAAAGCTTTAATCCCAAGAAGGAGTTCTCCAAGCCCGAAGTGTTGAAGGGATACCGGGTGTTGTCCTGTACCCAGTACATTTTGGGTCCCTCCTGCGCTTCCTACCTGGCCGAGCTGGGCGCCGAAGTCATCAAGATCGAGGCTCCCCGGCGTGGCGAGGCGATGCGTCACACCACTCCGTTTAACGAGCCATTCCTTTATCCACTTTCCAGGTGGGTACCGGAGCGCGGCACGGGGTTGGGCTTTGTGGGGGCAAACCCGAACGAGTATTTTGTCTCCATCGACTTCCACCGCCCCGAAGGACAGGCGCTGGTCAAGAAACTGGCCGCCAAGTCCGACGTGTTCGTGGAGAACTACCGGCCTGGTACCTTCGACCGCTGGGGCATCGGATACCGTCAGTTGAAGGAGATCAATCCCCGGCTCATCTACTGCTGGCTCGGTGGTTTTGGCGGCTGGGGACCGGGACGTGTCCGCGCATCGTACGACATTCTCGGACAGTCGCAGGGCGGCAACTTCGGCATGACCGGCAAGCAGGAGTACCTGGGCGGCGCGCCGGCCAAGCACACCATCTGGCTGGCCGACTACTGGGGCGGCATGATGGGCGCCACTCAGGTCCTAGCCGCGCTGTACTGGCGGGATCACGTTTCCGGTGAGGGCACGTTTACCGAGTACTCGCAGGTGCACGGCGTCACCCGGCAACTGGAGTATGCCTTGCCCCTCTACGGAAAGCACGGCATCACTCGCGAGCGCTGGGGCAACTGGGATACGCAGCTGTGCGTCCACGGCATCATCAAGTGCGGCAAGTCCTCCTACCCCAAATCCGAGAATCCTCAGGAACTGGAAGAGGGTTACATCATGATCAGCGCATACAAGGATCAGGACTTCGCTCGCCTGTGCAAGGCCGTGGGTGAAAGCACGCTGGCTACCAAGTACGCCAAGGCTGACGTCCGGATCAAGGCCCAGAGCCAGATGGAGATTTATCCAGTGCTGGAAAAGTGGGCAGCGGATAAGACGAAGGAGCAGGTAGCGGCGGTTATGGACACCAATAACATCCTGAATCAGCCGGTGTGGAACGCCAAAGAAGTTGCCAACCACCCGCACTGGAGCGAGCGCGGCTCGCTTCGCTGGCTGGATGACCCGACCTACGGTGAACTGTTGCACCAGGCGCCGGGATACAAGATGTCGGCTACACCACCGCGTCTGAAGTGGGCGCTGAAGCCGGTGGGCGCCGACAACGAGCGCATCCTGGGCGAGGTGGCCGGCTTGTCGGCCGCGGATCTCAAGCGACTCGAAGAACAAGAATGTATTTGACGGAGACCAACCATGCTGCTCATTTGCTCGAAGTGTAAAACTAAGAACTACCTCGATCCGTATCCTTTCTGGAATTTCAAGGGGACAACCCAGTGTGCCGATTGTAAAACCATCTGGCGCATTGAAACCCAGGGAGGACGGTGTGTGTCCGGGCCCGAGGAAGCGAAGGGTCCCGCGGACCTGTTGCCCGGTTTCGCCGAGAAGCAGGACAATTCTCCTATTTCCGGTCCGGGACTGACCCGGTCCGCGCCGCGCGCGCGCAAGGACGCGGTCTGTAAACCCATACCGATGGAACGTAACATACGAGGAAAGATCCTCAGCGGACATCCGCTGAAGAAGGAAGACCTAGTGGGCAGCAAACCGAAATTCATCGTTGCCGGATCTCGGTGAAGGATAACTGGAGGCAATAATGGCGAATTACAACACTGAATGCCTGTGCGTCCGCTGCACGCATCTGCGTCCGGCGCTGGATCCCAATATTCAGAAGGCCTACCTCGGCAAGTGTGTGAAGCGAGAGTGGCCGTTTACACTCTCGATCACGCTGCAGGGCTGGACCGAGTGTGAGGTCTTCGCAGACAGCGGCAAGGCGTATGTGCCACCGGAACCAGTTGCCGCCAAGGCCGCGGTTGCGGCGGGTGGAACGGCCCCTGCCAAGCAAGTGGAGTTCTATTACAGCTCCGCCCAGAAGCCCGGCGAGCTGTTCCCGTGCGATATTAACAAGGCCCTCGACTTGGTGAAACAGCTGCAAGCCGCGGGTGTGAAGACCAAGGCGGTTGACGTCGCCGGGATCAAAGATCGCTTCCCCATCTATCACAAAACGGTCAGCGGCCCGGATGCCAGCGTGCGCCCGGTCTTCGGCGCCAAAGGCGCGCTGGTAGAGGACTTTGGAACCAACGTCCCTGCTCTGCTTGTCTTCGAAGGCGATCGCTATCCGGTAATGGCTTTCCCGCGGACCGATGCCCAGCGCGGTTTGATCCGCGTGGAGCAGGCTCTGCAGGATCTGGTCGCGGAGACTGCCAAAACCCCGGTAGCCAAAGTGGGATAAGGAGAATTCCAAGATGGCTGAGTATCTACCCCCACGCGAGTTCTGGCCGAAACGTATCTACACCCTGCCGGAGTTCGCGACCTATGCTCAAAGGTTCAACCCTACGGAAGAACTGCTCGGCAAAGCCGTCGCTGCCGGCCGGGGTGATCGCACCGCCGTGCTCTTCGAAGACCAGCGGATTACCTACGGTCAGCTTCTTACTCAAGCCAACAAGCTCGCCAACGCGCTACGCGACCTGGGAGTGCAGGAAGGCGACCGCGTCATTCTACGCACACCGAACATACCGCCGGCCCTGGTCGCCAACTTCGCGATCCTTAAGCTGGGAGCGGTCTGCCTTCCTACGTCACCCCTGTTCTCGCGCCACGAGATCGCTCACGTGGCCAACGACTCGGAGGCGGTAGCCATCATCGTCAGCGCTGCGCTCCTGGGCGAAGTCGAGGGCGCGAAAGAGAACTTTCAGACGGTCAAGCACATCATCGCCGTCGGGGGCGATGCCGCCGAAATGAAGACCAAGGGATTCCTCGCCTATGGCGAGCTGCTGCAGTCCGGCGCAGCAACCCTCGATCCTGTGCTCCGCAAACGCGAAGACGTGGGCCTGCTGATGTACACTTCGGGCACAACGGGACGCCCGAAGGGGACCGTCCACTTTGTGGAGGAACTGCTGATCGTCCCCGACGGTTTCGGGAAGTATGGCTGGCGAGTCACGGAAAACGACGTTGTCGGCGGGTCCGCTCCCCTGGCCTTTGGGGCGGGCTACTCCAGCTATGCGACCATTCCTTTCCGATTCGGCGCGGCTGCCTCGCTCATCGCCAAGTTCGATCCGGAAAAAATGTTCGACACGATTCAAAAGCATAAAATCTCAATCCTGACTCTGGCCCCTACCGCCTACCGCAAGATGTTGCAGGTGCCTGACGCGGAAAAGAAATTTGATCTCAGCAGCCTGCGCGTCTGCACCGGCGGCGGCGAGAGCCTGACTGCCCCGACCTATCACGCATGGGAGGAGAAATTTGGGCTGGAGATATTCGAGGGGCTGGGCACGACCGAGATGATGTACGTTTTCGCCTCCAACGTGGTCAGCCGCAAGCCCAAGCCTGGCTCCTTCGGCCAAGCCGTACCCGGCTACGAGCTGAAGGTTATCGACGAGGAGGATAAGGAAGTGAAGGCCGGTACTATTGGTCACTTTGTGGCTTGTGGACCCACCGGCACGATCTATTGGCGCGATCCCGACAAACAGCGCCATGCCGTCACCCGCGAGGGCTGGAATCGAGCTGGCGACTTCGTATCTGAAGATGAGGACGGCTACTTCTGGTTCGTGTCCCGTGAGGACGACATCATCAAGAGTTCGGGTTATCGCATCGGGCCGGAGGAAATTGAGGTCACCATCGCCACCCACCCGGCCGTTGCCGACGTCGGTGTCATCGGAATACCCGACGAAGTGCGCGGCCAAATTGCCAAAGCATTCGTGGTGCTGAAGCCTGGGCAAACCATAAGCCCCGAAGAGCTACTCGCCTTCTGCAAGGGCAAGATTGCAACCTACAAGCTGCCTCGGGAAATCGTGATCGTAAACGAACTCCCGCGTACTCCCACAGGAAAGCTGCTCCGCCGCGTGCTGAAGCAGAAAGAACCCGCGACTCCGCAGCCGGCAAAAAAATAATGCTCGTGTAGGGACGGCCGCCCCCGGCCGTCCAAGCCGAGCGAAGCTCGGCAGCCGCCCGTGGTCACAGCTCTCTGGATGCGCGCTAGAGTTGCTAAGACCCGTGTCAGGCTTGGCCCTTTGGGTTCGCCCTACTCTGCCCCCATCCGCGTTTCTTCGCAAGTCTCTTTACTTCACCGCGTGGAAACGGCTATAAGACTGTATTCGTTCTATTTTCCTGGAGTCGCCTATGAATGACGTCCTCACTCACCCAGCGCTCTGCGAAGGCATTGTGGATCAAAGTTCAGTCGCCATTATATTTGGCGATCGGGAGGGCATCATTCGGTTGTGGAATACGGGTGCGGAGACCATGTTCGGCTGGACTGCCGGCGAAGCAATCGGCAAGTCCATGGACATGATCATCCCCGAGAAGCACCGGCCGCGTCACTGGGAGGGCTACGACCGTGTCATGGAAACCGGGGTCACCAAGTACGGCCACAGCGTGCTTGCCGTTCCCGCGCTCACCAAGGACGGCCGCAGAATCTCCGTCGAGTTCAACGTCGTGCTGCTCAAAGACGCCGAGGGGCAGGTCCTGGGCATAGCCGCTACCATGCAGGATGTCACGGCACGCTGGGAGCGGGATAAGGCTCTTCGCGCGCGCTTGGCTGAACTTGAAGCCAAGCTGAAGCAGGCCGGTGTTCCCTCTGAGGACAAGTCCGTGGCGTAAGTCCACACTGTCATCCTGAGCGAAGCGAAGGACCTCTGTATTTGACGGTGCGAGGCAGGTCGTTCGCTTCGCTTAAGATGACAACACAAATTTATGTCGCGAACTTATGGGACACGACACTAGCTCATCGGGGGCCTTAGCGATGCCGGCACTTCGCAGATTGTTCTTGTGCGCCACGCTTCTCCTGTGTGCCGCATGGGCACTGGCGCAGCCGGCACTTCCGCGCGCCTCGACCGGCGCGGCTTGCTCCACCGAAATGGTGACCTTGCGAACCGCCGACGGTGCGCGCTTGCAGGGCATTATTTTTCATGCCCCGAAGCCCAGTGCCAGCGCCCTGTTGTTGGTCCATGGTTACGGCGGCAACTTTTATGAGGCCTACCTCCCCAAGCTCGCCGAGGCTGCGGCCCGCGCCGGCTACGACGCCCTCGCCTTGAACATGCGCGACCACGATACCGGCCCCAAAAAGTCTTCCTTTATGGACAACCAGACCGACATCGCAGCCGGCGCCGCATATTTGCGTGGGCTCGGCCACAAGCGCCTGGTTTTGCTCGGACAAAGCATGGGTACAAACCGCGTGCTGTACTACCAGGCTGCCAGCGGCGACCCGGACATCGCTGCAACCATTCTGGTGAGTGGCCCGGGAGACCTCTTCGAGTGGAACGTGTGGCAATTTGGAAAGGAGAAGGCGCAGGCGACAGTGGATGAAGCCTTGAATCTGCAGCGGGCCAGTCGCGAGGAGGAGATGATGCTCATTGACCTTGGCCCAATCGGCAAGGCACTCTACACCGCCCGATATCTTCTAAGCCTGCGCGGCCCAGATCGGCTCTCGAATCCTTACCTGAATCTGGCCAAGGTGAAGAATCCGATTCTTATCGTTCAAGGCACGGCCGATAAGCTCATCCCACCGGACGTCGGCAAGCGGCTTCAGATGGCGGCGCCCCCCGGCTCCGCAGCCGTATTTGTGAGCGTTGAGGGAGCGGGCCACGGTTTTGAGAATTATGAGCCGGTGTTGAGCGATAAGGTGTTGGGCTGGTTGACCACCGTCGCCCCTTAGGCCGTTTTCATGGTTACCGTAGACTACGGTGTGGTTCTGGGTAGGGCACGGCTTCAGCCGTGCCGCCAACGACCGCCAGAAATGCGGGCTTTAGCCCCTGAGGTACTGGGAGCCGTTATATGAACTTTTGGCGCATCACAACATTGGCCGCAACTGACGGCCATAGCATCCCTGCATATCTTCTTGCGCCAGACTCTGCGCGCGGCGGCGCGGTCCTGATCCCTCCCTATGGCGGAACGAAGGAGCACATGCTCGGGATCGCCGTCGCACTCGGAGAGGCTGGTATAGCCGCGCTGGCGATCGACCTCTGCGGTCACGGTGAGAATCGCACGGCCATCGGTCCGGTGATGCGCGATGAGGTCGAGTCCGCTGTTCATTACGTGCGCCGCTTCGGCCGGGCGGCGACAGTAGGCATCAGCTTGGGTGGCCGGCTGGCGCTGATGTCTTCCGCCGATTGCATGGTGGCCATCTCGCCTGCCGTGGTTGCGGCAATCTCACCACAGGGTAAGTGGATGTTCGAGAATTTTCCCAGTCCCGCCGTGCGCGAGCCATATTCAGGGTATGTGATTGAATTGCTCGAAGTCCTCGGCACCGTGGCGCCGCACGATCGTCCTTGCCTGCTGCTTTATGCCGAGCGCGATATCCCTGCCATTCTCGAGGGTGCGCATGGATTGAAGGCGAGCCTTTCGAAGTCCGAATTGCGTTATGTCACGAGCAACCTGCACCCCGAGGTTCAGCATGAGAACGGCTTTATCCGTTACCTGCCGCGCTGGTTCAACCATATGGAACTTAAGTTCAACGATGAGGTGCTGGCCGTCACCACGGGCTGGCTAAACGAACGCTGGGGCAAGGCTCAGAATGCATAGAGCTGCTTTCATAAATCGGTTTTGGGTAGGGCACGGCTTCAGAGGCTGCGGAAAAACTCTGGTTTTGACTTTGTTTTGAAAGGGCACGGCTTCAGCCGTGCCGCCCAGAGTCAATAAAGACGCGGGCTTTAGCCCCTGAGGGACGTGTCGTCCGAGCGCAAAGGCATTTATGAAACCAGCTCTAGGAGAAAGAAGGAGTGAAACGATGCAGTGGGAGTATTTTGATCGGATGGTGGTTTTCAGCGAGACTGAAGAGGGCATGGTCAGCGGCCTGGATTCGTGGATCAACGGCGCCGGCGCGGACGGATGGGAGCTGGTAAGCTCGGTTCCATTGATCGCACCCAACAAGGATGGCGTCGCTTACGGTACCATCGGCATCCACATGGTGTTCAAGCGGCCACACGAATCGTCCGCAGCCGCGTGAGTTGATTTATGTCTGACTTGCGAGGACGGCCTCTGATCGAGAACCGCTTCGGAAAGCTGGGCAGCGGCCATGACTCCGTTGTCATCGGAGACGAGGAGTACGATCTCCAGACTTTGCTCGCCCGCATGGACCTTGCGTTCGAAGATAGCTGGCCGATCGATGTTCAAGTGGTCTCCGAAGGGCACTTCTGCGTCCGCTATTACGACGGGCAGGACCAGCGCATCGTGGCCCACGAGTTCGATGCGAGCTTTGTCTTCGTCGCTGAAACGCGTGGCCATATTGCCGAGTGGATCGGCGAGGAGGCCTATTACGAATGGTTCGCAAGCATGTCTCGTCGTCCGCCGATACCCGGCGCCGACGTTTAAGTTTATTGGGGAGCTGCCATGAAACCACGCATCCAGGCGATTGCGTTCGACGCTTACGGTACGTTGTTCGACGTGCACTCGGTGATTGCCCTGTGCAACCGCAAGTTTCCCGGCCAAGGCGCTGAACTGAGCAAGCTCTGGCGCGCCAAGCAACTGGAGTACACCTGGCTGCGCAGCCTCATGGGGCGGTATGAAGATTTTTGGATGGTGACCGAGTCGGCGCTGGTATTTGCCTGCCGTAGTCTGGGCCTCGCGTGCCCAGCCGAGATCCGCAAAGAGTTGATGGAATCTTATCTGCACCTGGCTACCTTTCCCGAGGTAAAGTCGGCGTTGGGTAAGTTGTCAAAACATAAGTTGGCAATCTTATCGAATGGCTCGCCGCGAATGCTCGCGGCCGCCGTGGAGAGCGCCGGTCTGAAAGGCGTCTTCGCCGACGTGATCAGCGTTGACGAAGTGAAGATCTACAAGTCGAGCCCGCGCGTGTACGCCCTGGCTTCACAGCATCTAGCCGTACCCGACAACGCGATCGCGTTCGTATCGTCGAATTTCTGGGACATCGCGGGTGCCAAGTGCTTCGGGCTCTGGACGTGCTGGGTGAACCGGGGCAAGCTTCCTGAAGACGAATTGGGACTCAGGCCGGACGTCACCGTGGACACGCTGGATGGGCTCATCTCGGTTCTGGGATGAGTACTATTATCTACCGCATTGACCAGGTCGAGACGAATAAGACGAGATGAATACGCCACGAGACCGGTATGTAATCGAGCGCCGATTTGGGCCGCTGGGCAGCGGCGCGCAGAGCCTCGCGATCCGGGAAGTGACATATTCGCTCTCCCAGTTGCTCTCCCAAATCGGTGCGGAGTTCGACGACAGCAAGCCCATTGACGCACTGACGTTGTCGGAAGGACATTACGTGCTCCGCTACATTGATGGACAGGACCAGCGCGTGGTTGCGGCCGAGTTCGACGACGACTTTCGATTACTAAGCGAAATGCGGGCCAGCCTCTCGGAATGGGAAGGCGATGGCTCGACCCCGGCCTACTACAGCGGACATTGAACCGGAACTGGTCTCATAAATGGTTTTGGGTAGGGCACGGCTTCAGCCGTGCCACTGCCGGCCAATAAAAATGCGGGCTTTAGCCCCTGAGGGTCGGACAGTGCCTGCTCGGAGAACCATTTATGAGACCAGTCAGTTCTGAACTGAATCCGGCAAACACACCCATGTCACGCATGACAGGAGCCAGCTATGAAAGATACGTTGCAGCCCGGCCTCACCTTTGAGTTCAAGTTTCGCGTGCCCGAAAACAAGACCGTCCCCTACCTCTACCCGGAATCTCCCGAATTCCAGTTGATGCCCAAAGTGCTGGCCACCGGCTACATGGTGGGGCTGTTGGAATGGGCCTGCCTGCAGGCCATCCTTCCCCATCTCGATTGGCCGAACGAGCAAAGCGTTGGCACGCTGGTCAACTTCACTCATTCCGCCGCGACGCCACCGGGAATGACCGTAACCGTCCGAGTAAAGCTGGAGAAGGTCGATGGCCGCAAGCTCAGCTTCTCGGTCGCGGCCGACGACGGCATCGACAAGATCTCGGAAGGCACGCACGAGCGCTTCGTCATCGACGCCGCCAAGTTCAACAGCAAGCTAGCCGAGAAGATCGCGCGCGCCGCTGGCGCCTGAGCCCCGGAGGGTCGCGAAGGTACCCCCTACCCCCCCTCCCCCCCCTATTTCCGCTAAAATATTGAATAATAAAGACTTACTTGCAAAATATTCCAGAATAAGGACTTAGCTCGACTGTCCCCACTTTTGGCGGCTTGTTTACTCTAAAGGTACTATCCGGCATCCACAAATTTTTTATTTCACGGCCCTTTAGAATCACATAGATTTGGCAGGAAATTCCTTTCAAATCTTTGAGTTTAAAGGAGTTATATGTAAAATATTCCGGAATAAGGAGTTAGCTTGTTGGGCTCACTCGCAGGATTTCGGCAGGGGCTTGTCAGCTGACTGCCTCATTTTCTGTTTTCAAAGAGCGCCGACTAGTGGGGCTGCGGCAGCTTCGAGGGGCGTCTTGATGACGGGTACACCTCGGCCCTGACACACAGGTCAATTCCAATTGTCGCTGACGGGCGGTTCGATGTCTGTGATGGTGCTCACTGCGCGTTTGTGATGAAAAGGAAGGTGAGGTATTTTCGGGGTGCTTCGAGAGATTCCAACATCAACGAGCCCGCCCAAGCGGAGCTTGGACGGGGCACCCTCCGGATTTTCAAATGACGATGGTAGGGTGGGCCACCCGCCCTGTTTAGGTCATAGGAGTGCGAGGAGGCAGCGACGTTGGCGACATCCCCAATCAAGCCAAAACCGGGCTTGAATGGGCCACCCGCCGTCTGTCCCGGAGTTGTCCTAGCCCCTCATTTTTCCTTCCAAAGCCCCATTAGTTCTTTAATACTAAGGTCGATGGAGATGCGATTTAGGATTTTGGAAACCAATCCCTCTCGCGGTTTGAAGCGAATAGTCGCACGGACTGCCTTTCCTTGCGGCGTAACCTCAAAACCAATTTCGCCGTCTGCGATGAGGCCGCGATCATGGAGTTCTTCAATCATCTCCGGTACGGACGAAATCGTAGTCAGTTCGGGAGGTCCAAAGGGATGACCAATTTCGGGTGCGACGAGTACTTGCTCCGCCACCTCGGATTTCTTTGACAAGCCGTGATTTCGGTCAATCAGACCGAGTGCGAGTTGATCGGCCGGAGGAAAAAAATATTGCGAGATGCCTTTTCCGCTGAGAATTTGTCGTACGTCATCAATTTGCGCACCTGTCTGGATAGCGTCCAGTTCGTTAACGGAGAATTCCTTCAAAAGGAACGGGCAAATTCCCAACTTCAGATCGTCTTTCGTGTGGTACACCGGAACTGCCATCGAGAATGGAAGCTCCTCTAAGAGCTCACGTTCAAGCGATTCTGTGGGTCCCTTGTATCCGCTTTCACGGAGCCCGCTTTTGAACCCCATGGCACTCACCATGAGGGCAAAATCCTGAATGTTATGGACTGTCTGGATGTAGGGGCCCACTATCTTACGTATCAAGGGATCGGCTGGATTAGAGTTCTGCTTATTTTCTTTTTTCTGGGAATGGGTGCGCCTCTTCGCCGCCTCTGCCTTAACGAATTCGGCCTCAAACTTAAGGAATTCATTCCCAGCATCCTGAACTTCGACTCGTCCGGCGATCGGGCGAATCGTAAGGACTTGCACATTTTTTAGGGCGCTCTGCATGTCCGCCCGCGCCAGGGCCGCCGTGCGGCAGTCCGGGTCAGCCGAAACAACTATCAGTCGCCGTCGGGCATCATCAACGGCCGCAGCGAGTATGGGGTGGTCAATGCCAGAGGCACCCTTAATGGAGCCGACGCTTCGCGGCTCCGCCCCCAACGACCGCAGGACATTTCGCCAAAAGCTGGCTCCCCATTTCGAAGTGAGGCGCTTGTGCCGCGCGGCTTCGTCCATGCAGCAGGATACGCTAGCTACCATCTCGGGGACGAGGTGTAAAAGTGGGCGGGCTGCGGACGGATTTCGGGTTCCAATGAGAACGTGCTATTGTATATACACATTCGCCATTACGAAGGGCTGACGTGGAATTTGTCTGGGACGAACGAAAGAACCAGATCAACAAACGAAAGCACGGCGTCAGCTTTGAGACCGCTGCTCTGGTCTTTGACGATCCTTACCACCTGACACGGCAAGATCGGGAGGTGGAGGGCGAGCCGCGTTGGCAGACGATTGGAATCGTGAACGGCGTTCACGTGCTACTCGTCGCTCACACGGTAAATGAGGACGAGGAAGTGATCCGCATCTTTTCGGCACGAAAGGCAACACGCAGCGAACGGAGCATCTATGCGCAAAGCAACTAAGAATGGGAGAGCGAAGCGAGCGTCTGGACGCAGCCTCACTTCGAGACAGAAGAGGCAACTGGCGGCTCTGGCCGCGCTGCCCGACGATCAAATCGATACTTCGGATATCCCGGAGCTTCCCCCCGACGCATGGAAAAATGCGGTTCGGGGCAAGTTCTATCGTCCGGTGAAGCAGGCCGTTTCCATGCGGCTGGACGCCGACGTGGTCGCATGGCTGAAGAAGCGGGGCAAAGGCTATCAGACGCGGGTGAACAGCATTCTGAGGCAGACAATGCTGGCCGATTCCAAGCGCGCCTGAACAATTTAACTTGGGTGAACACGATTCCGAGCAGGCGGCGCAGCCCCTCAGGGGCTAAAGCCCGCATTTCTGGCGGCTGTCAGCGGCACGGCTAAAAGCCGTGCCCTACCCAAAACCAGACTACGGTCCACGGTAACCATGCAAACCGGTCTAACTCTTCTCTTACCCCTCCTCGCGCACGTTCGGCAGCCAGCGCAGCATGTGATGCTGAAGTTTGGTCACGATCCAGTTCAGCAGGATCCCGATCATGCCGGCAATCATGATGGCCCCGTAGGTTTCCGGGATGCGATAGCTGGACTGGTAAAGATAGATGGCGCGTCCCAGGCCGCGTTCGCCCAGGCCGATGAACATTTCGACCGCTACCACGAGCAGCAGGGAGTACGAAACCGCGGTCCGAATGCCGTCGAAAATGCTGGGCAGGGCCTCGTAGAAGAGCACGTCGAAAACCATGTGCAAGGAGTTCAGGTTTAACAACCGAGCCTGGTAGAGGCGGTTCTGATTGGCTAGGGCTGCGCCCGAAACTGCATTCACCATGACGACCAGCAGGCTCGGATAGGCCGCCAGCGCCACGATCGACGTCTCTCCGACTCCAACCAAGATCAGGAACAACGGGAACAACGCGGAAGCGGGAACGGAGCGCAGCGCGTGCAATGGCCCTTCGACAACCTTATAGGCGCGCTGGCGATAACCCAGAAACAAGCCCGCCGGAATGCCGAATACGCAGGCAACCGCCAAAGCCGCCAGCACACGGCCCAGAGTCCAGGCGATATCCGCCAACAGTCTTTCGCGGAGCATGCCCGGCACAGCGCGAGCCACGTTCCAAGGCGCGGGCAGAACGATGGGATCCACCAGACGCAGCGCGGCGACGATGGCCCACACTGCAATCAGGCCGCCAACGAACGACCACGCGCGCCAGTTTCGCCTAAGCCAATCCATTCTCTATCTAATCCATCGCTAAACCAGTCCGTCGCGGATACCGTTAATCAGCGCCTGCTGCATGGCGTCGTAATCGGGCGTGTTCTCCTCGCGGGGGAAACCCAGGTGGAAGTCGAGATCGGACATCACCTGCACCGGCCGTCTGGCGATAATGACGCACCGCATACCCAGGGCCAGCGCGTCCGAGACATTATGGGTAATGAGGACCAGCGTCATCCGGTCTTTGAGCGCCAGCTCGTGCAGCGCGGATGTGATCTCCGCTTTGACCTTGCCGTCGAGGGCCGAGAAGGGCTCATCGAGAATCACCAGTTTCGGCTTCCAGGAGAGGCAGCGGGAAAGTGCCAGCCGCTGCAGTTCGCCTCCGGAAAGCTGCGCTGGATAAACATCGGAAAGCGCGCTCAGCCGAAACAAGGTCATGAGGTAGCAGATGCGGTCACGGCGTCGGGGGCCTTCCCAGTTCAACTTTTCCAGCGGGTAACGCACGTTCTCGAGCACTGTCTGCCAGGGGAAGACACCGTTCATCGGATGTTGGTCCACGTACACCAAGTCCGACGGCCTGGTGAAGTCAGGCGACCGCCGGACGATTCCCTTTTGTGGGGTGAGGATGCCGGCCATGATCCGGCCCAGCGTACTTTTACCGGCGCCGCTTGCGCCCATGATGGTTACGATCGAACCCGGTTCGATGCGTAACGAGAAGTCCTTGTACAACGCCCCATTGATGCCGTTAACGCGGGCGGCGTAGGAAAAGTCGATGTCCTCCAGTTCAAGCGCGCAAGGACAAGGACTGGAAAGCGCCGGGCCGCTCATCATTTAGGAACCACCAGGGTAGGATCCACCAGTCTGTGGGCGTCGATTCGTTCCGGGATCTCGCCAGTTTGAAAGAGCAGGTCGATGAACTGCTGGAGGTTGGCGATATCAACCTGGTTCGACAGGGTGACGTCAGCGACATTCACCCGGGCGGCGATTTCCGGCGACAGTTTGATGTACTTGGTCAGCAGTGTGCGCGATTCGGCCGGGTGCGCGGCCATGTAGTCCACTCCCTGTTGCAGAGCGTGCACGGCGCGCGCCGCCGGCTCCGGATGGTTGCGCTCGAATTCTCGCGAGATCACCGAGGCGCCAATCGGACACGGGTTGAGCAGATCGGCATACACCGATCCGAAAAGCTGGCGATAGCCGCCGTGGACGAGGGCAGTGGTGGTTACTGGCTCGTAGGCAAAAAGCGCGTCCACCGCGCCGGACTCGAGACTGGAGATCTGGGCTTGCGGTGGCAATTGCACCATCGAAACGCTGGCCGGATCGACTGCATGCTTCTTAAAAAATGCGCTCAGCATGTGACTGGGCGCGGTGCCGGGAAACACTCCAATCTTCTTTCCCCGCAACTCCCCGATGGCATGGAGCGGAGAAGCTTCCTTCACAATGATCTTGTCCAGCGCGTTGGAGTCGTTCATGCGGCTGTGCGAGAAGATGCGCACGCGACCAGGGCTATGGATTTCCAGGTGAATGATCGGTACCAGCGACGTTGCCGGCAGAATATCGGCTTGGCCGGCGACCATGGCGTTCACCAGATCGTTACTGCTGCCGAGCGTGATAGCCTTCAAGCGCAAATTTTCCTGGTCGAAGAATCCCTGTTCCTGCGCGACGAATACCGGCAAGCTCGGGATGATCTGCAAATAAGCAACCCGGACTTCTGCGCGATCCTCATGAGCCCGCTTGCAGGATCCAAGCAGCCCCGCGAGGAAAACCGCTGCAGCCCCGATCGCCAATAGTCTGGATCGCATAGTTCACCGTCCGGCGACCAAAAAAAACCGTCGCGGAGCACTTGCTCCTTCCGGCCCTGGATGCGGGTAAGAGGGCAACCGCACCGTTCCGGTTCCCACATTTTAGCCTCGCGGCAGATCGCAAATCGACCAGAAAGAATGAAGCGGTTGGCCGGCACAGCCCGTACAGAAAAAAGGACATCCGAAGAGATGTGGTTGCTGCTCGACGCAGAACCACGTAGTGCCTTTCCGGATGTCCTCTAGCCTTCTTGCTAGACGTGGAAACGTGCGCCGACCGAAAGGACTGGGCACGTCGCCTCGCAGGCGATCCTATACGCGACGCCTGCGCCCAGGTGTTTGGTCAGGGCCGCTGGCCGTTTTACTCCGAGTACGATCATGTCGGCCCTCCCGGCAGCAATTTTCACAATCGTCTCTGCTGGGGGACCAAATTCCACCATGTACTCGGGCTCATGCCAAAGCTGTGTTCCGTCGGGAACCAGGGCGCGGAGTTGCTTCTCTGTGGAAGCTACTACCTCGCACGGGTCAACCACGGGCATAGTTCCGGGTTCTGGCTCCGGCAGAGCGACAGTAGGTTCTGGCGCCACATGCAGGAGGGTCAGACGAGCCCGATTTTCCTCTGCCAAGGATATGGCGTAGGGCAGACCGTGCACCGACTCTGGCCCGAAGTCTGTGGCAAACAGGACGTGCCGCAGTTTGCCATCGATCTCCCAACGGGTAGCATGCGGACCCACGGTGAGAACGGGGCACTCGGCATTGCGAAAGACCTCTTCTGCCACCGAGCCCAGCAGCAGCTTTCCCAGTCCCTTGCGGCCGCAGGTGCCAATGACGATGAGGTCAATATCATACTTCCGGACCAACTTCGAGATCACTTCCACAACTTCGCCCTGCTCGATCAGTTCCTTGTGTCGAATGCCCTTGAACGACTCGGTGCCCACCAAGGCAGCCAGTTGTTGTTTGGCCAACAACCTGGTTTCCTCCGGATCGGGCTGCACTGCTTCGACGAACGGCATGTGCGGCAGCACGTTCACCGAGTACACCTCGGCATCGTAGCTGTGAGCCAGATCGATGGCATAGGACAGAGCCAATTGCGCGGATGGAGTGAAGTCCGTGGCGAACAGGATGTTTTGCAGTTTAACGCGGGTTGGAGCACTTACAGTTGGCATGACAACCTCCTTCTGAAGCCCGAGGCACAGTGCCAGCAAAAATTCTGTGAGACGCCGCATCCTCCGGCTTCGATGTTGCCTGCAGGCCTCCGGAGTGTGGATTCTCCTTCTGCCTGAGGTCGGGGAGAAACATCACGTGACACCTCGATATGACTGCGGAGGGTCACTCTGCCAGTTCCTCTTCCAGTTCCTGCGTGACTGCGGAATTGAATTCCGACACTGGCGTGTGGGGCGTGACATACTCCGCCTCGCACGCTGTGCAGCGCACGCCCTTGTCGGAGATTTCCCAGGTTTGATTGCCGCAGCTGCAGGTATATAGGTCAGCCATAAAATACCTCCTTTGATAATGTGACGCCCTTCCACCACCATGAAAGCAGACCAATGACACGTGACCGGCCTGCCCAGAGGCCTGCTACGTTGCCTCTGGGAGCGCGAGGATGCGCCTTTATTCTGCTGACGGCGGATGACGGGCAAACGGATGGGTACTCGAGCGCCATACCTCTCCCTTCGAGGTGGAACTCACGAATAGGAGGATGGTTGGGGGCCACAGAACATCGCGGCCAATGCAGGAGTGTCTTTTCGCGGCTGCAGTGTTCAGGCGAGACAGTATCTTCTCACTGATCGCTCATAGCGAATTATATTCATTTCCAATTCCGATGCAGTGATACAGATCACTGCGCCGTGTGAGATCCGAGCTCACAGCGGGTCCTCTCTAAAACGGCGCCGAAACAAAACACCAACCGCGAAACGCGCTACTTGCCCGCCCAGCACGCTGGTCGCTTCTGCAAGAAGGCAGAGATGCCTTCCTGTGCGTCCAGCGTCATAGAGTTCATGGTCATGATTTCCTTGGCATAGGCATACGCCTTGGGCTGGTCGAGGTCGATCTGCGTGTAGTAGGCCTGCTTGCCGATCGCCAATGTGACTGGGCTGGCTTGGGCGATGCGCAGGGCAAGGGCGCGTGTCTCCTCGCGCAAGGACGCCGCTGGCACCACCTTGTTTACCAGTCCCCAGTCCACCGCCGTTGCCGCCGGGATCATATCGCCAGTCAGCAGCATCTCCAGCGCACGCTTGCGGCCGATCGCGCGACTCAGAGCAACCATGGGCGTGGTGCAGAACAATCCGATTCGCACCCCGGGTGTGCCAAACGATACCTCTTCGGCAGCAATTGCCAGGTCACAAGTTGCTACCAGCTGGCATCCGGCTGCAGTGGCTATTCCCTGGACTTCTGCAATGACAGGTTGCGGTATGGATTGGATCTTGGTCATCAGATCGCAACAAACGTCGAAGATTCGCCGGTACTGGTTGATGTCCTTTCCCACCATTTCACTCAGATCATGCCCGGAAGAGAAGACTTTCCCCGCGGCGGCTAGAATGACGGCGCGCAGCTCGCTATCCTTGCCGATGCGCTCGAAACAATCCAGCAACTCGAGCATGAGCTCGAGAGACAGGGCATTGCGGCGATTGGGCCTATTAAGCGTGACTACTGCAAGATGTTGTTCTGTTTCAAAGCTGATGTTCTCATAGCCCGTCGAACAAGCGACTTGATGCATAGGCACCTTCCCGTGGACAGCGATGAAAAGCCGTCCCAATTGTTTCATTATCCACATTTCCAGCCTCGTGGCAGACCACAAATCGACGAAACGAGTGGCGGCTGGGAGCGATCTGATTTCTTTCTTCTGCAATTTGTTTTTGTGTTTACAATACCTGCCCATGGACTATCTTCTGAAAACTGAACCGACGGTGTATTCCTTCGCGGATCTTGAGCGGGAGAAGACGACGATTTGGGATGGGGTGACGAATCCAGCGGCGGTGAAGCATCTGCGCGGGATGAAGCCGGGAGAGCGGCTGGTGATTTACCACACCGGGTCTGGAACGAAAAAAGACGAGAAGAGCGCGGTAGGGACGGCCTCGGTGATGGCGGTGGATGCGAGCGATCCCAAGACTCCGCTGGTGAAGATCAAGGTGGGAAAGGCGATCGCGAAGCCGAGGACGCTGGCGGAAATCAAGACGCGGGCGATTTTTGCGGAGTCTCCGCTGGTAACGCAGGGACGATTGAGCGTGGTGCCGCTGACGGCGGCGCAGTACGGGTGGTTGGTGGGGGAGTGATCAGTCCCGGGAATGGCAGTCATGTGGTACGAGCGAAACCCTGCCGAGCCTTGCTCGGCTTGGACGGGCGAGGCGCCCGTCCCCACACAAACCCTTACGTCCGGATTACCCGCTCCGCGCACTCGGATTCGGGGCAGGCGTAGGTCACGTGATTACGCTGGCGGTCGAGGCTGATGATGAACATGGGGCGTCCGTGGCGATCGCAGATGGGCTGGTTGGGGGTGAGGACGGGCGCGTCTCCGCGCTTGGGCGTCGTGTAGCCGACGCGCTCGCCGAAGCAGCGGTGGCAGAACTTGTCGGTGCAGCGAAAGAATTCAATGGAATAGTCGGCGTTGTAGGGAGCTAGTGCGGGCTCCATGGTGCGGTAGTGCTGGTCGCAAAGGGGCAAGAGGTCCGTCCGCATGCGAAGCGAGTTTAGCACTTTGAAGGGGGCGGCAAACGGAATGCGTGGGCAGGATGCCACCTGATAACTGGCGAGACTCGGTGCGGAACGCCCAGCTTACATCAGCCGATGTAGCGCAGGGCGTCGACGATGCCGAGGTTCGAGGCGCGATAGGAGGGAATGAGGCCGCTGACCAACCCTACGAAGGCTGCGACCACCATGGCGGCCGCCGCTGTGGCCGCGGTCATGTGCATTGAGACCGGCAACCCGATTCCGGGACGCGCCATGAAGAGAATGGCCCCGCTCGCGAGCGCGACGCCGATCAATCCTCCGATTACAGAAATGGCGATCGATTCGCTTAAGAGCAACTTGAGGATGCTTTCGCGGGTGAAGCCGAGGGTGCGGAGGACGGCGACTTCGCGGGTGCGTTCGCGGATCGACATGGCCATGGTGTTGGCGCAGACGAGCAACGTGGTGAAGACGACGGCTCCGCAGATGCCGAGGATGAATGCTTTGACGTTGCCGAGAGTCGCGATGAAATCGAGCTTGAACGCCTGTTCGCTCTCGCTCTTGGTGGGAACCGGAGTGCTGTGGAACATGTCGTCGATGGCGCGGGCGGCTCGTGGCATGTCTTCAGGAGTATCGACGCGAGTGAAGTAAAAGCCGGCGGTGTCTTTAAACCAGCCGACGGACTCTTCCAGGTACTTGGTCTGGAAGTAAAGCGCACTGTTGGGCGGATCGATGGTGTATACGCCGCGCAAGTTCAAATCGAGATCGGCGGGGAAGATGGTGCCTTGCAGGATGATGTGGTCGCCGATTTTCCAGTGGTGTTTCCTGGCAAGTTCAATGTCGACGACGCAGCCCGCACGGTCGCGCTTCCAGGCGGCGAGCTGGTCGGCAGGCATGTTTTTGTCGGCGGCGACGTCGAAGTATTCGTCGGGGTCGGTGGCGAACTGGGCGAAGTAGTTTTCCGGCTTCTCGTCTTTATACGTGCCCCCGAACCAGGTCATGGGAACTACATGCACGACGCCGGGAACGGAGCGGATCTTGTCACGATAGTAGATGGGAAGGAAGTTGGCCAGCGAGACCTTGTGACGGGTCATGATGCGAAGCGCGGAGTCCGGGGCTCCCTTGTCGATGTAGAAGCTGCGCCAGACGCAGAGCATGATGCAGAGCAGGAGCAGAGAAAAGGCAATGCTGGCGACCGTCAGCAGACTGCGCCGCTTGTTACGAAACGCGGACTTGGCAACGAAGCTTGCGAAGGTCATGGGGACGACAAGATTTTACACCGCACAAGCTTGCTGGTGCGGAGAGCCGGGCATTCCCGGCCGACCGGACGGGCGAGACGCCCGTCCCCACACGAGCGAAGCTCACGCGCTCAGTTTACGTAGGAATTCCTGCTCGTCCATGCGGTACTTAAAAGCTTTGCGGCCGTTGATGAAGACTACGGGGACCTCGTCATTATAGAGGCGCCGAATTTCGGCGTCGGAGTCTACGTCGATTTCACGCCAGATGAAGCCGCCACGCTTGTGGAGCTTGACGATGCTCTCTTTGACGATTTCGCAGAGATGACATCCCTTGCGGGAATAAACGATGACTTCGCGAGGCTGCGTCATTCGAAGGAGTGTAGCAGTATCAGTGCAGGGTTTCCAAGACACGGAAGGACGTAGATGGGTGCCAGACACTGGGTGCCGAATTAAAGACGGGCGTAGAATTTCCTGATGACGACGCTCGGGATGACGACAAACGGACGGGCACTCTCTGGAAAGACGATGCTGGTAACGGGAGCGGCGAAACGGCTGGGGCGCGCGATCGCTTTGGCCGCGGCCGAAAACGGCGCCGACGTGGCGATTACTTATCGCGAATCGGCGCGCGAGGCGCGGGCGGTGGTGGGAGAACTGGCGCAGCATGGTGTGGAGGCGCTGGCGGTGCGGTGCGATATCACTGATGAGAAGAGCGTCCGGGAGATGGTGAAGGAAGTGGCGAGAGAACTGGGCGGGATTGACGTGCTGGTGAATAACGCCGCGAATTATGAGACCGTCGAGTTTGAGAAGATCACGGTAGCGCAGTGGGATGCGATTTTTGCTTCGAACACGCGCGGACCGTTTCTGGTGTCGCGTGAGGCGCTGCCGTATTTAAGAACGCGCAGAGGGCGCATCGTTAACATGGGTTCGCTGGGCGGGCTGCGTCCCTGGGCGACGCACGCGCACTATTGCTCGTCGAAGGCGGCGTTGCACATGCTGACCAAAGTGATGGCGAAGGCGCTGGCGCCGGAGATCGCGGTGAATGCGGTCGCTCCGGGGATGATTGAGTTGGGAGAAAAATCGGCGGCCTCATTCATGAAAAAGATGGCGAAACAGACGCCGATGCAGCGGAACGGGACAGCGGCGGACATCGCCGCAGCAGTGATGTTCTTTGCTGCGGCTCCGCAGTTTATTACCGGGCAAGTGCTGGCGGTGGATGGCGGGCTGGGGCTGTAGAAGCTGTTTTGTAAATGGTTTTGGGAAGGGCACGGCTTCAGCCGTTCCACTACGAGCCTCATAAACACGGGGCCTTAGCCCTTGAGGGAACCGCCAGTCCCCGCTGCAAACGATTTATGAAACAAGCTCTCGGAACTGGATCTGTTTCCTGGCGCGGGTTCGCGTATCGTTGGTCTTCGACTTTGACCTTACTTATGACACGATCCATCCGGGGCGCGGGCTCTCTTCTTCAGAAGCTCTTTCTGACACTCTTTCTGACACTCTTTCTGACAATGTTTCTGGCAGTTTCTTTTGCGGTTGCCCAGGATCGCCCGGAGGAGGGCGGTCATGAGCTCGAGGTTTGGACTGGCGGCGGGCGCTCCGTTCCGGGCGGGACCAAGGATACGAGCGTGTGGAACGCTGGAGTTCGCTATGGGTGGATCTTGACGGCTCCGCATGGGCCGGGTTTTCTCAACGGACGATTCGAGCTTGCGGTGGACGCGGTACCGGCGTTTGTTGTGTTCCAGCGAGCGAACACTGCGTACGGCGGGGGAGTGAATCCGGTGGGGCTGAAATGGATTTTCGCCACCCGCGGACATGTTGCCCCGTACCTCGAGTTGAATGGTGGAACGCTGTTTACAACGCACGAAGTGCCGGCGGGAACTTCGACCATAAATTTCACGTCGGGCGCGGCGTTCGGGCTGCATTTTCTGGGTGAGCACGCGTGGTCGGTGGATGTCCGCTACATGCATATCTCGAATGCCGGGCTGACCGTGCCGAATCCGGGAGTGAATACGGTGCAGGTGCGGTTGGGGTTTGGGAAGTTCTTCGGGAAGAAGTAGCGAATGCAGTTGTCGCCGTTCGTCATTTGAACAGCGCCGAAAGCGCCTGGTTTACCGCGAATGCGGCAGCATACGCAACTATGGTCATGTAAACAAACTGGACGGCGGGCCACTTCCAGCTATTGGTTTCCCGGCGCACCACGGCCAGCGTTGACGTGCACTGCATGGCAAACGCGAAGAAGACCAGCAGCGCCATCGCCCCTGCAAAAGTGAGGTCTTGCCTGAGCGCATTCTGCAATGTCATCGAGTGCGTCGCCGGCGCGGTTCCATAAATCGTGCCCAGGGTGCCGACGATCACTTCGCGCGCGATCACGGACGTCAGCAGTCCGATCCCGATTTTCCAATTGAAGCCGAGCGGCCGGATCAGCGGTTCAATTCCATGCCCGAGGTGGGCGATCGCGCTCTGCTCTAACTGCGGAGCGGCTCCATGGTGCAGCGGAAGATTGGTCAGGACCCACACCAGCAGAGAGACCGCCAAGATAACCGTGCCAGCCTGCCGCAGGAAGACCCGTGCGCGGTCCAGCAGGCGAAGACCAATCGACTGCCAGGTCGGGCACCGGTATTCGGGAAGCTCCAGCACGAATGGAGCGGCAGCGGACTTGAGCACCGATGACTTGAGAACCTTCGCCGTTGCGATGGCCGCAAGAAAACCGAGCAGGTACAGCGAAAGCATGGCGCACGCCCTGGATCCGAGAAGCACGCCGACGACCGGGCGCTCGGGAATAAAGGCGGCAATCAGCAATGTGTAGATGGGCAACCGGGCCGAACAGGTCATGAAAGGAGCGATAAGAATCGTCGCGATCCGGTCCCGCTTGTTCTCGATGGTGCGCGTCGCCATGATTGCCGGTACCGCGCATGCATAGGCGGACAGAAGAGGAATGAAGGCCTTCCCGTTCAATCCCACGCTTCGCATGGTGCGATCCGCAATGAGCGCCGCGCGTGCCAGGTAACCCGAATCTTCCAGCAGTCCTATAAAGAAGAACAGCAGAAGAATCTGGGGCAGGAATACCAGTACGGAACTCACGCCCTTCCAGAGGCCATCCAGGAGCAGCGATCGGACGAGACCAGCGGGAACGAAGGGCGCCGCTTGCTGCCCAAGCTTTGTGAGCAGATCCTGAAACGCTGTGCTCATGGGCTGGCCGAGTCCAAACACGGTTTGGAAAACGGCGCCGACTACGACCACAAAAATTAGTGGTCCCCAAACCTTGTGCAGAAATATGTCGTCCAGCCGGCTGTTCCATGCGCTGGGAAGGTGCTGCTGGTAATCGATTCGGCGCCCAACCTGGCTTGCCCACTTCCGGCACTGCGGAAGATCCTGGAGAACCGGGAGAAGCGCGTCTGGACGCTGATCGTGTTCCTGTCGCAGGAAACGATCCACGATGTCCAATCCCGTTCCCAGCGTTGCACTCACCATGGCAACCGGCGCACCCAGTTCCTCGGCGAGTTTGAGAACGTCCAGCGACCCACCTCCCTTGGCAAAAACATCCGCCATATTCAGGAGCACGAGTGTAGGCAGGCCCAAAGCGATCACAGGTTTTGCCAATACGAGTTGCCGTGAAAGATGGGTTACATCCAGCACCAGCAAAACCGCATCCAGGCAAGGCAGGCCGTCCATTTGACCGGTCAGCACGTCTACGGCGACGCGTTCATCGTCGGAATAAGGTGTCAGGCTGTACACACCGGGCAGATCGACGATCCTGATCTCGTGTCCGCTGCCAGCCAGCACACCCACACGTTGCTCCACCGTCACTCCCGGGTAATTGCCGACCTTTTGACGAAGGCGAGTCAGACGATTGAAGAGCGTCGACTTTCCGGAATTAGGTGGGCCGATCAGGGCCACCGTCCGGATTTCACGGCCCGGGACTTCCGGAACTTTTTCACGGATGGCGAACAAGGGCTCGGTAGGAGTATCGCAACCACATCGGCCATTCAGGATCGGCATCACCGCGAGTCACCCAATGGCGTAGCCGCCGCTCGTTTGACAATGATGTGGCATGCGGTCTCCGCCCGCAACGCAATCTCGGTTCCGTCCACCGAATACACGCTCGGGTCGCCCAAGGGCGCGCGGCGGGAAAACCCGACCTGCACACCCGGAACAAAACCGATTCGCATCAGGAATTGTTGATCGTCCGGAGGTAAGGAGATATGGTCGATAATGCCTGTCTCGCCCAATTCAAGATCGGTCAGCGCGACACGTAGCTCGGGAACTTTTGGCCCGACTCGCTTGTGGTCTCCATTCTGGTCTGCGCAATCAAGTCTGCCGGCGCGGCGTCGACGGATTCGCGGGGATGGGTGCGGCCCATCTTTAGTTCGATCTTTAGTCAGGTACGTCAGGGCAATACCGGCGACAAGCACGGCTTCGACGCCTTCGCGGAGGGTAACGATAAATGCCTGGAGCATTAAGAAACACCGCTTTCTATTTGAAAATGAAATTCAATTTCAATATCAATAGGATACGGTTTCGAGTGGGGAACGGTCAACGGAGTGAATCACGGATGGCTGTGATGTGCATCACACGGAGAAACGGGGCATTGAATGGCGGTAGCCTGCCGAGTAGCTAAACCGGTTCTCTTAAGCCGCAAGCCTCCCCTGCGCCCGGAAATTAGAGTGGGCAGCCGCACTAGCTGAGCAACTCGAACGCCGGATACTTGTCTCGTACTTCACGAAATGCTTCCGGCGGCGAGCCGGCCTTGATTGGAAAATAACGCTGGACCTCCAACTTGAACGCGTCGAGATATCCCTTCAAGACAGGCAGCTTTTCATCCCCCGCCAGAACTCGCAGACGAAACTGTCGCCTCGCCCGTCCCTTTCTTAGCGTAATCTCACCGGCAGCTTCGGCATTGCGGACCCACTGGGCGCGGCCACGAGGGGCTACCAGAAACTTCTTGCCATTCAACTCAAGAAGGTCGACTGGATTGGAAAAAAGCCTTCCGCTCTTACGTCCGCGGACTTCGAGCAGGTAATGGTGGGGAGCCCCCACTCCGATCCCGACTAGAAATCCAAATATTCGATTGAATAGCCTCTCAACGGCAGTCGCGCACGAAAGTCAGGTAAATTGTCGGTCATTCGAACCCCTAAAGGTGATTGTAGCTACTCTTGATCCGCAATGATGTCACGGATCGTTTGCCAGAAGTGTGTTTACGTTTTTCCGAAGGCTGCTACACCATACGTAGGAATCTGCGTGCCTGCTGTAGTCCCGGAAATAGTCTTTCCTCGGCGCGAAATTCCCGCGAATGCACACATCTGCGGCTGCCGCTGAGTTTGACTGGATGCTTCAAATGCAGCATCTCGTGGAACAGGATGTATTCGATGGCGTAGCGGGGGACGCGCGGGTGGTCGAAGACTCGGCTGATGACGATGGCGTTGTGCGCGGGGTCGTAGTGGCCGAGGCTGCTGCGGGCATGGTTCTGGCTCCAGGTGAGTTGGGGGCGTCCCATGAGTCCGTGGAAGAAGCGGCGGTTGATGTCGTCGAAGATTTCTTCCAGATGGTAGTGATGGCCGCGGGCGGAGTGGATGTGCTTGCGTCCGCGCATTTGGCGGACGAGCCGGGCTTTGGCGGCAACGTCGTGGCTGGCGACATAGCGGCGATAACGGGCGCTGTGGATGCGATCGACCGGCTTGCGATAGAGCTTGGCGAGCAGGATGTGGGCGATCGATTGCAGCACGGGTTCGGGGGCGCCTTCGAGCAGATCGGAGAGGCGGATGTAGAGCTCTCCCTGGCGGAGGCGGATGGTGTTGTTGATGGAGACGAAAGGATAAAAACGAGCGTGCAGGGGCGGCGCGGGCGTGCGGGGTCGGAGTTCGCGATAGGCTTCGTGCAAGATTTCGCTGAGCTTTGGAGACACGTTGCAGAAAGAGTAGCACGGCAGTCAGTGCTCAGTGCGCCGGGCTTGAAGCCTATTTCTTCTTTTTGTGCTTCATGTATTCCTCGACTTCGGCAACGGTTTTGCGATGGTCGTCCGCGCTCGAGTCAACGGTGTCGAGGGCGTCGGTCAGCAGGAATTCATATTGGCTGGCTTCAGCGGCATTGGTGTTCGCGGAGTTTTTGAGGGCGCGCAGCTTGGACTGAAATTCGGTGTCGGCTTCGATGATGACTTTCAGCGGCTTGCGGATGTCGTCCTTGCGGCCAACGTACATGTCGATGTTGTCGTTGAGTTCGTCGTAGACGGCGAGGAAGTCTTCCAGCATGTCATGAGTCTGTCGGGCGCGATCGATCGTCTTGGGGTCGCTGCGCATTTGCTCAAGTTTGGTCATGCGATCCCGGGAAAACTTCACGTAAAGCTTTAAGCGCTGGTCAGGGTCGAGCATCGCGTCACGAAGTTGGTCGATCTCCAGCGGATTGAGCGGGTCTCGCCTGCGCTGGGCCCAAAGCGTAGAGAAGAGAGGGAACACGAGCAACAAGGCCAAGCCGAGCGCGGCGCGCCGGCGGCTGCCGGGCCTCATTTCTTCTCCTTCTTGTCGTCCTTGGCGAACATTTCTTTGAGCAGGGTGGTGCGGATGTCTTCGAGGCGGCGGACGGCCTGTTCAACGGGAGGCTGGTCTTCGAAGGCGAGAGTGCGCTTGATGTCACGCAGCTTCTCCGCCATTTTTCGAACATCGATCTCGACATTCTTTAGGTGCTTCTTGGTTTGTATTGCGGCGTCGCGGGCCTTTTCCGAGTAGGTAACGATGTCATCGACAGCAGCGCGGGCCTGGTTCGCGTTGCCCTCGCCGTAGAGCTTGTCCGTATTGCGAAGCTGATGCTGTGCGATCCGGATGCCGATTTCGGGGCGATCTTCGGGACGCGCGCTCTCGAAGCGTGATTTGAGTTCGGCCAAAGTTTCTTCCTTAGCCGCGCCGTAGGCAGAGGCGAGAGCGAGGAGAAGCATGATAAAGGCAAGTCGGCGCATGGCAGTCAATGCTTCTTGGATTCGATCCAGATCAGGCGATGCCGAGCTTTCCACTCATCATCAGGATACTTCCCATTGGCCGCATCAAGGAAGAGGTGATAGTACTGCGCTGCTTGCTTATAGTCCCGCAGGTGGTCGAGGGCGGAGGCGCGCAGAAAGTAGCTGGCGGGGGTTTCGGGTAACAGCTTGGCGCGGACTTCGAGGGCTTTGATGGTGAGCGCGTAGTTCTGGTTTTCATTGGCGGCGATGGCCAGGCTGCCATAGGCGTCGCCAAAATCAGGTTTGATCTTCACGGTCGCCAAGAATTCCTGTTGCGCGTCCGGATACTTGCGCTCTTTGAGCAGTACCTCGCCGAGAAGTTGATGAAGCTCGGCGTCATTGGGATGAGCCTTGATAAGGTCGCGATAGACTTGTTCGGCATCCGGCAGTTTCTTGGATTGCACGAGCAGGTCGGCGAGATCGCGCTGCGCGTCGGAGTCCGCAGGTGCGAGTTTCAGTGAAGTCTGAATTTCTGTGATGGCGTCCTCTTTCTTCCCCTGCGCCGCGAGTACGCGCCCCAGTTGGAGATGAATGCCGGCGTCATCGGGACGCTCAGCGGCCAGCCGGCGCAGCAGGGGTTCGGCTTCGCCGAGGCGGCCGGACTTCATGTAAAGGTTGGTGAGGCCGATCGCGGCTTCCATGGTGTGCGGATCGAGCATCAGCACTTGTTTGTATTCGGCTTCCGCGGCGGAGAATTCCTTTTGCCGCTCGTGCAACAAAGCGGCGGAGAGATGGGGTTCGGGATCCTTCGGCGTAAGTTCGGAGGCTTTGGTGTAAGCCTGGAATGCGTCTTCCGGCTTTTTATTCTCGAGCAGATGCGCGAGCGCGAGCCAGGCGCGGGCCTGACCTTCTTCAGGATGAGCGGTGGGTTTGAGGGTTGTAGCGGCGCGCAGAAATTGCTCAGCCTCAGGATTATTGGCGCGGGCGAGCATGAGACCCAGGTTAAGGTTCGATTCAAAAACGTCGGGCTTGGCGGTGACCGATTTGCGATACGCGGCGATGGATTCGTCGGTGCGGCCGAGGCGGTTCAGAACGAACCCGAGATCGAACCACGCCTGATAATTGTTGGGATCTTTATCGATCGCCTTTTTCAGCAGCGTTTCTGCGGCGGTGAAGTCGTTTTTCTGGATGGCATCTTCGGCCTGCGCGATTTCTGGGGGTTGGTCGTCGACGCGTTCCTTGTAATGGCGGACGGTGGTGTGGGTTTGCGCGAAGGTGCAGGCGGTCAGGGCCATGAGCAGGATCGCATTTGCGAAACGGCGCTTCATGCGTGGTCCGCCTGTGCCGGGCGAGGGCGCCCGGCTCTCCACAAGTGTTCTACCGGTCACCATTGCGTACGCCGTTTCCGTTCAGGACCTGCTTCAGATACTGTCCAGTGTAAGAGTTTTTCAGTTCCGCGATCGCTTCGGGCGGGCCGAAGCCGACGAGGTTCCCGCCGCGATCGCCGCCTTCCGGACCGAGGTCGATGACCCAGTCCGCCGTCTTGATCACTTCAAGATTGTGCTCGATGACGACAATGGATCCGCCCGCATCGATTAGACGGCGAAAAGCGAAAAGTAGTTTGCTGACATCGTCGAAGTGCAGGCCGGTGGTGGGCTCATCGAAAATGTAAAGGATGCGGCGCTTGCGTTTGAGCCCGTCACCGCCCTCTGCGCGGCGGCTGGCCGGGCGGGCGCCAGTCTGCCGAGTTCCAGGCTGAAGGTGGGCGGCCAGTTTCATGCGCTGCGCTTCGCCGCCGGAGAGCGTGGTGGCCGACTGGCCGAGACGCAGGTAGCCCAGGCCGACCTCGTCGAGCACGCGCAATTTTTCCGTGAGCCGGGGAACGTCGGCGAAGAACTTGAGCGCTTCGCGAATGGTGAGGTTCAGGACCTCGTGAATGTTCTTGCCTTTGTAGTGCACTTCGAGCACTTGCGGCTTGTAGCGCGTGCCCTTGCATTCGTCGCAGATCAGCTCTACGTCGGCCAGAAACTGCATTTCGACAGTGACGGTGCCGTCACCCTGGCAGTTGTCGCAGCGTCCGCCGGGAACGTTGAAGGAAAAGTGTCCGGCCGGGAAGCCCCGCTTCTTGGCTTCCGGCAACGAGGCGAATAGTTCGCGGATGATGTCGAAAGCCTTGATGTAAGTAACCGGATTCGAGCGCGGAGTGCGGCCGATGGGAGATTGATCGACGAGGACGACCTCGTCGAGAAACTCGTCGCCTTCGATGCTGTCCCACGAAATGGAAGCGGCGCCGTTCGTCTGCCGCTTGGCCGTGGCCAACGCCCGGTAGAGGACGTCATGCAGCAACGAGGATTTCCCCGAGCCGGAAACGCCGGTAATCGCCACCAGCATGCCGAGCGGGATTTCCAGATCGATGTGTTTCAGGTTGTGCGCACGCGCACCGGTGATGCGGAGTTTGTGGGATCCCGGTTGGCGGCGTCGCGGTGGAATCTGGATGTGAAGCTCGCCGGCAAGGTAACGGCCGGTCAGCGAGTGCGGCATCTTTATGATCTCGTCGTAGGTGCCGGCGCCGACGACTTTCCCGCCATTTTCTCCGGCGCCCGGGCCGAGGTCGAGAATGCGATCGGCGGCGCGCATGATGTCGGGATCGTGTTCGACCACGAGGATAGTATTTCCCAGGTCGCGCAGGTCGTGCAGGATCTTGATGAGGCGGTGCGTATCGCGGCTGTGGAGGCCAATGGAGGGCTCGTCGAGCACATACAGTGTGCCGACCAGACGCGAACCGAGAGAAGTTGCGAGCTGGATGCGCTGCGCTTCGCCACCCGATAGCGTCGATGCGAGACGGTCAAGCGTCAGATACTCAAGCCCGACTTCGTTGAGGAAACGCAGGCGTTCCCGAAGTTCGATAAGCAGCTTGTCGGCAATCGCAGCTTGCTCAGTCGAGAGCTTGAGTTGACCGAGGAAGCGGGCCGCCTCTTCGACCGTCATACTGCACACTTGGCAGATGCTTTTGCCATCGATCTTTACCTGCCGCGCTTCCGCGCGCAGGCGAGTCCCCCCACAAGCGGAGCAAAGCGAGTATCCGCGATAGCGGCTGAGAAACACGCGCACGTGCAGCTTGTACTTCTTGCGCTCAAGATGCTGGAAGAAGCCGCGGACACCCCAGAAGCCGCGGTCGCCATCGACGATCAGCCGCTGCTGCTCGGCGTCCAGTTCATACCAGGGCACGTCCAGCGGAATTTCTGCCTGGCGCGCGAAGCGCTTAAGCTCAGTGAACAGCGGCCTGTACTTCGGCTTAGTCCAAGGCTCGATGGCACCTTCGTTCAGGGTCTTGCTTTTGTCGGGGATGACAAGGTCAAGATCGAAATCGATGGTGTTGCCGAAGCCCTGGCAACGCGGGCAGGCGCCATAAGGATTGTTGAATGAAAACAGGCGCGGCTCGGGTTCTTCGTAGCGGCTGCCGTCATTCTTGCACTCGAAGCGCTGGGAAAAGCGCAGCCGCTGCCGGGTTTCGCCATCACGCGGAGCGGTTTCAAAAATCACTTCGCCCGCTTCGCGATAGCCGATCTCGACCGCATCGACGATGCGTGAGCGCTGGTCGGCAGAGACGACGAGGCGATCCACTAAACCAAACACGGGTTCGGAAAAGTTGACGTCGAGTAGCGACTCCGGGGTCGAGAACTCGAAGACCTGGCCGTTTTGAAACAGCCGGTTGAAGCCACGTTTGCGCAGATCGAAGAGGCGCGCCCTCATCGCGTCGGAGATCGCGTCGGACGGCAGACTGGAGTCGGCTGATTGTTTCTTTCCGCGAGGCTTCTTGGTGCCCTTCCCTTCGGCAGTCGGTACGTGCGTCTGAATCGGAAAGAACACATTGAGGCGAGTGCCGGCGCCCAGAGCGAGCAAGCGGTCGGCGACTTCGTCCACCGTATCTTTTTTCACTTCTTGTCCACATAGCAGGCAGTAAGTGCGTCCGATGCGGGCAAAGAGTAGCCGCAGGTAATCAAAGATCTCCGTGGCGGTCGCGACGGTGGAGCGCGGATTGCGAGTAGAGTTCTTCTGCTTGATGGCAACCGCGGGCGCGATGCCGTCGATCAGATCGACGTCGGGCTTCTCAATCCGCTCCAGGAACTGGCGCGCATACGCGGACAGCGACTCGACGTAACGGCGCTGCCCTTCGGCATAGATCGTGTCAAATGCAAGCGACGATTTGCCGGAACCGGAGACGCCGGTAACGACCGTCAGAGTGTTGTGCTCTATCTCAAAATCAATGTTCTTGAGGTTATGAACCCGGGCCCCGTGAACAACAATGCTATCTGTGGACATCTTCCCCTGGCATACAGATGGATCAAGACTCGCAACCGAATCTTTCTATTATAAAGCGTGGGTTGGGCGGTATAAAGCATCGCGGCAGGCGCTGCACTAGATTTTGGGCGGCGCAGCGGTTCACCGCTGCGAAAGGGGGCTAGCTTTCAGAGTCGGCTTCAGCCGCTGAGGCTTCAACGGCTTGCGGAAAAAATTCGCGCTGCGGGCTTTGGTCCTGAGGGTTGCCTTACTGAACCCTTGAATCTGGTTCCCCGCTTCCCTTCGAGAACCAGGAACTTTGCTTCGTAGCCTTCAACTGATTGGCTTTTTGAGATAGGATTAGTCCGCCTTCTTTAAGGAATTCGCACTCACTACTCAACAAAAGGAGATGGCTTATGGATCGCATGCTAGTGGTGGTTTTCGACAACGAAACCAAAGCGTACGAAGGGAAGAAAGCCCTTATGCAACTGGACGCCGAAGGCAGCATCAGCGTCTACGCCTGCGCCATGCTTGCGAAGCACGCAGACGGCAGCGCAACCGTAACGCAAGGCGATGACCCCGGGCTGATTGGCACTCTCCTCGGTACTTCGCTCGGAAGCCTCATTGGTCTGTTGGGAGGGCCGGTAGGTATGGCTGTCGGCGCCGTGGCAGGTCAGGCCGTCGGCGTGGCCGCCGATCTGCACAACGCTCGCATTGGCGAGGATTTCATCGACGACGTCAACAAAGTGTTGTTGCCGAACAAAGTTGCCGTGGTCGCCGAAATTAAAGAGAACTGGACCACGCCCGTGGACAGCACCATGGAGTCGATCGGAGGAATCGTATTCCGTCGCGCTCTTTCGGACGTAAAACACAAGATCCACGAAGAGAACGTCAATGCCATGAAGGCCGACCTCGCCCAAATGAAGGCAGAGCACGCCAAGGCTCACACCGACCGGAAAGTAAAGCTACAGGAAAAGATCAACCAGCTCGATTCGAAGATACAAGCGCAGTTGCAAAAGGCGAAAGAGAGACGCGAGGCGGCGGAGCGTCAGGAGAAGGCCAAGGTCGAGGTGCTCAAGGCAAAAGCATCGGCTGCAAAGGCCAAGGCGTCGTAACGCGAGACACCTCAGCCCAGCTGTTCAATGACCTTTCGAAGGGCAGGTCGAGAAGGCCTCCCTCTTGAAAACAAATGGGCAACATAAGTCTTGCTGGATTGGGCATTAATCTTCGTTGGTCGCGCCGAGTGCCCCCACGTCTCGCGGTTTTGCGAGACGGTAAAGAGAGAAGAAATAGAGACGGCTCACTATGCCGTAAACGAGAACAACAAAAGGATGTAAATCCACAATCCCGTCATGCAGTGCCAGTACCATGAGGTAATGTCAACGATGATGCGGCGAGTTTCAACCGGTCGTTGTAGCACAGAGGCAACATTGGCGAACATAAGAGCCAGTACGCCGCCGGCCAGATGAAGGCCGTGCATCGCAGTGAGAATGTAAACGAAGGAACTGCTGGTGCCTCCGGCGAGGTGAAAGCCTCGGGAGGAAAGTTTGCTCCAAACAAAAAGCTGCCCGGCAAGAAACACGAGACCGAGAACGGTGGTCAGAGCCAACCAGGGGAAGTGGCGCTCGTCGCCCAGCGAGACGCCCGGAATCGACTGGACCGGGGCGAGCGCGGCTTCTCGCGTGATTTCGCGCCGCGCCAAGTCGATCGTAATGCTGCTGGCCATAAGGACGACCGTGTTGGCCAGCAATAACGTCCAGGGCAATCGGACCGGAACCCAGGTTTGGATGTAAGCCGTATCGCTCAGATCGAGACTCAGAAATCCGCGCCGGATGAGGTAGACCGACGTGAAGGAAATGAAGAGCATGACGATGGGTGTCATGGCGATAGCCAATCCCATTCGGGCTCGACGCAAGCGCTCGCCATAGTTAGGAATAGAGTCAGGCATGCTGTCGCCGCTGTCGCGGCCATCGTCACCTCCGCCGGTGCGGGGCGGGAGCGAGGCGCCGTTGTGGCCGGAGGGGTGCGTCGAGAAGGGCGCCATGCGGGGCATGTGTAATTTGGTAATTTTGTAATCGTGCAATTTGGTAATTTGAAAACCTAGAGCCAGATGATTTTAGATTACAAAATTACCCGATTGCCAAATTACAAAATTCCCACTCCCATATCCACTTTGGAGTAGATGATCTCACCCGCTTCAAGGCTTCGCAAACCCGGTTCGAAGTGGCGATGGCATTCTTCTATCTGGAGAGCGAAAGATTTTTTAGGAGATGATGAAGGCGGTGCGGCCGGGCAGACTGCTCGTCTACAAGACCCACACATTGGCACAGACGAAGCTGTCCAGGTGCCACCGCGGTGAACTGGGCGGAATGATGTTCGGTTCCCGCCGGTCAAGCATGCGACGTTGCAACCGGCACAGGTTCGCATCTAGACTTGTGATGGCCGGAGTCGATCTGCGAACGGTAGCTCGATAGTTCCCGGACGATTCAGTTAACCATGAGCTACCGCCGTCTGCACCCGATCACCGGCAAAGCGCGGAACGCCTGGTTTTGCTGGATAAATATGCGAAAGTGGCGGAATTGGCAGACGCACCAGACTTAGGAT
>JBEKYF010000018.1:0-50761 GCA_049511255.1 Terriglobales bacterium | reverse complement strand
CTTAAGCAGGACTACCAGTTCCGCACCATTTGGGATGTCATTGGCAAAGTTCGCGGAGCGTCTTCGCCCGATGAGTGGGTGGTGGCGGGCAATCATCGCGATGCCTGGGTGTATGGAGCGGTCGATCCAAACAGCGGCACGGCGGCGATGCTGGAGGCGGTGCACGGGTTGAGTGAACTGCTAAAGTCGGGCTGGAAGCCCAAGCGCACGATTGTGATCGGAAGCTGGGACGCGGAAGAGGAAGGACTGATTGGTTCCACCGAGTGGGGCGAAGATCATGCGCAGGAACTGGGGAACGCTGCGGCCTATTTCAACATGGACGTCGCGGTATCCGGCAAAAAGTTTGGGGCTTCAGGGGTGCCCAGCTTGAAAGAGTTTATCCGCGAGATCGCGAAGGCAGTGCCTTCGCCGCAAGGCGGAACTGTGTACGACGCGTGGAAAAAAGCGAGCGAGCCGAACGCGGAGAAAAACCATGCGCAGGAAACCAGCACCTTCCGCCCGCCGCCGGCGGCAATGCAGAACGATGTGCCGGTGGGCGATCTCGGCAGTGGTTCCGACTACTCGGTATTTCTGCAGCATCTGGGCGTGCCTTCCACCGATATGAGTTCGAGCGGCGATTATGGTGTATATCACTCAGTGTTCGACAACTTCGCCTGGTTCAAGAAGTTCGGCGATCCCGACTTCCTCTATGAGCAGGAGATGGCAAGTATTTACGGTCTGGAAGTACTGCGCATGTCGAGCGCCGACGTGCTTCCCTACGATTACGAGAACTACGGGAAGGAAATTCTGGTCTACCTCGATGCCGCCAGGAACAAAAGCAAAGAGCGCTTCGGAGACAAGGCGCCGGACTTCTCGGCAGCCCTGGACGGCGCGCGCCACCTGCAGGAAGTGGGCGTAAAAATGCTGCAAAAGCAGAGGAAAATGCCTGCAGCGGCGGATCGCATGAATGCTAAACTACGGGAAGCAGAGCGGGCACTGTTGATTCCAGAGGGGTTACCTAACCGTCCGTGGTTTCACCATGCCATCTACGCCCCAGGACAATACACAGGATATGCAGCAGTTGTTATTCCTGGGGTGAACGAGGCGATCGACCGAGGTGATTTACGACGGACGGAACAGCAGGTCGCTGCGCTGGCGGCCGCCTTGAACCGAGCCGTTCTAGTGCTGGAGCAATACCGGTAACCGAGGGTCTAGGGCAGCTGAAAAACTCAGTTTTGTATCAGGGCATCGCTTTAGCGATGCCGCAAGTTCTTCGAAATCGGATGCCCCTTTAGGGGCTGGGCAGCGAAATCGACATCTTCCGCAGCTCTGCTAGCGGGCTCCGCCTCGACCGTGCGCCTGGACAAACGCCGAGGGCGATACGAGCTATGGCACTGGCAAGGATCATTACGCGTTCTCATGCGTGCTCGCGAGAGCTGGCGCTGGATCTGCTTGCCCGCGGTTACGCCGTCGAGATTGTTTCTCCCGACTCGATCCCCGACAATATCGCCGATCTGGAATTGCGGGTCGATACTGCTCCCGGAGATCAGTTGATCGCGAGCGTGGAAGCACATGATGGCGAGCGGTCAGCTTCGCTTGAATTTTTGCATCAATTGAAAGCACCGATGGTGGACTTCATTCGCAGGCCGCCGGAGCCGCCGGAGCTTGGACAAGCGGTTCACTTTCCGGAACAGCCAGTCAGCTTCAACGCCGAGCCGAGCGTCGAAGATGTGGAGTTGCCTGCGGAAGCTCCTCCACTGGCGGCCAAAATTGTTTCCTCGCCAGCCAAAATTCCGCTCGATCCTGAACTCGACCCCCGATTCGACATCGAAGAAGGCGCGCGTCTGATCTCGCCACTGGATCCATTGCCATCGCTGCCGGTGGAACCGCCAAGCCATTTTGCGGTAGAGGCCTCAACCATTGCCCGGCCGTTGGCCGAACCGGTTCCCCATCCAGCGATGGTCCGGCCAGTGCGGGAGTCGCAGCAGCGCGGTCGCTCCGCGGGATGGTTCTCGCGCGCTGCTCTAACTTTTGCCAGCGTCGTGCTGCTGGCCCTGGTCGTCGGGTTCGGTATGCGCCAGGCCGGTAAAGCTTCCGCTCCGAGTTCCGGAGCAGTGCCGGCAGAGAAAGTCGCGGCAGCGTCGACCGCCAAAGCTTCGACCGATGTGGACATGTTGAGTGCCGCGGATCTGGGAAAAGACGCGGGAAAAGATCTGGGAAAAATCTCGGTCGTGGTAGTGTCGCCGCCAGCCATGAAATCGGAAGGGAATTCCGACCGCGTGCCGAAGGAATCGCCGGTCGCGAAGACCGCCGCCGCTGGAACTTCGACCGCCAGCACTGGGATCTCACGCAGGCACGGTGATGACTTGATCGCGCGCGACACCGTCACCTATCTCGACAAGCGCACTTTCGACAAGCCTGCCCCGAAAGCCGAACCGACGAAACGCTTCGCTGGCCGGCATCAGAGTTCACGTAAACAAGACGGCGTCGTCGCAGCGAATACCGTCACCTATCTCAGCAACAAACCAGCACCGAAAGCGGCAAAACCGGACTCCGGCGTCAAGCATTACTCTGATCTGAATTAGCAATTCCCAAAGCAGATGAAGCAGCTCCGGGCGATGCGAGCGGCTGAGGCGCCCGTCCCACACAAGGACAGCCGAGGGCGGCTGTCCTTACGGGAGTTACTTGATCGTGACCAGCTTCTCCACCAGTTCCGAGTAGTCTTTCTTCTCCAGACCGTGCACCTGCTTGTTGTATTCGTCCACTTTGCTGGAGTAGTTCATCGAGCAGAATTTCGGGCCGCACATGGAGCAGAAGGCGGCGGATTTGTATTGTTCCTGCGGCAGAGTTTCGTCGTGCATGGAGCGCGCGGTCTCGGGATCGAGTGAGAGTTCGAACTGCTTTTCCCAGTCGAATTTGTAGCGGGCATAGCTAAGGGCGTCGTCGCGGTCGCGGGCTCCGGGACGCTGGCGGGCGACGTCGGCGGCGTGGGCTGCGATCTTGTAGGCGATGATGCCGTCTTTCACATCTTTTTCATTGGGCAGGCCGAGATGTTCTTTCGGCGTGACGTAGCAGAGCATCGACGCGCCGTACCATCCAATCATCGCCGCTCCAATGGCGGACGTGATGTGGTCGTAGCCCGGAGCAATGTCGGTGACCAGCGGCCCCAGCGTGTAGAACGGAGCCTCGTCGCACCACTCGTTTTCGAGATCGACCTGCTCCTTGATCTTGTGCATCGGAATGTGGCCCGGGCCTTCGATCATGACCTGCACGTCGTGCCTCCAGGCTATGCGGGTTAGTTCGCCCAGGGTTTTGAGTTCGGCGAACTGGGCTTCATCGCTGGCGTCCGCCAGGCAGCCGGGACGCAGGCCGTCTCCCAGCGAGAAGCTTACGTCGTACTTCGCGAAAATCTTGCAGATGTCTTCGAAGCATTCGTAGAGGAAGTTCTGCTTGTGGTGGTGAGTCATCCATTGGGCAAGAATCGCGCCGCCGCGGCTCACGATTCCGGTGATGCGCTTCGAAACCATGGGCACATATTGAATAAGCACGCCGGCGTGAATCGTCATGTAATCCACGCCCTGCTGCGCCTGCTCTTCGATCACTTCGAGCATTACGCTCGCCGTGAGATCTTCGACGCGCTTGACGCGCGAGATGGCTTCATAAATCGGCACGGTTCCGATCGGGACAGGAGAGTGCCTGATGATGGCTTCGCGAATGGTATGAATATCGCCGCCGGTTGAGAGGTCCATCACCGTGTCGGCGCCATAGTGAACGGCGGTGTGCAACTTCTTAAGCTCTTCTTCAACGTTCGACGTGACGGCCGAATTTCCGATGTTGGCGTTGATCTTGCACAACGACTCGACGCCGATGGCCATCGGCTCCAGTTCGGGATGGTTAATGTTCGCCGGGATGATCATGCGGCCGCGAGCGACTTCATCGCGCACCAGTTCCGGCGTGATCTTCTCGCGGTAAGCGATGTATTGCATCTCGTCGGTGATCACACCGCGGCGCGCGTAATGCATCTGCGAGAAGTTGCCGTCGGTGTTTTCGGCTTTCCGCTTTGCCAGCCACTCTGCCCGCGGTTTCAGAACCGCATCCAAACCATTGCCGTTAGCGTCGTTTGTACCGTTGCCTGCGGACATTTCTGTTGTACCATCCTTCACGAAGTCTACCGTTGAAATTATACCCCGCTTCCGGGACGCGGCTTATTCTCTCGGGAAGTCCGGGCGGAATCTCGGTTGGTGAGTTGTGCCGCCGGGGAAAATGAATCCTGGCGCCAGGGAAGGGAATCGAAGTAAAATATTTGTTATAACGACAATCGCGGGACCATCGTAATTAAGACAGATCCTGCCAGGAGGAAGCAATGATGAAGCGGCTGATGGGTACAAGCAACGACGTGAGTTTTACGATTTTGCGAGTGGTTCTCGGAGTGGTCTTCTTCGCGCATGGCGCGCAAAAAATGCTGGGCTGGTTTGGCGGCTTTGGTTTTCACGGCAGCATGGGATTCTTTACGCACATGGGGATACCCGCTCCCGTCGCGTTTCTGATCATCTGCATTGAATTCTTTGGCGGCCTGGGGCTGATTGTCGGATTGCTGACGCGCATCGCCGCTCTCGGAATTGCCGGCGACATGATCGGGGCGATCTTCCTGGTTCACCTGGAGAACGGCTTCTTCATGAACTGGATGGGCACCCAAAAGGGCGAGGGAATCGAATACCATCTGCTGGCGCTCGCCATCGCCGCGGCGCTTTTGTTGCGAGGGGCCGGCGCGTTCTCGCTGGACGGGGCGCTCTCAAAGTAAATCACGCATCTGGCTAGTTTACGGTGGAATTTGCGTTTGTTCTTATGTTGTTTTGGAGCTTTGGAGTTGCTGCAGTATGTGGCTTTCGATTGTTTTGTACAGAGGGATGATCGTGTCCTTGACTTTGACACTGGTCATTGTAATGAGCCTATACCTGGCATCTTCACTGTGATCCTTTAGACTCCTATACTCGAAGCTTATGGCGCGGAGGTACCACTTCCCCCTGACGTAGTCGCGCCTGTGTTCGTGAAGTTCCGGGCTAAGGTGATCTTTTTCCCACAGCAGGGCATCGACAAGATGAAGCGCAGAGTAGAAATACGCCGTTACAACCCAATCTAAATATGGCGTGGTTTTGAGGTCGAAAGATTCCGCAAAGCGGAGGTTTTGTTTGGCTCTAGCGAGGTGTTCTGACGTGGTTGGCACTATGCAATGTTGCGCTGAAAGATTGGACTCGCAGTCGACAAAAACTCCTCAATCTTTCTACCAGCAGGAACAGCGATAATGTGAAAATCAAAAAGCACCTTGGGAAACCGTTCGGACATCTGATCCTCAAATCGGTAAACGTTTGTACGCGCTGTTTCATCGTAACCATCTTGCAGGCAGACCCACACCGTAAGCGCATTTTCGCCGGCAAGGAAATGTACCGAATCAACAGTCGACAGTCCCGACAATCCTCTGGCCAGCTCATGAGTGATCCGATCAAGGGGATTCGCTAATGCTGTAGCCATTGGCTTCCTTCCGTCAGGGGACATAACACTATACTCCGGTTTCAAACCACAGCGAGCAAATAACCGAGGTAACCGCATTGGCTCCCCCACTTAGATGCTCCCCAATGGTCTGCCGCGGTCTGGGACATTCCGTATCAAGGTCCTAATTTCGCAGCGGCTTACCCGTCTTCAGCGTGAACTGAATTCTCTCCTGCGTCTTCTTTTCGCCGCACAGAGACTTAAAGGCCTCGCGCTCCAGGTCGAGCAAGTATTGTTCGCTGACCGGCGTGCCGGGGGTGATGTTTCCGCCGCAGAGAACCTCGGCGATTTTTGTGGCTAACTTCTTTTCGTGATCGGTAATGTACTCGCCCTGCCGCATCAGGTGGACGCCCAGTTTGAGAGCGGCGAGGATGTTCTCGCCGGGAGCGGGGATGTCGGTGCGCATCACCGGCGGCTCATAACCCGCGCGTGCCAGTTCGAGAGCGCGCGCTTTGGCGTCGGAGAGAACGCGCTCGCGGTTCATGGTGATGCGATCGGAACTCGACAGGAAATCGAGTCCGCGGGCTTCCTCCGCTGAGGTTGAGACTTTGGCGGTGGCGATGGTTCCGAAAATTTTCTTCATCGCCTCCATCAGTTCCACCGATTCGCCACGGCCGTCGGGACGAATGGAAGCCGCGCTGTCCACCGCGCGCAGCAGCATTTCCTTGCAACCACCGCCGCCGGGAAGCAGACCGACCCCGACCTCGACCAGTCCCATGTAGAGCTCGGCGTGCGGTTGGCGAGCGGCCGCGTGCAGCGAGATTTCGCAACCGCCGCCGAGCGAGAGTCCGAAGGGCGCGCTCACCACCGGCTTGGGTGAAAATTTGATGGCCTGCGTCATGCCCTGAAACTGACGGATGGCGAGGTCAACATCGTCCCACTCTTCCTCCTGGATTGACATGAGCAGCAGCATCACGTTCGCGCCAACGGAGAAATTCTGCGCGTCGTTGGTGATGACGAAGGCGTCGAAGCCATCGCCCGGTCCGCCCAGCTTCAGCGTCTGGCTAACCAGCGAAATAATGTCGGCGCCGAGGGCATTCATTTTGGAGTGGAACTCGATGCAGCCGACACCATCGCCCAAGTCAACCAGCGAGGCGCCGGAATTTTTCTTGACCACGCCGTTGGACTTCTTTGCGACTTCAACCGACCAGACCCCCGCAGGCACTTCAACGGGTTTGAAGGCGCCGCTGGCGAGATCAAAGTACGATCGGCCTGATGCGGTCTTCGCATCATCCGCGTACCAGGACTTTTTCCCGAAGGCGAGCAGTTTTTCTACATTGGCCGCCACCGGACGTCCCTCTTTCTTCATGCGAGCGACGGTTGCTTCCACGCCCGCCGCGTCCCAGAGTTCGAAGGGGCCGAGTTCCCAGTTGAAGCCGAGGTGCATGGCGCGATCGATCTCCACTATGGAGTCGGAGATTTCGGGAATGCGATTGGCGGAATACGTCCACAGTTCGGACAGCGCCGCCCAAAGGAAAGCGCTGGCCTTATCCGGCTTCTGCGGCGCGCCGCCGCCATCCATGCCAAGCAACATTCGAAGTCGCGGTCCCGTCTCTTCGACGTTTTTCGCCATATCGAGTGCCGCGAATTTCGGCTTCTGCCGCGGATGATATTCCAGTGTTTTCCAGTCGAGCGCCAGCCGCTCGTCATCTTTGCCTTCGCCGCTTTTGAGCTTCTTGTAGAAGCCGCCCTTGGTCTTGTCGCCCAGCCACTTGCGTTCCAGCATCTGGCGAAAGAAGGCGGGAATCTGCAATTCACTGCGCTCGTCGTGCACGTTCTGCGTCATGTTCGTGACCACGTGCCCGAGGACGTCGAGCCCGACCAGATCGATCGTCCGGAACGTGGCCGAGCGCGGCCAGCCCACGGCTTGGCCGGTGAGCGCGTCGATCTCTTCGACGCTCAGGTCCATTTCCTGCATGAGCCGCATCACGTTGAGCACGGAAAATGTGCCGATGCGATTGGCGATGAAGTTGGGAGTATCTTTTGCCAGCACAACGCCCTTACCCAGCTGCATGTCGCAAAAGTGCGTGACGGCCTCGATCAGCGCGTGGTCGGCTTCCGGGGTCGGGATCAGTTCCAGCAGCCGCATATAGCGCGGCGGATTGAAAAAGTGGGTGCCAAACCACGAGCGCCGGAAGTCCGGGGAAAATCCCTCGGCGATCTTCGCCACCGGAAGTCCGCTAGTGTTGGTGGTGACGATCGTGCCCGGTTTGCGGATGGCCTCCACCTTCTTCAGCAGCGACCGTTTGATTTCGAGATTCTCGACGACCGCCTCGATGATCCAGTCCACGTCGGCCAACCGTTTCAGGTCGTCGTCGAAATTTCCTATGGTTACCAGCTTCGCAAGGGAGGCTTCGAAAAACGCCGCGGGCTTCGATTTCTTCGCTCCATCGAGCCCGGCCGCCGCGAACTGGTTACGCGCGGGGCCGGTGGCGTCTGGCGGCGCGTTTGGTGGAACTATATCCAGCAGCAACGAAGGCATTCCCGCGTTAGCGAAATGTGCCGCGATACGGGCGCCCATCGTGCCCGCGCCGAGGATAGCAACCTTGTGAATACGTTTCATAAATGCGAACTCCTGTCATAAAGAATGCTCTCTTAAAACTGCTACGGAAGTTTATCCACCACCCAGTCGTTCTTCCCAGTCTCGACCAGGATTATTTCGGAAAATCTACGCGTGACATGGGATGATCCTCGAGGCGTGACCAGCACGACCGGGAAACTGTAGCGGCCCGGATGCCCATGGCCACGCGTGATCTCGAACGCCCGATCCGTCGCGTTCGAAAAAAACTGTTCGAGTTTGTCGGCGTTCTGCGAATGGCGGATGCCATCGCTGAGCATGACCATACCGTTTTCGAGATCTCCCGTTTGCCACGCGTGCAGGAAACGGTTCGCGGCTGCGAGCGCAAATACGTAACCCGGGTCCGAGGGATTGGCTGGATGGCTGTTCGATCGAGCCCAGGCTGGGGTCGTCGAAAAGACCGTCAGAAGGAAAAGAAATGCTGCTAACCGGATCTTCACGCTCAGGTCGTTCCTCGTTCCTGGTGATGTAACTCCCTACTCTACTGGAAAACAGCCTTTTATGAAGTCTGTTGGAGTGAGAGCGGAACAGGGCCTGCCAATCGGCGTGCAGATTGTTAACCAGCCACAAAACAGCAAATGGGATGTGGGTAGCCGTCGCGCCTTATGCTTTTTTCTCAGAACTGATAGCTGAGAGTTGAGAGCTGACTTCGTGTAAGATTCTTAAGGCGAGTACAGTGCATCGCTTCTGCGCGTGTTGATGCTGCCGGGCTGATTCGAGATGGGCCGGCGTTCGTTATCATCCAACGACGATACTCCCCAATTACCAGGTAGAACCGCGGCCTTGGGGCCGGCGGCACATTCCTGTCAGGAGAGACTGAATGGCGAAAATTGCAAAGACAGCCGACCGGAAAAAGATCATGGATACCACGAAATCGACCGCATGTCCCAAGTGCGGCAAGGAAACCCGCATCGTCAAGCGCATGAAAGATCGCGAGCGCGGCGTGCCCGGCGGCATCTATATTTCGTGCTCGGCGTGCGAGTTTTTTGAAAAGCTGTAGAGGACGGTTCTCAGTTATCAGTTGTCAGTCAAACCCAGCCACACAGCAGCCGAAGGGCGCGGCAAGTCATCGCGCCTTTTGCTTTTACCGAAAACTGATAACTGACAACTGATCTACCCGATCTGTCCCAGAATCGCCCGCGCTTCGGCCGCCGGGTCGGAGGCTTCGGTGATCGGGCGCCCGATCACGATGTGCGAGGCTCCGGCGGCAATCGCTTCCGCTGGAGTCACGACGCGTGCCTGGTCGTCGTGCCCGCTGCCCGCAGGGCGCACTCCGGGCGTTACAATGGCGAAATCGCGCCCAAACTCCTCGCGCAGAGCGGCGGCTTCTTGCGCTGAAGCGACCACGCCCCCGCATCCGTTCGAAAGCGCCAGCGCGGCCAATCTCAGGACTTGATCGACCACTCCTCCCCGCAGGCCAATCTTGCCCAGGTCGACGTCGTCCAGGCTGGTCAGCACCGTGACCGCCAGGACCAGCAGGTCGGGATTGACAGTTTGCGCGGCTTCGACCGCAGTTCGCAACATCTTGCCGCCTCCGGCAGCATGCACGGTCAGCATGCTCACGCCAAGCTGAGCCGCCTCGCGGACGGCTGCTCCTGCGGTGTTTGGGATATCGTGGTACTTGAGGTCGAGAAAAACGCGGCGTCCCGAACCCACCAGTGCGCGGACAATGGAAGGACCTTCGGCAGTGAAAAGCTGCATGCCCACTTTGTACGTAAGGGCAGAGTCACCGACGGCCGCCACGATCTTCCGGGCGGCCGCGGCCGTGGATACATCCAGGGCAACGATGAGACGCTGGCGCGGGTCCATATTCTCGGACTACCGTTGCCGAGTGTATCGGGTTTAGTTGAGCTTGGCTACGGGCTGCAGCAGCGCCACGTCCGTGGGTTGGTAGAGGTCCAAGCGGACCGTCTGCAAACCGCGATCTTTGAAGCCCAGTGCGCGCGCCGCGTTGTAGGAAACGTCGATGATCCGGCCGTCCACAACGGGACCCCGGTCATTGATACGAAGCACCACGGCCTTGCCGTTCCTCAGGTTGGTGACCTTGACGAACGTGCCCAGCGGAAGCCTGGGATGAGCGGCCGTGAAATCGCGCATGTCGAAGGGTTCTCCACTAGCCGTCTGTTTGCCCTGGAAAAACTCTCCATACCAGGACGCGGTCCCCACTTGATAGGCCTTCGACTTCGGGCTGTTGGTCTTCCCTGTTTTGTGCCCTCTGGTCGCAATGACCAGCGGCTGTGTGACCTTGGCGGCTTCCAGGCTGCTTGGCCCGGATGCGGCTCCGGCCCCCAGACTGGCGACTGATAAAAGCACCGCCAGACCTTCGGCTAAACGTCGTCGCATTCAGTTACCTCTCATCGTGAAAGTCGTGCTTTGGTCGTATGCTCCTTTGGTCAGACGATCTCAAGATGCTACCGGGGTCGATGTGCCATGTCAATGGAAAACCAAGCCGCATAATTAACTAAATAGTAATTAATCAATAACTTAGCCCAATGAAAACTATGGATTTGTGTTCGTATATCATTGAAAATAGTCAGCAGGATACGATTACTTATTAGTTACTGCACGAATTGCGAGCTTCGCGGAATTCTTGCAACTTGTCATCGATTGTTAGAGTTACGATGGAATATCGATAAGATTATTATAATCAATAAGATACGACGATGTTTGATGACTGATGAGTAAACCGTAGCACGTTCCAGAACTCATTGTCATTGGATGTTTCGCGCACATCTGACCGAGAACATCCGGAAGTGCTGTTCCCCTGTTTGAACTTTCGGTTTAGAGTGACGGCATGGCTTTGACCCCACCTGTGGTGCTGACGATCGCCGGATTTGACCCCTCCTCGGGCGCTGGGATTACGGCCGACATCAAGACGATCGCCGCCCATGAATGCTACGGCGTCTCCTGCATCACGGCTTTGACGGTCCAGTCGACGCAGGGAGTACGGCGGGTCAAGGGCGTCGATCCCAAGATTATTGCTGAGACCTTGCAGGAGCTGGTTTCAGATCTGGCAGTGGAAGCCGTCCACATCGGTATGCTGGGCAATGAGCAGGTGGTCGCGGTGGTCGCGGATTTTCTGGGCGATTCTCCGGACCATGGACGGCTGCCTCATGTGGTGCTGGATCCAATTCTGAAGTCGAGTTCCGGAACAGATTTATTGGATGCGGCGGGGACCCGGCTATTGCTTGAACGACTGGTTCCGCTGGTGGAGGTAATCACGCCGAACCTTGACGAGGCCAGCGTCTTGACGGGCATGGCCGTCACGAATCTCGACCAGATGCGCGAGGCCGCTGCTCGTCTGCACTCTTTGGGAGCGGCGAATGTGGTGGTCACCGGAGGCCACCTGGAGAAGGCGATTGATCTTCTCAGCTTCACTACCGCCCGAGGCATCGAAGAGGAAGTTTTCAAGGCCGACCGTCAGCGTTCGAATTCGACCCACGGCACCGGATGTGCGTTCTCGACCGCGCTGGCCTGCCACCTGGCGCATGGGCGCGGACTGCCCGAGGCGGTTCTTCTCTCCAAAGTGTATGTCTCGGCCGCGATTGCGAATGCCTATCCGCTGGGCCACGGAGTGGGGCCGTTGCATCACCTCTACCGCATGAGCCAGCAACGGCGTCCAAGCACCATCGTCTCTGAAGCAGAGCATGCCCATTCGTGAAACTGACCTCGCGAAGTGGGGGTGTCTGATTCCCTGTAGGGACGAGGCTTGCCCTGTATGAGATCGGACAAGGCCCCATCTCTACAGGAGATGGTCTTATGGGAAGCTGCTAGTTTAAGGTCAAGAACTGAGAGCTGACAGAGAGCCGACAGCTACTTCTTAAGCAGGCATCCAGCCGCAAACGCGGCGACCGCCGCGAGCAGCCACTCGATCCGCCACAGTTGGATTGCCTGCCAGTCGATTACGGTCCGGGCGCTAAAGAACACACTAACCGCCAGAGCGCCCACGACGCAGAGTACGCCTACCAGGAAAGCGACGGCGGCAGGCGTCGTGAGCCCGAGCCGTTCACCGAGCGAGGCGAGTTCAGCCAGACCAGGGATTGCCAGCTTGCGTGCAGTACTCGCGCCCGGATCGGGCCGGCGGGCGCCGCAAGCATGACAGTAGAGTGAGCTGACGATGAACTCGGCTGCGCAACGATGGCAGGTCGCGCTCCGTTCCGGGTTGGCAACGGCCGCCGCCGCCGGCATGGGCGGCCGCCAAAATTCATGTCGAGTCTGATCGGCTGCTTCTGCCATAAGGAACTCTTGATTCCCGATCCTTTTCGAATCGCAAGCGAATCACCAAAGCAAGTTATTGCAATGACAACAGTTACGAGCGGGCCAAGGGGGAGGACGGCCACTTCTGAGGGCAAGAATTACGCTATCCAAGCCCGAATTTCCCCATTGTGCACGAATTGGCTGGGCTGCGGACGTACCAGGTTTGGTTCCTAGCTGCTGTCAGTATTAGCTGCAGTTCTCAGTTCCCGGGTCTCAGTCCCCAGTGGAGAGCCGATTCGTTCTTGACTGAGAATTGAGAACCGGGAACTGTTAAACTGAGCAAGCGTGGTCTTCCTCCTCTCTCGGCATCGCCCCGCTTTGAATGCCATCATGCTGCTGGTCCTTGCCCAGGTTTGTCTGGCAGCGGACCCCGAGGTTTCGACCGCGTTCCGTCCCACTGATTTCCGCCCCAGTGACCCGCTGAACCAGGCAGCTTTCGAGCACTACTACAATCTCGACTACGATGCGGCGATTCAGGATTTCGAAAAGATCCTGGCGCGACATCCGAACGATCCGTTTGCGGTGAATCACCTGCTCTCCGCGGTTCAGGTGCGGGAACTGTATCGCATGGGCGCGATGAATACTGGCGAATACTCGAACGACAGTTTTATCGGACAAGCGCACCGTCCCGCCGATCCCGCGCGGAAGGAACGCATCAAGCAACTGGTCGAGCAAGCCGAGAGGCTGGAAGACGCCGAACTGGCGCGCAATCCGAACAACGTAGACATGCTTTATGCTCGCGGCGTCACGCGCGGACAGTTCGCGCTTTACACCGGACTGATCGAGCGCGCCTGGTTTTCTTCTCTGCGCAATGCCGTGGGAGCGCGCCGCGATCACGAACGGGTCCTCCAGTTGGCTCCGCAGTACACCGACGCCAAGCTGGTGGTGGGAGCCCACAACTACGTGATGGGAAGCCTGTCATTTGCCGTAAGGATGGCCGTTGCGCTCGCCGGATTGAGCGGAGACAAAGACAAGGGACTTCAGTATCTGAACGATGACTACCACGCCAATGGCGAAACCAGCGTGGACGCCGGGGTCGTGCTCATGGTTTTCCTGCGCCGCGAACAGCGCTATGGCGAGGCTTTGCAGATCGCCCGCGCGATCGGTCCGCGATTTCCGCGCAACTATCTTTTGCCGCTCGAAGAGGCGAACCTGCTGCGCGCGTCGGGTAAGAATGGCGAAGCCCAAGCCGAAGAGCAGTATCGCCGCGTCTGGCAGAACGGGCGCGAGGGAAAGTACGGCAGTCTGCACTACGAAATGGCGGCCATCGGACTCGGCGACCTGCTGCGCAGCGAGAAAAAATATCAGGCCGCGGCTTCGGCTTACGAGTTGGTGAGTGAGATCACGGGCGCCGATCCGGAATTGCTGCAGAAAGCGAACCTCGGAGCCGGCGAAATGTATGACCAGCTTCAGAACCGGGACCTGGCCGTGAAGAAATACGAGGCGGTCGTGGCCACAAATTCGGGCAACGCCGAAGCGGACAAAGCTCGGAAGAGGATTAAGGACGCGTACAGGGAGTGAGGGCAATTCTTAGCCTTCAGCTAAAAAGCCAGGAGCTAAGAGCCAAGAGCTGCTCATGGAACATTTCCCCCCCAATCGTCGTATCTTACGAAGGGAGATACAACCATGTACTGCAACGCTTGCGGCAAGGTTATCGCTGAGGACGGGCGCTTTTGCTCTTACTGCGGCAATGTGGTGGGGATTCCGCCCACGCCGAAGAAATTGATGCGCTCACGCGCCGACAGAAAGATCGGAGGCGTTTGTGCCGGGCTAGCTCAGTATCTCGATCTCGACACATCGCTCGTGCGCATCCTCTGGTTCTTCATCACGCTCGCGTGCGGAATCTTTCCGGGCGTCGTTGCCTACGTACTCGGATGGATCATCATTCCCGAGGAGCCGCTCCTGCTTCCAGTTGCTGCCTCGCAACAGCCGGTAACGAGCTAGCTGTAGGGCTTGCCCCGTCTCCGATAGCCTGAGACCTAATGTCTGAGGTATCGGCTGCAACGAGCGGCACATTTGCGTTCCGAACGGATCCCCTGCCAAAGTGAGCAATTGTGAACAGACCCGCGGCTGACGACGATGCTTTAATCATCGCGCGAGGAATCCAAAATCGAAATCCTGGGTGTACCGTCGGCGACTCGGAGACCCAAAATGGAAATCCCGACTTAAGTCCATCAGGGAGGAATTACTGGAGCAGAAATGAAGAAGATCTTGGTTTTATTGCTTGCCGCTGTGTTCGCGATGTCCGTGGTCACGCCCGCGTTCGCCTACCACCACCGGAGACACCACAGATACCACGGTGGTGGTCGCCCCATTATAGTGATCCGGTGATTCCTAGCTAGGTTGCCTCCTCGTTAGGCAACAAGCGGATCCAGGGCCGAGTGTTGGCACCAGACTAGACTCTCACCCCAGAGACGCGCTCGGACCTAGGTGTACCCGGGTGACTGCGGTACTCGCGGGTTTCGATTCTTTCCTCTTCCGCAATTTCCTTCTGGCCCCCTGGAGGTGGGCAGATATGAAGAAATGGCTTTGTTCCGTCGCTGGATTGTCCCTGGCGCTGGCAGGCTCCGTGGCTGCACCCGCACAAACTCCGGCAGTTCCGCCACCCAACGTCCTCAACATCGAAACGGTCAACATAAAACCCTACGCGGATGGATCCTACGACAAAGTTGCTTCGGAATACCCTGCCTTGTCGCAGCAACTCAAGGACCCGACGCACGTCCTGGCGATGGAGTCGCTGACGGGCTCACCTCGAGCGCTTTACATCTCCGGATACGATTCTTACGAGGCGCTGCAAAAGAACGAGGAGTGGCTCCTCGGCGACGCGGCGACCGACGCTAAGTTTGACGCGCTGGATGCGCGCCTGGCCCCTAGCGTAGCCGAGCACGAGTACACCATCTGGCATTACCGCCCCGACCTCAGCAACAACGTCGCCGGAGCGGACATCCCCCACTCCCATTACTGGGAGGTGATCATCTTCCATATGCGCCCCGGTCGCGTCGAACAGTTCGGGGAATTGACGAAGCTTTATCGCGACGCCAGCCTCAAGAGCGGCCAAAACGTCCCCTGGGCGACTTACCAAGGACTGACGGGTGTGACGGACTCCTATCTTGTCTTGGTGCCGATGAGGTCCCTCAAGGATGTGGACACTGGCTTGGCGCATCAGAAGGATTTCGGCGCCGCGCTGGGTGACGAAGGAAGGGGCCGGATGAACAAGCTTTCCGAGGAGAGCGTGGCCAGCGTCGAGGACAACATCTGGATGGTGAATCCGGAATGGAGCTACGTGGAGAAATCCTGGATCGACGCCGATCCCCAATACTGGGCGCCTGAGCCGGCCGCAAAGCCCGCGCGGAGGAAACCCAGCGCCGGAGCCGCACCACAGGCTCCGCCCGCACATTAAACAAGACTGATCGGAACACGAAGGGCGTCGTCACGCGAGGACGCCCTTCGTATTTCCATTCACACAAGTGATTCGACCTGACACCTGAGACCTGCCACCTTGCCTTCCCTGCGCAGCGACGACGCCGAGATCTTCTATGAAATTCGGGGGAACGGCCCGCCGGTCGTTCTTCTCCATCCTTTTCCTTGTGATCACGAGTTCTGGAATCCGGTGGCAGCGGCGCTCGATTCGCACTACCGGCTGATTCTCCCCGATCTCCGCGGGCACGGCGATTCGGAGATTGGCGAAGGCCCTGCCCTTATGCAGAAGCACGCCACCGACGTTGCCCGTGTGCTCGATGCCGCCGGCATGGGCAAGGCCGCATTTGTCGGTTGTTCGATCGGCGGATACATCCTGTTTGAATTCTGGCGCCGCTTTCGCGCGCGGGTGATTTCGCTCGCGCTTTGTGACACGCGGCCACAGGCCGATACCGCCGAGGCCCGCGCGAATCGGTTGAAGGCCGCGGCCGCCGTCCTGGAGCAGGGGAACGAACCGTTCATCGAGAGCATGATCCCGAAGCTGATGGGACGAACGACGGTAGCGACGCGTCCGGATTTAGTCGCTGGAGCGCGCGCCATGATGCGCAAAATGTCAGCCGAAGATATCAGCCAGGTGCTGCGCGGCATGGCGGAGCGGCCCGACTCGGTCGCGGATCTGAAGACCATCAACGTGCCCACGCTGATCGCGATCGGAGAAGAAGACGTGCTCTCGACCGTCGCCGACGGCGAACTGATGCGGCAGAACATTGCGGGCAGCCAGTTGAAGGTGATCCCGAAAGCGGGACATTATTCGCCGTGGGAGCAGCCAGAGTTAGTCGGCAAAATCCTGCGCCAGTTTCTGGATTTGGTGCATGCAAAGTAGCCGCATTTGCCCGCGTCGACTTCATTCCCTCCAATGCAGTTGCGATGTCACAGCCCGCATCCTTGTCTCTCTGCTAGAATTTCCGCGTCATGATGGAAGCCTTCCTAGTTCCTGAAAAAACCGTGGTCAACGCCAAAGGAGACGGGCCGGCGCTCGATGTGAGTCGGGCGGAGGGCCGGATTTTTCTGCTCACGCTTGGAATCACCGACATCGTCGAGCAGGAATCGCTCGATGTCAGCATCTTCGAATCAGCCGATGGTGCCACTTGGGATGCCAAGCCGGTTGCGGCTTTTCCGCAGAAGTTTTATCGCGAGGAAGTTCCGCTGCTGCTCAATTTGACGGCGCGTCCAGAGATCAAGTTCATCCGCGCCCATTGGGAAGTGGCCCGGTGGGGGCGCGGGTCGGAAACGCCCATGTTCGAATTCCACGTCACGCTGCGGGAAGTCCCACAGGAAATACTCGCTGAAGCCGGCGGGCGAGTGCGCGCGCAGTAGGCCGGACCTCGTGTCACAAATCTCCGTTATATTAAATTCATGCCTGATGGTCCGACGCACGATGGTTCGAAGGTCATCGTCCGTCCTGCGCGCGCAGTGCGCGGAGTCGTTCGCATTCCAGGCGACAAGTCGATTTCGCACCGCTACGCCATGCTGGCGGCGATTGCGGAGGGCACGAGTCGTTTCCAAAATTTTTCAGCGGCGCGCGATTGCACCAGCACGCTCGATTGCATACGCAGGCTCGGCTGCGAGTGGAAGCGCTCGAAGGACGAAGACGGCGACGAAGGCGGAGCCATCGAAGTCCGTGGCGTGGGGCCGCGGCTGAACGCTCCGGCGGAAGTGCTGGATTGCGGAAACTCCGGCTCGACCATGCGCATGCTGAGCGGAATTCTTGCCGGCCAGCCGTTTACCAGCGAATTGTGCGGGGATGAGTCGCTCTCGCGGCGGCCGATGGCACGGATTATGACGCCGCTTTCCGAGATGGGCGCAAAGATTTCGTCGAGCCAAGGCGGGCGGCCTCCGCTCACAATTCAAGGCGGCCCACTGAAGGCGATTCACTACCGGCCGGAAGTGGCCAGTGCGCAGGTGAAATCGTGCGTGCTGTTTGCCGGACTGTTTGCCGCAGGTGAGACGGTGGTCGAAGAGCCCGTCCGCACGCGCGATCATGGCGAAATTGCATTGCGGGCGTTTGGAGCGGAAGTCGAGCGGACAGGGAATGCATCGCGGATTGTGGGCGGACAGCGGCTGCGCGCGATTGAGGCGCATGTGCCCGGCGATCTCTCGAGTGCCGCGTTTTTTCTTTGTGCGGCAGCGCTGTTTCCCGGATCGCAAATAACGTTGCCCGGCATTCTGATGAATCCGACGCGAGCGCGCCTGCTCGATATCCTGGTGCAGATGGGGTTGAAGATTTTGGTCGCGCATCTGGAAGAGCGTCACGGCGAGCTGGTAGGGACGATTGAGGCGCGTGGAGGGGCGTGGAAGGGGTCCGCAATCGCCGGCGCCGATACCGCTGCGTTGATTGACGAGATCCCGGTGCTGGCGGCGGTTGCGCCGTACTCCGATGGCGGCCTCGAAGTTTGCGACGCCAAAGAACTGCGCGTGAAAGAGTCGGACCGTATTGCGGCCGTCGCTGCCAATCTGCGAAAAATGGGCGCGGAAGTCGAAGAGCGACCCGATGGAATGCGGATTCCCGGCGGCCAGCATCTGCACGGCGCGGAACTGGATTCGTTCGGCGATCACCGCATTGCCATGGCGTTCGCCGTGGCCGCGCTGCGAGCGGAAGGCGAGACGACGATTCTCGGCGCGGACGCAGCGGGAGTGTCGTATCCCACGTTCTTTGAGGAATTGGAAACAGTCGCCGGTCGATAGTCGTTGGTCGTTCGCGGTTTTCTTTGCCAACACTAACGACGAACGACCAACGACTCTTATCGGAGAAATCCAGTGTCGAATGACAAACCCCAATCTCCCGACGATCGCCTGCAGCAGGAATTCAATCGCTGGGCCGATGACGGCGAGGGCGCAAAGATGGAGCGCCATCACCTCGACATCACCGAGAAAACGATGCGCCGCATGGATCTGCGACCGGGCGAGCGCATTCTCGACCTGGGTTGCGGATCGGGGTGGGCAACGCGCTTGCTGGCGCGCATGGTCGGCGAAGGGCCACAGGGGGCCGGGCAGGTGGTCGGGGTCGACATTTCCGACGAGATGGTCCGGCAGGCGCGGGCCGCTTCGAAAGAATTCGACAACGTGATGTTCGTCATCGGATCGGCGGCCCAGATTCCGTGGGAAGAAAACTTTTTTGACAAGGTGCTTTCCGTCGAGTCGTTTTATTATTACCCCGACCAGGAACGCGCGCTGGCCGAGCTTTTTCGCGTCATGGCGCCGCATGGACGGCTGTTCATTTTGATCAATCTCTACAAAGACAATCCGTATTCGCTGCAATGGGTGCCAAAGTTGAAAGTGCCGGTGCATGTTCGCTCGGCGGCGGAGTACGTCGAACTGCTGAAGAAGCACGCTTTCGAAAACGTGGAGTATGCGCAGATTCCCGACGACACGCCCACGCCCGACAACTACCAGACAACTTCATTCCATTCGCTCGACGACCTGAAGGCATTTAAGCACGTCGGCGCGCTGCTGCTGATGGCGTCCAAGCCAGATGTGCGGAATCCGGCGCCCGGGTACACGATTTACTAGTCGCGAAACTCGAGTGGAGCGACGGGCGTCCCGCCCGTCCTTGGGCAGTTGGGTGGCCGGGCGGGGACGCCCGGCGCTCCACCAACAAGCATAGCTCGTAGTCGGAGTGTGACCGCCATCACGCCCGGGCGTATGATCATGGTTTATCCTGTATCGCAAGAGGCCTCATGAGCTGGCTCCAGAACAAATTCGAAAAGAATTTCATGATCTCGACGGTGGACTACGTCTTTAACTGGGCGCGCAAGTCGGCGCTCTGGCCGATGACGTTCGGACTGGCGTGCTGCGCCATCGAGATGATCGCGTCTTCAACCGCGCGCTTCGATATCGCGCGCTTTGGGGCAGAGGTGTTTCGGCCCAGTCCGCGGCAGTCGGATCTGATGATCGTCTCCGGCACCGTCACCCTGAAGATGGCGCCGGTGTTGAAGCGAATTTACGACCAGATGCCCGAGCCGAAGTGGGTGATTTCGATGGGCGCCTGCTCGTCGGTCGGCGGCCCGTTCAATACCTACGCCGTGCTGCAGGGTGTCGACCGCATCGTGCCGGTGGATGTGTATGTGATCGGCTGCCCGCCGCGTCCGGAGAATTTGTTTTACGCGCTGCTGAAGTTGCAGGACAAGATCGATACCATGACGCTCGCCAAGCGGCCAACCGAAGTGCGGCTCGAGGAGCGGATGATGGAGAATTTCAAGCGCCAGGTGATGGTCGCGCAGACGATGCAGCCGAAGTGACCGCGATTAGCGGGCGTGAGCGAAGCGGGAGCCCGCTGCGGTCATCCCTTCGGCAAGCTCAGGGCAGGCTCTGAGCGAAGCGAAGGATTCAGCTTTCAGTCATCAGTGACATAGGTGGTGTGGGGACGGGCGCCTCGCCCGTCCAAGCCGAGCGAAGCTCGGCAGGGTTTCGCGGGCATCACAAAGGTGCATGGGCAACTTCATCAAGATCGCTTCTGAATCCGACCTCCCCGCCCCCAACGAAGCCAAAGAATTCCCCTGCGGCGACAAGACCGTCTGCGTCGCCAATGTGAACGGCGAAATCAGCGCCATGGACAACATCTGCCTGCATCGCGGAGGCCCGCTCGGCGAGGGTGTAATCGAAGGTGGCAAGGTGATCTGTCCGTGGCACGGCTGGGCCTGGGACCCGAAGACCGGTGAGGCCGGTCCGCCGGGAGCGAAGGTTGCGGTGTATCCGGTGAGAATTGAGAATGGTGACGTGCTGGTTGAGCTCTAGTCGGATCGCGCGTAATTGATCGAGCCCCGGCCAGTTGAACGGGGAGCGCCCTAGCCCTTCAATTGCGCCACATAGGCTTTTCCGCTTTGCGACTTGCGGGCGGTGCCCTCGACGAATTTAAGAAATTCCCGCAGGTGTTCCTTTTCCGACAGTTCCGCCTCTGAGAATTTCACTCGAACGCCGAACGACGGCGCGCTGCGCGTCGCGACTCCGCTGATGATGACGCCTTTCACCCAGATTTTGCCGCTGGTCACCCACAACCCGATCTCCAGGGCCTTGCCCGCAGGCACGGCGCCGGCCGTCTCAACCAGGCATCCGCCGCGGCTCACATTCACCAGGTTGCCCCAGACTGGCCCTTCTACACCCTCAATGTGAATTTCCACCGCCACATAGCATTTGATCCGCTGATAACGCCGGCGATCGGATTCCATTTGCGGAGCGAATAAATCCGCTTCGAACGGGGGCGTTTCATCTACTGGTACTGGTTCGGGATGATGAAGCACGGCAGATGGCGCGGGCGCCATAGCCTTGGGTACGTTTCCCCGTGCTTCACGAGCTTTGATGGCGGCGTCTTTGATCTCGTGCATCGCCCGCAGCAGCGCCGTTTCGCGCTGTTCCGCAGGGACCTCGCGATAGGTCTGGAGCAGTTTCCCGAGATGGCTGACCAGGTCTGGATCCGTGAGCAGGCGCGTCCAGTCCGATCCTTTGGGCGGCAGTTTAGTGGCTTCGGTCATACGCACGACTTCCTCACGCAATTCTTCGGTCGCGGAGAAGTGACTCGCATCACAAGATTGAACTTTGGGCAGAGGTTACACAAGATGACCAAGGTCACTGTCACCAGTGGGAATGTATCTGCAAAGCGGCATGGATGCGCGCTCTATCGCGAGGCGTTCAGTCATTTGCATCGGATCTTTAGCAAAAAGACTCCAAAAGACTTATCATTTTTGTTTCGTAACGAGAGGGGACCCAGGTTCCATGGTTTTCACGGATCGTCCCACCCACCAATTGCGCTGCTGTCGTGCATTCTTTTGGCGGATCATTTTGCTGACCGTGTCAATCGTCATCTTTCCAGCGGCGCTTTGCGCCCAAAATTCGATCCCTGCTTCCGGGGCGCCTGCGAGCGCGGCCATGCAGATTCAAACCTCACAGGTTCAAACCTCGGCGCAGAATCCAGTGTTTGGCAGTATGCCAGATGCCAAGCCCACCCCGGGGGTCCTGCCACTGACCTTCAGCGACGCGATCGAGCGCGCTTTGCGCCAGAACCTGGCTGGCCTTTTATCCGAGTACAACACCATCGAGGCCCGGGGACAGAAGTGGCAACAGCTTAGCGACCTGCTTCCGAACGTCAGCGCGGATGTGCAGGAAGCCAACCAGAAGGTGAGCCTGGAAGCGGAAGGGTTTACCGCCAAGCTGCTTCCTGGTATTCCTCGCGTCCTCGGGCCATTCTCTTACTTTGACGTGCGCGCCTCGGCCACGCAGCGAGTTTTCGACTGGAAGGCAATCCAGAAATACCGTTCTTCCGTGATCGGCGAAAGCGTGTCCCAACACAATCTTAAAGACGCGCGCGATCTGGTCGTGCTCGCGACCGGCAATGCCTATCTGCAGGCGATTGCCGGGGCAGCCCGTGTGGAAACCGCGCAAGCGCAGGTCGAGACGGCGCAGGCGCTCTACAAGAAGGCGGTGGCACAACAGCAGGCCGGCGTCGCCCCGGCAATCGACACGCTCCGGGCGCAGGTCGAATACCAGACGCGCCAACAGCAACTGATTGCCGCCGCAAATGACTACGCCAAACAGAAAATTTCGCTGGCCCGTGTGATTGGATTGGCGACCGGCCAGGAATTCGAACTGGCCGACAAAGCTCCTTACCAGGCTTTTCCCATCCCCGATCTTGAAACCAGCTTGCAGCGCGCATATTCTCTGCGCTCCGATTACAAAGCGGCGCGGGATCGTCTGGTTGCCGCGCAACTGGAGCGCAGCGCGGCCACTGCCGGATATTTTCCCACCCTCGATCTGGCCGCGAACTACGGCGAAATCGGCAAGGTTCCCGGCGATGTGCTGCCTACCTACGCGGTCGTCGGTACGTTGAACATTCCGATCTTCCAGGGCGGCAAGGTCCATGGAGATGTGCTGAAGGCTGAAGCCAGCCTGCGGCAGGCGCAGGCGCAGATGGCGGACGTGCGCGGTCAGATTGATCAGGATATCCGCAACGCGCTGCTCGACCTCAAGTCGTCCAGCGATCAGGTGGAAGTCGCCCAGAGTTCCGTGAATCTTGCCGAGCAGGCGCTTACCCAATCGCAGGATCGTTTCTCCGCCGGGATCACCGACAACCTCGAGTTGGTGCAGGCGCAGGAAGCGGTGGCAGCCGCGCACGAGAGTTTGATCTCGAGCCTCTATCTTCACAACCTCGCCAAAGTTTCTTTTGCCCGCGCCCTGGGCCGCGCCGAAGAGGGCGTTCGCGAATACTTGAAAGGGAAGTAGCTTATGGAAGAAACCAGCAGCGTTGAGGCCGCGCCCAAACCGCAATCGGAAGCCGGTGCGCCGCAGTCCCCGTCCTCGTCTCCGCCTGACAGCGAAGCCGGCTATCAGCGGCGAGCCGCGTTCTTGGGCAATCCGCGCACCAAGTGGGGACTCATCATCTCCGGCCTCGTGCTTCTGGTCGCCATTTTCTTTCTGTGGCGTTACCTCGCAAGCTACGAATCCACCGACGACGCGGAGATCGACGGGCACGTGAACTCGGTAAGCGCGCGCGTCAGCGGCCATGTGCTGAAGCTCAACGTGCAAGACAACCAGTACGTGGAAAAGGGAACGGTGCTGGTCGAAATCGACCCTGCCGACTACGAGGTCGCGGTCGCGCAGGCGCGCGCTGAATACGCCGACGCCCAGGCGCAAGCCGATGCCGCCGGCATTAACGTCCCGATCACCAACGTGAGCACTTCGAGCCAGGTGAGCGGCGCCCAGGCCGGCGTCTCCAGTGCGCAGGCTGGAATCGCGGCTGCCCGCCAGCAACTTGAAGCCGCCAAGTCGCAGGTGGTGGAAGCGGAAGCCAACAACACCAAAGCGCAAAATGATCTTCTCCGCTACAAACAGCTGATCGACAAGCAGGAGATTTCGCAGCAGCAGTACGATCAAGCCGTCGCCAGCGCCCAGGCCGCCGCCGCAACCGTGCAAGCGGCGCGCGCCAGCGCCGACGCTTTCGCGGCACAGATCGAACAGGCACAGAGCAAACTGCAGCAGGCCGGCGCTGAGCTTCGCACCGCCGACACCGCGCCGCAAACGATGCGAGCCACGCGCGCGCGCGCCCTGTCTGCGCGGGCCCTGGCCGATCAGAAGAAGGCCCAGTTAGACCAGGCTGAACTGAACCTCCAGTACACAAAAGTGATTGCCCCGGTCAGCGGTGCGGTCAGCAACCGCACCGTCGAGGTTGGTCAAAACGTGCAACCCGGCCAGGAGATGATGAAGGTCATCCCGCTCGATGAGGGCGACCTGTGGGTCACGGCTGACTTCAAAGAGACGCAGCTTGCGAAGATGAAGCCCGGTTTGCCGGCTGCTATCGCGGTGGATGCCACCGGGAAGACCTACAAGGGGCATGTCGATTCCATCGCCGGCGCCAGCGGTGCGCGCTTCAGCCTGCTGCCGCCCGAAAACGCCACTGGCAACTACGTCAAAGTGGTGCAACGCATTCCGGTGAAGATCGTGTTCGATCCGGGCGAGACCAAAGGACACGAACTCCGCCCGGGGATGTCGGTAGTGCCGAAGGTCTGGATTAAATAGCTCCGAGCCACGAGCTTCGAGCGATCGATTCGTGTTCGCTCGCAGCCCGTCGCTCGAAGCTCGAAGCACCGGTTGAGATCAAATGAGTGCTGCTGCCATCACCATGAATGAAGCCGCCGAATGGCGTTCCCCGGTCAATCCGTGGGTCATCGCTCTGGTGGTGACGCTGGCTACGTTCATGGAGGTGCTCGACACCAGCATCGCCAATGTGGCGCTGCCCCATGTTGCCGGCAGTCTTTCGGCGGGTCAAGACGAGAGCACGTGGATATTGACGTCTTATCTCGTCTCGAATGCCATCGTGCTGCCGCTGAGCGGCTGGCTGTCTTCGATCATGGGCCGCAAGCGTTATTACATGAGCTGCGTCGCCGTGTTCACGATAAGTTCGGCGCTGTGCGGATTTGCGCCCAATCTACCCATGCTGATCGTCTTCCGCATTCTTCAGGGTGCGGGCGGCGGAGGCTTGCAGCCGAGCTCGCAGGCCATTCTCGTCGATACCTTCCCTCCCGCCAAGCGCGGCATGGCATTCGCCGTCTATGGCATCGCGGTGGTGATGGCTCCGGCCGTCGGTCCTACGCTTGGAGGCTGGATCACCGACGATTTTAGCTGGCGCTGGATTTTCTTCATCAATATCCCAGTTGGCATTCTCTCCCTTTTGCTGACGTCAAGGCTCATCCAGGATCCTCCCGACATGAAGCGCCGCAAGCTGAGCGAAACCCGGATTGACTACATCGGACTCGGTTTTGTTGCGCTCGGTCTCGGAACGCTGCAGGTGGTCCTCGACAAAGGACAACGCGAAGACTGGTTCGAGTCGCAATTCATCGTAGGGCTGACCGTGATCTCCGCCGTGTCGCTGATCTTTGTCGTCTTCTGGGAGTGGAGCCAGAAAGACCCCATCGTCGAGCTGCATTTATTTCGCGACCGCACCTTTGCCGCCGCCAACTTCCTGATGTTCATGGTCGGATTTGTTTTGCTCAGCAGCACTCTGTTGTTGCCGCTGTTCATGCAGACGTTGCTCGGTTACACCGCCGAACGCTCCGGAATGGCACTAATGCCGGGCGGTTTCGCGATCATGGTGATGATGCCGCTGGTTGGATTTCTGCTTTCGCGTTATAGCCCGCGCTGGCTGATGTTCTTTGGTTTGCCGATGCTCTCGTTTTCGCTGTTCCATATGACGACCTTCGACCTGAGCGTGGATTTCCACAGCGTAATTATGGCGCGCGTCTATCAGGCGGTTGGACTCGCTTTCCTGTTCATGCCCATTAACATCGCCGCATATGCGTTTCTGCCGCGCGAGAAGAACAATGCCGCGTCCGGCTTGCTGAACCTCGCCAGAAATATTGGAGGCAGCTTCGGGATTTCTTTCGTCACCACTGGCCTGGCTCGCCGCGCCCAGTTTCACCAGGTGCGGCTGGTGGAAAAGCTGAACGCCGCCAATCCGCAGTTTCAGTCAGTGCTGCGCGGGATGACGAGTACTTTTTCGGGCGGCGGCTCCGGGCCCGGAACCGGGCCTGGAACCGCGCAGCAACATGCCTACGCCCTGGTGCAGGCGAATGTGATCCGGCAGGCGACCATGCTGGCCTATATTGATAATTTTTGGGTGCTTGCAGTTCTGATCCTTTGTTTGATCCCGTGTGTGTTCCTGATCAAGAAGTCGAAGCCGGGAGGCGAGATCGTAGCTCACTAGTGGAGCGCCGGGCGCCCTCGCCCGGCCACCGTGCGACGAAGGAGGTTCGCAATGTTTCGCATCGTTACTCTGGAACGCGAATTTGGCAGCGGCGGCGGAGCCATTGCCGCCGAACTGGCCCGCCGGTTGGGGTGGAAGCTCTGGGACCAGCAACTGACGTGCGAGATTGCCCAGCGCGCGCAGGTGTCGGAATCGGCAGTGGCCTTGTGCGATGAGCGTGTCGACAGCCGCCTCTACCGTTTAGCCAAAGCTTTCTGGCGGGGCAGTTACGAACGCAGCATTCCTCTAGCCGATTCTCTTGCGTTTGATACGGATCGCATGATGGCCATGGTGGGAGAGATCATGCGCACGATTGCGGCGGAAGGCAATGCCGTGATTGTCGGCCGTGGCGCCCCGTTTCTTCTGCGCGAACGCGAGGATACTTTCCGCGTCTTCACCTATGCTCCGCACCACGAAAAGATTCGCCGTCTTTTGGCAATGGGCAAGAGCCGCGAAGAGGCCGAAGACCTGGTGGAGAACGTGGACAAGGAGCGGATGGCCTACATCAAACACTACTTCAATGCCGAATGGCCGACGCGCGCCCTCTATCACCTGATGATCAATACGGTAGTCGGGGACGAGAACGTAATCGCAGCGATCTTGAACGGCATGCAGATGCTCGCAGCTCATCCCGCCGAGACCGCCCTCCGCGGCGTTCGCTGAGTTATGTGGCAGCGCTGGACGGGGCAAAGCCCCGTCCCCACACCCCGACCTTAATCCCTACGTTATAAGATAGGCGCAAAGGATGAAGCCAATTTCGCCAGTGGCAACTTCTGATTCGTATCCCCCGGTGCAGGAGGAAGTGGCGCGGCTCGCCGGTTCGCCGGAAGTGCGCGCCGCATTCGACCGGTTCCGCTCGCAGGAATCGCAGTTTGCGCAGTGGCAGATGGAGGCGACGCGGGTTGCCGCGCCTCCGTTCGGAGAGGCCGCACGCGGTGTCTGGCTGGCTGATCGTTTTCGCGAGCTCGGGCTCACCGGCGTGCAGGTGGATGAGGTCGGCAACGTGTTCGGCGTGCGTCCCGGCTACGGAAGCCGTCTCGTGGCGCTCAGCGCGCACATCGACACCGTGTTTCCGGCGGCGACGCCGTTGCACATCCGGCAGCAGGGTAGCCGGTTGTATGGCCCGGGAGTCTCCGACAACGGCGCGGGCATTGCGGCGCTGCTGGCCCTGGCCAGTGTGCTCGCGAGCGCGCGCATTTCACATGCGCTGCCCTTTGTGTTCATCGGCAACGTCGGGGAAGAAGGCGAAGGCGATCTGCGCGGCATGAGGCACGTGTTTGCGACGCCGCGCTGGCGCGACGCGATTGCCTATAGCGTGATTGTCGATGGCGCCGGAGCGGACACCGTGGTGGCCGAGGCCCTCGGCAGCCGCCGCTTCGAAGTGATCGTGCGCGGTCCGGGCGGGCACTCGTGGAGCGACTTCGGCGCGCCCAGTCCGATTATTGCGCTCTCCCGTGCGATCGAGGTCTTCAGTCAAACGCCGGTGCCGGCCTCGCCCAAAACAACATTTAATGTCGGCGTGATTCGTGGCGGAACTTCGGTGAATTCGATTCCGGAATCCGCCAGCATGCGGGTCGATCTGCGCTCCACGTCGACGGCGGAAATCGACCGACTGGAACAAGCGCTGCGTGTCGCTCTGGACCAGGCGGTCGCATCAGAAAATCGGGCCGCTGCTCAGCACGCAGCGCGCCGGCCGCAGGCAGTGCAGAGCGAAGTGGTCGCGATCGGAAATCGTCCGGCGGGCGAACTGGCGCGGGACGCGCGTCTTCTGAAGGTGATTCGCGCCGTGGATGCACAGTTGGGCAATACGGCGCAGGTGCAGCGCGCCTCGACCGACGCCAACATTCCGCTTTCCCTCGGCCGCGAGGCCATTGCCATCGGCGCTGGCGGCTCCGGAGGCGGTGCGCACACGTTGCAAGAATGGTTCGACTGCAATGGACGAGACCTCGGTCTAAGGCGCATTCTGCTTACAATGCTGACACTGTCGGGAGTAGGAGAATAATGACGATGACGCGAATTGCTCCGATTCTGCTATTGGCCGTGGCCTCCGGCGTGTCGGCGCAGAGCGGCCCCGCAGTGCAGAACGCTCAGAAGCCGAAAGCGGACCTGATCTTTACCCACGGCAACATCTACACCGGAATGGTCGATGCCGCGTCTTCATTGGGGGCGGGCAAGCGCTCGGAGGCGCTGGCGGTGCGCGGCGACCGCATCCTCGCAGTCGGGACGCGCGACGAGATCATGAAGTTGAAGGGGCCAGAGACGAAGATCGTCGATCTGGAGGGTCACTTCGTCATGCCCGGATTCAATGACGCCCACATGCACCTGGCCAGCGCCGGTCTTGAGAAGTTGAACGTTAACCTGGTCGGCGTCAAAACGCTGGATGAGTTTCGCGAGCGGTTGCGGGCCAGGGTCGAAGCCGCCGGGCCCACAGAATGGGTAGTGGGTGGCGGCTGGGACGAAACTCTCTGGCCGGTCAAGACTCTGCCCACACGCTGGGATCTGGATGAAGTGAGCGGCAAACACCCGGTTTACCTCGAACGCGTCGACGGACACATTGGCGTGGCCAACACGCGCGCCTTGCAACTGGCCAGCGTCACCGTTGCCACCAAGGATCCGGAAGGTGGAAGGATCGATCGCGATGACTCCGGCACGCCCAATGGCATTCTGCGCGAGAAGGCGCAAGAGGCGGTGCAGGCGGTGATTCCCAAACCAACGCCCGAGAAGAGGCGGCAAGCCATCGAACTAGCCCTCGCGGATCTGGCGAGTCACGGCATCACCTCTGTGCAGGATTACTCGCAGTGGGAAGACTTCCAAATTTACGAGGAACTCGAACACGAGGGAACGCTGACCGCGAGGATTTCAGAGTGGCTGAATTTCGACGACTCCATTGAGGACCTGAACAGCAAGCGCAACTCCCATCTCGCGTCCGACAGCCTGCTCCACACCGGAATGCTGAAAGCCTTCCTGGATGGTTCGCTCGGCTCGAAGACGGCCGCGTTGCTCGAGCCCTACAGCGACGATCCGAAGAACAGCGGTCTGCCGCAATACGAAGCGGAAAAGCTGAATGCGATGACCAAGGAGCGGGTGCTGGCCGGATATCAGATCGGCTTCCACGCCATCGGCGACAAAGCCGTGCAGTTGGCGCTCGATGCGTTTGCCGGGGCGGAGAAGGCGGCGAAAGAAGCCAAGGTAAAGGCGGCCGACGGTGGCAATAGCAATAATAATGACTACAGGCTTCGCATCGAGCACGCGCAGGTCACCACCCCGCAGCAGATTCTGCGTTTTAAGGAGCTCAAGGTGATCGCGTCCATGCAGCCAAACCACCTGCTCACGGACATGAACTGGGCCGAGTCGCGTCTGGGACCGAAGCGCGCCGAGCATTCCTATGCGTGGGCGGAGTTCCTTCGCCGCGGAGTGACGCTGGCATTTGGCACGGATTATCCGGTTGAACCGGTTACGCCGTTTCGCGGGATCTACTCGGCGCTTACCCGTATGAGCGAAGACGGAAAGAAGAGTTACTATCCCGCGCAGAAACTGAACATCGAGCAGGCGATCGCCGCCTACACGACGGGCGCGGCTTTTGCCGAGTTCGCCGAAAAGCAAAAAGGCAAGCTGGAGCCGGGCATGCTTGCCGACTTTGTCGTTCTTGATCAGGACATTACCGCAGCCCTTCCAGCAAAAATCCTGGAGACGAAAGTTCTGCGTACGGTGGTCGGCGGCAAGACCGTGTACGAGGCCAAGTAGGATCGGGCCATCCGATCATCGGGCCATCTAGGACCGATAACCCGATGGCCCGATTACGACAACGAGCATTCGCCATGACCGCGAAAGACAGGGAACGCGCATTCCTGATCGGCGCCCCGCTGGCCATCGTCCCAGCTTTGGTTTTTCTTCCTGCCGTGACGTTCCTGATCGTCTTCCCCCAGGTGGCGCACGGGCGGGCAATTGGGTTGTTCCTGTTGCCGGCCTGCGCACTGGCGGGTGGCGTCGGTCTGTGGAAGCTGGCGACGGGCGCGGTGCAGGAGCCGTGGGGAATATTCAACCTCCTGAATTTTGGGGCGCTGCTGGTTTTGTTGGCCATCGCCGGCTATACCGGATTGTTCCTGGCACTGATGACGCTGAAGCTCTAACGGGCTGCGGTCAACGCGAACCGGGTTTTCTGCGTCTAATGATTTGGCCAGCTTCAAACCGCTCCCTGGCTGAAGCGAAGGTATAATAAAAAATTAGGCAGTTTCAGGAGGTAAGAAATGGATTCGCGCGAAGGCGCTTTTTGGGTGCGCCTCAAAGCCAACCGTTGGGCGTACACTTTTACGATTCTGGCGACACTGGCGGTTGGGATTCTTATCGGCACAGTTGTCTCTTCTGGAGTGAAAGGCAAGGAGGGACAGAAGTCGTCGGATGCGACCCCGCTGACCATTCCCGCTCCGCAACAGCTCTCGACCGCCTTCTCCCAGATTTCCAAGCAGCTTGAGCCGAGCGTGGTGAACATCAATACCGAGTCGACCATTAAGAACCCTCACCACCGGCGCTCCGTGCGTCCCGATCGGGACCAGGATCAGGGCAACGGCGATGAAGACTCCCCGTTCCAGGATTTCTTTGACAAGTTCTTCGGCGGTCAAGGAGGTCAAGGCGGAGACGCGGGCACCATCCGCCAACGCTCGCTCGGTTCCGGCGTGATTGTGGATTCCAAGGGCTACATCGTCACTAACCGGCACGTCGTCGAGAAGGCCGATCGCATTCGGGTGAAGTTGCAGGATGAAAACCCGGCCTCTCCGGGACACGATGCCAGGTTGATCGGCATGGATCAGGAGACCGACCTGGCGGTGATCAAGATTGATATCGATCGTCCGCTGCCGGCCGCCAAACTCGGCAACTCCGACGGCATGGAAGTTGGCGACTGGGTGCTGGCCATCGGCAGTCCCTTCGGACTGCAGGAAACTGTGACCGCGGGCATCGTGTCTGCCAAGGGACGCAACATCGTGCCTAACCGGCAGTTTCAGTCTTTTATTCAAACGGACGCCGCCATCAACCCGGGCAATTCCGGTGGGCCGCTGGTGAATATGGCGGGTGAAGTCATCGGCATCAATACTGCCATCCTTACCGAGACGAGTTCCTACGCGGGCGTGGGATTTGCCATGCCTTCGAACACGGTAACGCAGGTCTACAACCAGTTGATCGGGCCGGAACACCGCGTTTCGCGCGGCTCCATCGGCATTGAGTTCTCCGCCCAACCGAACCCGGCCATCGCACGCATTTACGGATCGGGTGTGACCGTCTCCAACGTGGTATCCGGCAGCCCAGCCGACCAGGCGGGCTTGAAAATTGGCGACACGATCACCTCCGTCGATGGCAAGGACGTGAAGAGCGGCGACGATCTGGTGGCGGACATCGCTTCCCGCAAGCCGGGCTCGAAGGCCAAGCTGGTCTTTATACGCAACGGCAAGAAGGAAGACGCGACGGTGACCATCGCCGATCGCTCGAAACTGTTCGCCTCCCGCTTGGGCGAAGAAGACGAAAACCTGAGCGAGGAGGCACCCAAGGCCAGCAAGTTCGGGGTCACGGTTCGCAGCATCACTCCCGATCTGGCCAATCGCCTGGGCATTGCCGCGAGCAAAGGCGTGGTGGTGCAGGACGTGAAACAGGGATCGTTCGCCGAAGATCTCGGTCTGAATCGCGGCGATGTGATCCTGGAAGTGAACAAGCAGCCCGTGAATAATCCCGACGACTTTACCAAGATCGAGTCGTCCCTGAAGAGCGGGCAGGATGTCGTGTTCCTGGTGCGACCGCGAGGCGCAAGGGCCGAGGATGGAACGATTTTCCTGGCAGGTACACTTCCGTAACCGATAGGAAATCCGGCGAGACTGGCGCTCGGTCCCCGTTTCGGGGACCATAGAGGGTGGCCGGGTCTCGCCGGTTTTCTATTGGGAGGCAAGGTTTGTAGTGCTCGTGTGGAGACGGGCGTGTGGGGACGGGCGCCCTCGTGAGCCTGCCCTGAGCGAAGCCGAAGGGTCCAGGCCGAGCGCAGCTCGGAAGCTGCCTGTGGTCGCAGCAATTCTGGGATTGACAGAGGATCGAAGCTTCTAAACATGCGGAGCGGTGTTCAAATTCGGCATTGGCGACGGGCGGGGCTGTGCAGCCTGCTCTGCCTGGCCGTGCACGGGCGCGTAATCGCACAGACCGAGACGTCGACTCCGCCAACGAAACCGGCACAAGCTTCCGCAGCGCCGGCCAAGAAATCAACGCATCACACCACCGGGCACGCCACCAGCAAACGCAACTCAACTTACACCTCAGCGCAGAAGAGCAAGACCTCCCGCGGCAAGCAGGGCTCAAAGCGGGTTGCAAAGAAGCGCGGCCAGCAGGCGATTGACTATGATCGCGCCCGGGCAATCCAGGCAGCGCTCATCCGCGAGCACTACATGCAAGGCGAGCCAACGGGCGCGTGGGACAGCGCCACCCAGGCCGCGATGCAGCGCTATCAGGCAGATCAGGGATGGCAGTCGAAGACGACTCCAGATTCCCGAGCGCTGATCAAGCTTGGATTAGGCCCAAGCCACGATCACCTGCTCAATCCGGAAAGCGCAATGACGACGCCGACGCCAACGCCGACGCCCACCGCGCCGGCGGCAGCCGATCCGAAATCCGCGGCCAAACAAACGCCGGCGGAAAACAACCTCCCCCAGCACTAACATCCCTCGCCAATCCAATTTTCGCTGGAACCTATCTCAGGAGTGGCCTCTGCAGCGGTTGCTGGTGTAAAGGCGATGGTGCAGATCCGTTCAGTGCTCCCGCATCATGCGGTCCGCGGGTTGAGCCGAGCCTCGATCCTTTCCAGCAATCCAGCGCCGGCTTCACCAGCATCGCGGGTGGAAAACTCCCTATCCAGTGCGATCACCGGGAGGCTGGCGCACGCGGCCTGGAGGGCTTGCTGCGTGGCCGGGGACATGGTCAGGTCGGGGCCTACCAGCAGGAGATCAAAATGGGTGACGCACATCAGGATCAGAGCGTCGCCCGGATGGCTGCTGGTCTGGGCGTCGTATCCGGCGCGGCGCAGCAGTTCGCGCAAGTAGGCGAGCACGTCGCGGTTGTAGTCGAGGCACAGAACGCTGCGGCCGGTGCGCATGGGTGTCTCGGCGCGGGCTTCGGGGCGGTAAAAGGCAGCGATCGCCTTCTCCTCCGACTCGTGCGTATCGAACACCGTCGTCAGACGCGTCATATCCAGAACCTTGCGCACATGTTCGGGCACATTGCATAGCTTCAGGTCTCCGTACGCCCGGCGGGTGCTGGTCAGGGCGCGGACCATCGTGCCCAGGCCGCTGCTGTCAATGAATCCGACCTCGCCCAGGTGCAGGACGATGGCGCGGCGGTCAAGCAACAACCGGTCAACGTGCGCGCGCAGAGACTCGCTCTCGCTGCCCGCGACAATCCGTCCGTTGCAGCGCACGATGGTGACGCGTCCGACCTCACGAGTGTCGAGCGACAGGGGCAACAGACCTCCGATGCGGCTGGAATCAAGCTTGCGAAATCGCCACATTATATGCCTGAGTGGCGCGAACCGGTGGCGCGAAAACCACGAAGTGGCCGCACCTGAAAATAATCTCGATTTAACTGAGCGGATGTGACTGTAGGAAACTGAAGGAGGCCCTATAGAGCGGGATCCACACCGGAAATTAACGCGCTTCGAATCCAGCGAGTGCAAACTGCGTCACGCAGTTGTGTTCGACAACCGATCGCAGCGCCTCCGCCTCCTCCTGGCTCAGCTTGTCCGATACACCCGACCGCACGAAACTCACTTCGGGAACGAGACAGTAATCACCGATTTGTATTTCTGAGGCACCGGCTGGCCGGCAGAATGCTCGCCGCTGCAATTCGTCTGCGCCGATTCGGCAGCAGTCTCGCTTCCGGGCGTTGAAGCCACCTGTTTCGTCGGGGCACAACCGGTCACAGCATCCTGGGTCACAGCACCCTGGATGGAGGCAATTAAGGCGCCCTGCGCTGGCGTCGTGCCGGCGCGAACCGCAGTGGCTTTGACCGGACTCATCGAAACCGGACGGGCTCCCGCTTGCGACATTTTTCCGGGCGTCGGCTGCAACATTTGTCGCTGAACGTGCCCTTCAAGCTGCTTGCTGTTTTGGTTCAATGCCGAATTCAACGCCGAACTCAACGCCGATCCGGCCTTGACGGTCGCCGTGGCCGAACCCGCACCCAACAAAACAGATTCCGCCGCTGCCTGGGCAAAGGCAGAAGCCCGCAGGACAACGAGCGCCAGCGTGAAAGTCATTGCCAAAAGAATGCGTCTGTTCATCTGCAACCTCCTCACCCTAGGCTCAGCAATCTAGCCCAAGGGGACGCGCCAATCAAGTTTATCCGATTGTGGAGGTAAACCGGCCAACATTGTCATGGGATCGATTTTATTGAGATTAGCCATAGCCTGGTCCATTTCTCCTAGTCCAGCACCGGCCGCGGGCAGTAAGGGATCGGTAATCCATTGACGATTGCGCCCGGGTTGCCGTCGACCAGCGCTTCGGCATACTCGGCCCCCACGATTTTTTCCGCCACATCGCGAGCCCCGGAAAGATTCGGGATGCGGCGCTTCGTGTCGTGAGCATCGGAGGCGAGGATGTGTACGGCAGAGCGGTCAAGTAGCCAGCGGGCGATGATTTCCGGCCGTTCTCCCCAGAACCCCGTCAGCGCCGATGCCGTCACCTGGATCAGACAGCCCTGCTCCGCCCACTCCAGGATGCGCTGCGGCGTTTGCTGCAGGATCGGGTTGCGTTCCGGATGGGTCAGGATCGGCGTAAGCCCGCGATCCCCCAGGCGAAAGAAACAGTCGCCCAGCCGCGTCGGGACACTGTAGTTGCTGAGTTCAATCAGTAGATAGTTGGTTTCGCCAATCGTATAGGTGTGCGGCTGCTCGAGCACGCGTTCCAGATTCTCGAAGGAAAGATGAAAATCGCAGCCTAGACTTAATTGCAATTGCAGCGCGGAACCAACCTTCTCCCGTAGCTGGTCGAGAAGCCCGCAAAGGTATCCGCGATCATAGGCGTAACGATCATTGGCGTGCGGGGTGGCGACAACATGGGTAATGCCGTCAGCCGCCGCCATGCGGCACATTTCGACGGCGACATCCCAGGACTTGGGGCCGTCGTCGACCTCGGGCAGAATGTGGCAGTGGATGTCGATCACGAACGCACCGATTTACAACTCGATTAGAACACATCCCGAGTCGATCGGGTCATCTGACCATCGGGTCATCGGGCCATCGACAAGCCAGGGCTTTTGCTTCTCGATCACCCGATGATCCGATCACCCGATGACCCGATGCAGTTGCGTTGTTCCCGCCTTCTCGTGCACGATAGTGAACACGACCTTTTCGTTTTCACTTTAGATATTGAGGAGCAGGTTCGCAAATGAGCTTTCTAAGGGCGGCGCGTGCCGCACTGGCAGGTCAATGTTGTCTTCCCCGGGTTCTTGTGGCCGTCATCATTATCCTGGCCCTACTTTCCCTTTCCTGCAGCAACAGCGGTAACAGCACCCTGACGAGGCCGGACCATAATGCCTACGTAACCCTGCCAGCGATGGGCTCCGTGCTTCTGCTGCACATTAACGGCACCACCGGGGTCATCTCCATGGGGGCGCAAACGCCGCAAGAGGAGGATTATTCGCCCGTCGGCCTGGCGTTGCTCCCGTCGAGGAAGTTTCTCTACGTGGTCAATTCCCGCGCCTCCACGATCTCGATTTTCAACCTCGCCAGCGATGGGACTTTGACGCTCAGTGGGACTCCGACTCAGGCCGGTTCCGGTCCGGATGCGGCAGTCATTGACCCTTCCGGCAAGTACTTGCTGGTCACCAATAATTACGGCAACAACGTTTCCGTTTTCTCCATCGATTCTGGCACGGGCGCTTTGTCGGAGGTCGCAGGTTCGCCCTTCTACGCAAACACCGATCCAAGCGAGATTCTGATCACCCCTTCCGGCAAGTTCGTTTACGTGACCAATCCGGAAATCGGTATGGTCACCGCTTTCTCCTTCTCGAACGGCGTGCTCAGTCAGGTGCCTGGGTCTCCGGTCTTCTCGGGGGCGGGAGCCTTCGGCTTGGCCGTGGATGTGAGTGAACAGTTCCTCTACGTTGCGAACCCTTCGGCAAGCAACCCCTCCCCGTATGAGACCACCACCGGCAACATTTCCGGGTTCAACATCGACCCCGGCACGGGCGCGCTGAGCCCGATACTCGGCTCGCCGTTTACCTCCACGGCAGGCACCGGCCCCACCGTGCTCGCCGTCGATCCCGGCGGCTCGTTCGTTTACGCGGTCAGCGAGGGATCGAGTTTCTCCATCTGGTGTTTCGCGATCACTCCCACGAATGGACAGCTGGCGGCGGTAGCGAGCTCGCCATTCAGTTTGACCGCGGGCGGGCTGTTCGCCCTCATCGACCCCAGCGGCAGCTTTTTCTATATCGGAACGGCGGCTGGACACGGGATTGCGGGTTATACCTACAATCCATCGACCGGCGTTCCGGCGGCTATCGCGGGCTCGCCGTTTTCCACCGGAACGCCGCCTGGGAAGATGGTGGTTTCGGAATAGAACTGGACCGGTCTCATAAATTGGTTTCGGGAAGGGCACGGCTTCACCGGCGGCTGGAAAACTCGGGTTTCGTATCCGGGCATCGCTTTCGCGATGCCGTAAGTTCTTCGAAATCAGATGCCCCTTATCAGATGCCCCTTCAGGGGCGCGGCATCAACAGTCGACTGTTTGTAATCTGTGATTCACGGGGTGGCACTTTGGTGGAACAAGTTTGCACCCGCGTGCCATTTTCAGATTCGCCGCTTAGTCTTACATTTCCAGTTGAGCAGTTCTGGGGGAGGGCTGCCCGGGCGTCTTGGATTCGAAAGAATCCGGACGCCCGTTTAATTTTCCGCAGAACCCTGTATCTCTGATAGTGCCGATTCACTCCGCCGAAGAGCTGCCTGCAGCCGCTGCACGAACGCAAAGAAGCCGCCCGTTCCCAATGGCCGTTCCCAAGGGATCGACGCGTACTTCGATCCCGCCCTAGCTCAATTTGTCGAAATGGTGAAGTTCACCGTGATGCGGGCCCGAGTTTCCACGGGCTGCCCGTTTTGGAGGTATGGCTTGAAGTGCCACTGCTTCACCGCCTCCCGAGCCGCAGTAGCTAGGATGCCGGGGCCACTGATAATCTGTAGCTCCTGGATTGTGCCGTCTCGCGAGATGAGCGCCTGCAAACTGACTGCGCCCTGCACCTTCATCTGCCGCGCCAGCAAGGGATAATTCGGTGGCACCGAAACGCTCAAACTCTGCGTCGTTTGCGGCGAGAGCCGCACCCGATCACCGGCATTGATCGTCGTGCTATCGCCCGTCGTGCCACTGGCCAGCGCATTCGGCGCCGATGCGGGAGCGCTCGATACGGAAGACGTCGCGCCCGAGTCCACATCCAGGTGGATGGCATTGCTTTTCGCGGGCACGTTAATGTGGCGGTTTCCGGCTACGACTTCCACCTCCAGGGGAGGTAGCGCTGCGCGCTCAGTGCTTGCCGGGAGGGGAACTTCGGCCGCAGCGGGTGCCGCGGGCTTGGGCCTGGCTGGCTTGCGTTCCCGCGCCGGAGTCGCCGGCGCGCTCGCAGTTGCCGCAGCCACACTCTTATTCTTGCTTCGAACCGCGGCTTCCTGGACTTCACCGCCCGGCGGAAACCAGAAATCCCAGTCTTTCAGGACCACCACTGCCAGCGCCACCAGCAGTATCCCCAACGCGATCAGCATCCGCTTCCGCTGTTCCGCATCCTGCGATGCGGGTTGCAAGGGGAGAGGCGTTGATCGCTCCAGATGGTTCTCGGGCTGGGTCTCGTGTTGAAACATGGGCACGGAGCCTCCTCGAAAATCGTAATCGGTCGAGGGGAAGCGCTGAGCTATTGCTGAGTAAGTATGCCCTGAAACCCGCGCCAATGCCAAGCAAATCCCGCTCTGGTGGTACCTTTTGCTACAAGCTCCCTATCGCGTGCAAAAGTCTGCCTGTGCAAAAGTCATATCCAGATTAAGAAAAGGGGAAGGACGCCAAGGCGCTCTTCCCCTTTTTTCATTTCCGCGCTGGTTCAGGCACTTTCGGAGGCTTATAGTCGAGCTTGTCGAGAATGCCGACCGCGGCGTCAAGAATTTCCTCATCCACCTTACGATTCGAAGCGATGGCTTCCGTTAGCGGGATGGAAATAATCTTATTCCCCCGCAGCGCCGCCATCTGCCCGAATTCGCCGCGGTGCACCATGTCGATGGCGCCCAGTCCGTAGCGCGTGGCCAGTACGCGGTCGAAAGCGCTGGGCGTTCCGCCTCGCTGGATGTGGCCGAGCACAACCGACCGCGACTCGAAGCCAGTCCGTTTCTCGATCTCGCGCGCTACGGTCGAGCCGATTCCGCCCAACCGAAGATGCCCGAACTCATCGCGCCCTTCTTGCAGAACCGACGCTCCACCGTTTAACTGGGTGCCATCGGCAAACTTCGCGCCTTCGGCTGCCACCACAATGCTGAAATATCTTCCGCGAGAGTGGCGCTGACGAATCAGTTCGGCCACCTGATCAATATCGAAAGGAACTTCGGGGATCAGTATGACGTCGGCGCCGCCGGCGATGCCGCTATAGGCCGCGATCCAGCCCGCATTGCGTCCCATCACTTCCACCACGATCACGCGATTGTGCGCTTCGGCCGTCGTATGCACGCGGTCAATGGCGCCGGTGGCCACGTTCACGGCCGTGTCGAAGCCGAAAGTGTAGTCGGTGCCGGCCAGATCGTTGTCGATCGTCTTCGGAACACCAACCACGTTTATTCCGTTGACGAAAAGTTTCTGCGCCACCGAGAGCGTGTCATCGCCGCCAATGGCGATCAGCGCGTCACAACCATGCTTCCTGAGGTTCTCGGCGCAGCGCTGCAGGCCGTTGTCATGCTTGGCTGGATTGGTGCGCGAGGTGCGCAGGATCGTGCCGCCGCGCGGCAGGATGCCGCCCACCGAGGAGAGGTCGAGTTCCATGATCTTGTCTTCCAACACCCCGCGCCAGCCCTCTACGAATCCCACAAACTCGTCTTCATAGTGGAATGTGCCCTTACGCACCACTGCCCGAATGACCGCATTCAGCCCAGGACAGTCGCCCCCGCCCGTCAGCATTCCAATTTTCATCGCCTGCTCCTCATATGATTTTCTGGTACGAGTATGAGTCCGCCCGCATCGCTCGTTTCCCTGGGCCGCAATTTACTTAGGTTATCATGCTGCTTTAGCGCACGTGGGTAGGGACAGCCGCCCTCGGCTGTCCAGCCGAGCGAGGCTCGGCATCGCGCTTTCCAGATCGGAGCCGTCTGGAATCCTCACCCAACGCCTACGCCATCTTCCAGCAAGAAACTGAGCAAGCCAAATCCCGAAGACCAGGATGCTGTTGAGAGTGAGAAACTGGCCACTGGCCACTGACCACTGTCCTGCTACACTTCCCTCATGCGCGTCCTCGGCATCGACTGCGGTACCGAATACACCGGATACGGCGTAGTCGAACTGCTCTCCGACGACCGCAACAATGATCGCCTCGTCTGCATCGTCTGCGGCGCCATCAAAGTTTCCCCGCGCGACCCTATGCCCGCGCGCCTGTCGCGCATCTCGATCGGCCTTCAGGAACTCATCTCCCAGCACCGGCCCGATCGCGTCGCCATCGAAGACGTTTTCTATGCCGCCAACGTGAAGTCCGCCTTGAAACTCGGCCAGGTGCGCGGGGTAGCCATGCTGGTCGCCGCTTCCGCCGGACTCGAAGTCGCCGAATACTCGCCACTCTCTATCAAGTCCGCGGTGGTCGGATACGGCCGCGCCGAAAAACATCAGGTCCAGCAAATGGTGACGCGCCTTTTGAATCTCGATCAGATTCCCGAGCCCGCCGACGCCGCCGATGCGCTTGCCATCGCCATCTGCCATCTGCACACCGCAGCCACGCAAGAACGCCAGAGCGAAGTCTCGGAGAATTTTGAGAAGGAGGTAAAGTGAAGACGCCTTCAGGCCGCCGGGGAAGCCTCCTCTTGTATTCCGTTAGTGCTGGAATAATTTTCACGGGACTGCTGTGGGGCTTGACTTATACCCGTATGGGCATGGCGGCCGAACCGGCACTGGTGCCAGGGCTCACGATCAGTTGGCGATTCTTCCGGAGTCAAGACTACATGCCAGTAATGACGGTAACGGCGCTTATATACTCCGGTCTTGCGTATGCAGTGTTTTGGTTGATTCGCCATAGAGGTCATCCGAAGTAGGGTGCTGCGGCGCGAAATCCTGGGGAGCCATGAGAAGCGGACTTAATCCAAATTCGGCAGCGGGCTTGGAGCATGGCCGCTCAGGCTGAACGCTGCTTCCCCTTGACACTCCTCGCCAATATCCCCAATCATTAAGCGGCCCATGCCCCGTCCACTTCAAATTGTCTGCCTGCTCATCTTTTCTTCCTTAATCCTCTTCTCTTCGATCCTCGCCTATTCGCAAACCGAAACTCAAGTCCCGGCCGTGGTTACCTTCACCCTCGATTTCCCCGCCTCCCAGCCGGAGCGCTACTCGATTCGCGTTCAATCCGACGGCTCGGCCCGCTACCAGTCCAGCGGCCGCCTGCCCGCCAACCCCGACGAAACCGACAGCTTCGACCTGGACTTCAAAGTAGCCGCAGCAACGCGGCAGAAAATCTTCGAACTGGCGGCGAAGGCCGGCTATTTTCAGAAGGACGTCGATTCCCATCACAAGGGACTCGCCTTTACCGGGGGAAAGACGGTCAGCTACAAAGACGCGCAGCGCAGCGGTGAGTCCACCTACAACTACTCCGCCATTCCCGCCGTACAGGAACTGACCAGCCTGATGCAAAGTCTCGCGGCCACGCTCGAATTCGGGCATCGCCTCCAGTACGATCGCCACTATCAGAAGCTCGCGCTCGACGAAGAACTCAAGCGCATGGAGGAGATGGCCCGCACCAATCAACTGGTCGAGGTCACAGCCATTCAGCCGATCCTCGATCAGATCGTCGCCGATCCCTCGGTGATCAACGTAACCCGCGCCCGCGCCCAACGCTTGCTGGAGCGCGCAGGCGTTCACTGATCGTTTATGCGCGGGGATTTTTCCGCCGCCGCAATGGCCCACTATCCAAAATCCCCCCTTGACTTAAGCTCCGCATCCTCGCAGACTCAAACTAGTCCCGGGAGAAGTATATGGCGATCACAAGACTCGGAAAGATGCTGGCAACGTGGGCTGTGCTCGCAGCGGCGTTTCTGGTGGCCTCGGCGTCGGCCGAATCGAAGGCGCGCATCGTCCGCTTGAGCGAAGTTCAGGGCACAGTGCGGATCGACCGCGCTGCCGGCGACGGTTTCGATAAAGCGTTTATCAACCTGCCCGTGATCGAGGGCTCGCGCTTGAAGACGGGCAAAGATGGTCGCGCGGAAGTGGAATTCGAAGATGGCAGCACGCTGCGCCTTGCTCCCGCCAGCGAAGTGGATTTCACTCGTCTTGCGCTCGGCGACGATGGCCAGAAGCTCAGTACCGTGCAACTTGTCTTCGGCACCGTCTACGCGGATCTTCACCCGAAAAACGCTCGCGAGAAAAACGGCGACCAGTTCCTGCTGAATTTTGCGCCCGAGTCCGTAACCATGGCCGAGGCCGCGCATTTTCGCGTGGAACTCGACGGCGCCGGCAAAGCGACCGTGGCCGTATTCAAAGGCAAATTGAGCGCCACCGGCCCGTCCGGACAATTTGAGGTTTCCGAGAAGCACAGCGCAACTATCGACCTTAAGAACGACGATTCCGCCAAAAAAGGCACTTTCGTGATCGCCAAGAATTACGAAGACGATCCCTCCGACGCCTGGGATCGCCAACAGACCGACTATCATGATCGCTACGCTTCCGCCGGCGCTTCGGGCATTTCATCGCCGTACGGTTACGGCATGACCGACTTGAATTACTACGGCAACTTCATGACCGTGCCCGGTTACGGCAACGTCTGGCAGCCCTACTTCATCGGCGCCAACTGGAGCCCGTTCCAGGATGGCGGCTGGGCCCTCTATCCCGGCGTCGGCTACATGTGGGTGTCGGGCTATCCCTGGGGCTGGATGCCCTACAATTACGGCAACTGGGCCTTCGCCCCAGGCTTCGGATGGGTTTGGCAGCCGGGCAATTGGAATTCGTGGAATGCGCTTCCGCTGGTGGTGAATGCTCCGGTCGGAATGAAAGTGCCGGCGGTGCCCGCGAGCGGTTATCAGACGGTGATGGTGGGACGCGGCCTCTCAGTAAATCCCGCCATGGGAGCGTCGCATCGCCTGACCATCAATCCCGGCTCCGCCAGTTTCGGAGTGCCACGCGGATCGGTGCGCCACCTCGATCGCCTCGCGAAAACAATGGATCGGACTTCTCGTCCCGTCGTAGTCTCGATGGTTCCACCAGTTCCGGCCACGGCGCCGGCAACCGGCTTTGGCACGAGTCCAATTCCAACTCCAATGAGACGTGGGACTTCTACTGGGACGGCGTCGCCGCACACGTCGAGCGCACCGCCGCCGCGTCCCCACTGAAAACAAAAAATTGTTTCGGAAAAAGGCGGCCGAAAAATCGCCGCCTTTGTTCTTCACCCGGCACTCCTGTTTTTACTCAACAATAATTCCCGCGTAACCCACCACTGACTCGTAATCGCCGGAGACATCGCCCGAAGTTGCATACTTGACCAGCGTAGCCGAAGTCGCCCCCAAAAGCTTTGCCGCCGTGAGCATGACAATCGTCGGCGCGAATCCGCACATGCTGATGTCTTCATTCATCACCACCTCCCAGAGTCCGCGCGCATCCAGGGCGAGCACGCGCTCGATTGCCTTGTGGTCCTTGACGCGAGTGACCGCATCGGACTCGTAGTGGTTCATATCGCTGGAGGCGATGATCAGGACTTTCTCATCTCGATCCGCGATCACATCCGCCAGGGCTTCGCCCAATCCCCGCAGCACATCAAAGTCGCTGGTGCCGATGACGATCGGAACGATACTTAATTCCGGCTGTTGCGCCTGCAGGAAAGGAATCTGGACTTCGATGGCGTGTTCCGCGCGGTGCGCGGCGCTGTCCTCTTGCAGCATAGGGAAGCGCAGCAGCAACCGAGCGCCCAGGTCCGCGTCCGCCGCCACCTCACCGAGCGGAGTCTGCCACGCTGTATTGGCCATAATCGCAAGCGGACGTCCCTTGCCCGTGTGATTGGGGCAGAGAATCACGCAGCGCTCAGGGATTTCCAGGCGCGAATACACAGCGCCGGCAACACCGCCGGAGTAAATGTATCCCGCATGGGGAGCGACGCATCCGATGGCGGCGATGCGGCCGCTTTCGACCGTAGTCTTGCCCGGAGAAGTGTATTCTCGAATTTCGCGCAGCAATTCTTCAGCGCGGCCCGGATAAAACCTGCCGGCGACGGCGGGAGTTCGTACAGCGGAAGTCATTAGTGGCCTCCTAAGTGGAGACACGGTTCGTGTGGCGCGGGAACTCTTCTTCGCGAAATTCTGCCCGCGACAATTATGAACTGCCGTCGCCGAGCGCGCGGAACAGAGCGGCGCTTCTTTCCAGCGGCAGCGCTTCGGCCCGGATCGTAGGTTTGACGCCGCTTTTCGCCATAGCCGCACGCAGCGCATCTTCATCGTACCGCGTTTTCAGATTATTCCAGAGAGTTTTACGTTTCTGCCCAAAGCCGAGTTTCAGAAACGAAATAAACTCGGCCTCCGGAACCCGAAGCGACTCCAGCCGCGGTTTGATCGTAATGCGAATCACGCTCGAATGAACCTTGGGAGGTGGAGAAAACGCCGCCGGTGGAAGCGTGAAGAGTTGCTCGACCCGCCCGTACAGTTGTGCCGTCGCCGAAAGCAAGCCATAGTCGCGGCTTCCAGCCGAAGCCGTCAGGCGATCGGCAACCTCTTTCTGCACCATGATGACAATGGTCGAAAAGTAACGATGATATTCCAGCAGCCGCAGCAGAATATCGGAGGTAATGTAGTACGGCAAATTGCCGACGACGCGGGCCGGTTCGGGCGTGAAGTTCAGCCCGGTGCGCAGGCTGCCCGGCTTCGCTCCGAAGACGGTGTCCAGCTCGATCGTCAGGATATCGCCTTCGATGATTTCAACATTGGGTTGCATGTTGAATTTCATCCGGAGCTGCGCCGCAAGGACGCGGTCCAATTCCACCGCGATCAGCCGCCGCGCTTTCCGTGCCAGCAAATCCGTGATGGCGCCGCGGCCGGGACCGATCTCAAGCACCGTGGCCTCGGAAACATCGCCCAGGGCCTCCACAATGCGCAGGGCTGCCGGTTCGCTCGTCAGGAAATGTTGTCCCAATCTCGGCTTGCGTTGACTCGTTTGTACGCTAGCGCCCTTCGGCACATTGACCCTCTTTCTTTCCGGCATTTAGACTGAAGTGAATTGGTAATTGGCAATTTGTAATTTGCGATTGAAAGAAACGATTCAACGACTTCAATTACAGACAACAAATTGCAAATTACAAATGGCCAGCAGCGTCTCTACCGTAATCATCATAACGTGAGCGAGGCATATCGAGTTCTCGCCGAGGAGGCTCCTTCGCAATGCATATCGCTCTCGCAGCTTCCGAGTGCGTTCCCTTTTCCAAGACTGGCGGACTGGCCGACGTGGTCGGCGCCTTGCCGCGCGCGCTGGCCGCTCTTGGACATCAGGTGAGCGTCTACATCCCGCGCTATCGCCAAACCAAACTGGCCGATCCGCACACAGTGGTGCGCAGCATCACCATCCCTTTCGACGACAAGTATCGCTTCTGCTCGGTGGTGACGGCGGGCACGAATGCGCCCGCCGGAGTTCGATTTTATTTTGTGGATTATCCGCCATACTTCGACCGGGAGGCGCTCTACGGGACCCCGGCCGGCGACTATCCGGACAACGCCGAGCGCTTCGCTCTGTTTTCGCGAGCTGTGCTCGAAGCCTCCAAGGTGCTTGGCGTGCCGCATGTCTTTCACTGCCACGACTGGCAGTCCGCGCTCGTGCCGGTGATGCTGCGTACGCTCTACGCCGAGGATCCCGCGTTTCGCGAAGTCGCCACCGTTTTCACTATTCACAATATGGGATACCAGGGTTTGTTCCCGCCTGATATTTTGCCGCTGCTGACTCTGCCCTGGGATCTGTTCACGATCTCGAAGATGGAATTTTTCGGGCAGGTGAATTTTCTGAAGGGCGCGCTCGTGTTCTCCGACTTCGTCACTACGGTCAGCAAGAAATACAGTCAGGAGATCCAGACCACCGAATATGGCTTTGGCCTGGACGGCGTGCTGCGCAGCCGCGCGGCCACGGTAACCGGCATCCTGAACGGCGTGGATTACGACGAGTGGAGCCCGCAGACCGACAAATTCATCGTCGCAAAGTATTCGCCGCACGATCTGAGCGGCAAGCTGAAATGCAAGCAGGACTTGCTCAACGCCTTCGGCATCGCAAACGTCGACGCTAAAATTCCGGTGATCGGCATCGTTTCGCGCTTCGCCGCGCAGAAGGGTTTCGATCTGATCGCCCAGATCATGGACCGTCTGGCGCGCGAAGAGATGATCATGGTCGTGCTCGGAACAGGAGACAAGCCGTATGAAGAAGTATTCCAGCGGCTCAACAAGCAGTTCCCGCACAAGATTGCAGTCAAGATCGCGTTCGACAATGCCATCGCCCACAAAATTGAAGCGGGTGCGGATATGTTCCTGATACCTTCCCGGTACGAGCCCTGCGGCTTGAACCAGATTTACAGCTTGAAGTACGGAACCGTTCCCATCGTGCGAGCGACGGGCGGTCTTGACGATACCATCGAGCCCTGGGACGCGCGCACCGGCAAGGGCACGGGTTTCAAGTTCTCCGACTACACGGGCGAAGCGCTGCTCGCGACCATCAAACAAGCATTGCTTGCCTATCAGGATCCGTCGTCGTGGCAGACCCTGATGCGCAACGGCATGAGCCGCGATTTTTCCTGGGGGGCGTCGGCCCGCGAGTACGGCAAGATCTACGAGCGGGCGCGACAAGTGCGGGCCACCGCGGTCGCAGTCCCAACAGCCGCGGGTTTGAAAAAAGAGCCGGTGCTGGGCTAGCGCATCCTGCATCGAGGGGAAGATCGCGTCGCCGACAAAGTTACCCCCACCCCCCCTACCCCCCCACCCCCTACTTATGTCCATTATAATCAATGTTGTGGCGGGAAAGCCTCCGCAAAGTATTAAAGGATAAGGACTTATATGTAAAGTATTCCCGAATAATGACTTAGCTCGACTGCCCCCACTTTGGGTGCAGTTTGTTTACTCCAAAGGTACTATCCGGCGTCACAATTTTTTTTATATCACGGCCCTTTAGAATCATAGATTTGGCTGGAAATTCCTTTCAAATCTTTGAATTTAAAGGAGTTATACGTAAAATATTCCGGAATAAGGAGTTAGCTTGTTGGGCTCACTCGCAGGATTTCGGGTGGGGGCTTGACAGCTGACTGCCTCAACTTCGTGTTTTCAAAGAGCGCCGACTAGTGGGGCTGGGGCGGCTTCGAGGGCCGTCTTCGGAGACGACACGCCGGCCCACTCGCTATCGAAGTTACGGCGTCGGCGACAGGGAAGCTTACGTCCGAGTGCTCTCGCGGTACACTTCTGCAAGGCACTCCGATCACCCGATCGCCCGATAATGACCCGATCAGCCGATGGCCCGATTTCCCGCACCATCTTCCACGTCGATATGGACGCCTTCTTCGTCTCCGTCGAGGAATTGTTTGACCCATCGCTGAAAGGCAAGCCGGTGGTGGTGGGCGGGCAGCGCGACGAGCGGGGAGTGGTCTCGGCCGCATCGTACGCGGCGCGGAAGTTTGGCGTGCACTCGGCCATGCCGCTGCGGACAGCGGCAAAACTTTGTCCGCAGGCAATTTTTGTGAATGGGCATCCGGAGCGCTATCGCGAGTATTCCGGGAAGGTGCATGAAGTGCTCGGCCACTTTTCTCCGCTGGTCGAGATGGCCTCAGTGGACGAGGCCTATCTCGACATGACCGGGACCGAGCGCCTGCACGGCCGGCCGCTGCATTCCGCGCACCGGTTGCATGACGCGATGAAGTCGGCGACGCAGTTAAATTGCTCGATCGGGATTGGCACCTCGCGGCTGATCGCGAAAGTTTCCTCCGCCAAAGCAAAACCAAACGGAGTGCTCTGGGTGCTCCCCGGAGAAGAGGCAAAGTTCCTGGCGCCGCTCGCCGTCGGCGACATCCCTGGCGTCGGCAAGGTGATGGAGCAGAGGTTGCACGCGATGGGCATTCAGAAAGTGGGCGACCTCGCGCGCCTGGAGGACCGGGATCTGGAACACCGCTTCGGAAAATGGGGGCTGGCGCTGGCAGGCAAGTCGCGGGGCGAGGATGCGGGTGGATGGTTCGACAACGCGGTGGGAGAAAATGTCGATCCGAAATCGATCAGCCACGAGCACACGTTTGACGAGGACACGGGCGACGCCGAGCGCTTGCAGTCCACGCTGATGCGGCTCAGCGAGATGGTGGGACGGCGCTTGCGCGAGGGCGGATATTTCGCGCGCACGCTCCAGTTGAAATTGCGCTACAAGGATTTCTCGACCATCACGCGGGCGCATTCGCTGGACGAGCCGACGCAGATGGATAACCAGATTTTTGAGCAGGCGCGGCGTCTGTTTTTCGATAACTGGAAGCCGGGCGCGCCGGTGCGATTGCTGGGAGTGCAGGCATCGAATTTCGAATCGGGTTCAACCCAGTTCGATCTGCTGGAGCCTTCGCGGCATGAGCGCTGGCAGAAGGCCCTGGCGGCCGCGGATCATCTGCGCGACAAGTTTGGGGAAGCGACGATCGGCCTCGCGCGGGGGATGAAAGGCGGATTCCGCGAGCGCGTACACGAAAATCCGGCTGGTCTGCCGGGAAAAGGTGGCCAGGACAAGAGCGGCGGAGAGACGCGCGATGAAAAAAAGCCGTGAAACTTCCAGTTGGGTGACGCATTCTATAGCGAGTCCAGAGTTGCTGTGATCACAGGCAGTCTGCCGAGCTGCGCTCGGCTTGGACGGGCAGGGCGCCCGTCCCCACACGAGCAGTTCCTACACGAGCTGCTACGAAATATATTCGCGAATATACTCGTCGCGCGAAGTGGCGAGCTGGTGAGCGTCGCCATCGAAGATGACCTTGGCGTCGCGCAGGATCAGAAAGCTCATCGGCACTTCGCAGTGCTGACCTTTGGGTAGAGCGACCATCTGGTTGGTGGCTTTATCGAACTGGTGAGTCGCCATGGTGAAGGCATCTTGAAGGCGGTGGGTCGCCATAAGGGCGCTGGTTTTGTAGACGTCGCGTTGCTTCACGATGAGTTCGATGATCGTGTTCGAGGTTACCGGATCGAGTCCCCCAGTAGGCGAGTCATAGAGCAGCACTTCGGGTTCGGTGATGATGGCGCGAGCGATGGCCACGCGCCTTCTCATGCCGCCCGAGAGTTCGGACGGACGCATGTCGTAGGTTCGTTCCAATTCCACGAAGCGCAGTACCTCGCGGACCCGCCGCTCGATTTCCGCTGCGGGGAGATGCTCTTCCGTCAGGCGGAAACCGACGTTTTCATATACTTTGAGCGAGTCGAAGAGCGCGCTTTCCTGGAACACGATGCCCACGCGCCGGCGCAGTTCGAACAGTTCCCGTTCCGACATGAGTGTGACTTCCTCTCCCATCACGAAGATGCGGCCGCTATCGGGCCGCATGAGTCCGATGGCGAGCTTGAGAATCGTGCTCTTGCCCGTCCCGGCGACGCCAAACAGCGCCTTGGTTTCGCCGTGCGGAAGCTGGAAGGAAATGCCGTCGAGCACCACGTTTTCATCGAATGCGATCGAAACATTGTCGAACTCGATGGCGTAGCCGGAGAGCGTTGCGACGGCAGCAGCCGGATTTTCGCTGGGCAGGGCGGGAGCCGGCATAGCTTATCTGTAACCAAAAATTGCGAAGATCAACTTGGTGACGAAGAAATCCACGATCAGAATCAATACCGAAGCAGCGACCACGGCCTGGGTGGTGGAACGGCCCACTCCCTGCGTGCCGCCGCGCGTGGACATGCCGTAATAGCAGCCTACAGTCGAGATGATGAACCCAAACAGCACGGGCTTGAGGAGGCCGGTGAAGACGTCGCGGAAGACAAGGGTCTGCCACGCCGAAGTCCAATACTGGTTCGTGTCCACCCCGAACAGCAGGTGCGCCACGCCATAGCCGCCAATCAGTCCGAGCAAGTCGGCGATGATGGTCAGGAAGAACAGCATGAAGGCGGTGGCCCCGACTCGTGGCGTGATCAGCTTCTTGGTGGGGTCGGTGCCCAGGGCACGCATGGCGTCGATCTGTTCGGTCACCACCATGGAGCCGAGTTCGCTGGCCATGCCGGAGGCGTTTCGCCCCGCCACCATCAGCCCGGTGATGAGCGGACCCAGTTCCGTGACCATGCCGATCGACACGAGCTCGCCGATGAGAGTGACCCCGCCGAATCGTTGCAGCGTGCTGGCTGAGTTCAGCGCCAGCAGCGCGCCGACGGAGAGTCCCGTCAGAATCACAATCGGCAGGGAGCCGACGCCGATCAGATCCGCCTGCTGCAGCATGTCGGCCATGTACAGGGGACGGCGGAAGAAGTTCGCCAGGGATTGCGCCGACAGCAGGGTGTATTCCTGGACCGCCAGCGTAAAGTCTTTGGCGACGTCAACGGGCGAAGTCAGTTCGAGTTCTAACGCCATGTCGGGTCGGGGAACTTCTGCTCAGGGAACTATAGCAGAGGAGAAAACAGCGGCGAACCGAAGTTCGCGTAGGGACAGCCGCCTGTGCAGCTGGACCCGCTGCGCTTCGGAATGGACCGCGCAAAACCGAGGCGAGCTGCGCTCGCCTGGACAGCCGAGGGCGGCTGTCCCCACGTGAGCTACTCGCGGTGGTTGTTCTTCTTCTTGATCTCGATGGCCAGCCGTTTGATTTTCTGATTCAGCGTGGAGAGCGGGACGTGGAAGCGTTCCGCCGCTTCGGTCTGGTTCCAGCCGCATTTTTCCAGCATGTCGATGATGATCCGCCGTTCGCAGTCTTCCATGATGCCGAACAGCGTGGCCCCCGCATTCGCATCCAAAGATGGAAGCGAGTTGCCCCGGCCGACGATGTGGTCGGGCAGCAGGTCGAGCCCAATGTCGCTGTCGGAAGATAGCACCACGGCGCGTTCGATCGTGTTCTCCAGTTCGCGAACGTTGCCGGGCCATGGATAGCTCACCAGCGGGCGCAACGCCTCGGTGGTAATGCGGCGACGGGGCCGCTCGTTCTCCTCGGAATACTTTTGGAGGAAGTGTTGCACCAGCAGCGGAATATCTTCGCGGCGCTGGCGCAGCGGCGGCAGATCGAGACTGATTACGTTGAGGCGATAGAACAAGTCTTCGCGGAAGCGGCCTTCTTTCACCATTTGGCGAAGATCCACGTTGGTGGCGGCGATGATGCGCACGTCCACTTGAATTTCCTGCACGCCGCCCAGATGCATGAACTTGCGGTCCTGCAACACGCGCAGAATCTTACTCTGCGTGTCCATGCTCATGGTGCCGATCTCGTCGAGAAAGAGCGTGCCCCGGTCGGCAACTTCGAACAGCCCCTTCTTCGACGCAACCGCGCTGGTAAAGGCGCCTTTGACGTGCCCGAACAGCGTGGATTCGAGC